>NZ_PCOH01000025.1:0-76515 GCF_002976445.1 Bacillus sp. MYb56
ACGTTGACATCGAAGATAAGGGTCAAACGGTGAAATTTAAAGAAGTAAAACCGGAACAACCTAAACCAGAACAGCCGAATCAAGATAAAAATACTCAAACATCAGAGCAACCTAAAGAGCAACCACAACCTAAGAAAGAAATTCAATCTAAAATTGGATGGTTACCGCAAACAGGCGCTGACCTTACAAGTTGGATCTCTATGGCTGCAGGTGCATTATTGTTAATTGTTGGTGGAGTGATTTTCCTAAAACGTAAAAATGCATAAAAATTAAAAAATAAGCACATCTGTTTTTTTACAAGATGTGCTTATTTTTATGTTAATAATTTAGTCCTATTTACAGTATTTTAATCTATTTGATTATTTTTGAGTTGTTGTAATAATTCCCTGTTTTCTTTTCCTTAGCTTCCAAAGTGTCTGCTTCTAAATTCACTGTGAGACAAAATCCCTTAGCTATTTCAAAAGGTCTCATAGAGAACTGGGGGATATAATGCTCTTTTTTTACAAACTGTGTTTTTTCTGCCGTGATAAAGCAACAAATCCTTTCCTGCTATCATTATAGAGATAATTTTATCAAAAAAAGAGAGCGTTATCTCTTCAATTTAGATAAATGGGACACAAAGTAGTATGGTGTGACAGAAGTGGCTTTGGCCTTACTGAAATGTTAAAGGGAATTTTCATTCATATAGATTGTTTTAAAAAAGGTGCGAAGTCAATTCTATGACTTTGCACCTTTTTATTTCACTTGAACTTTGTTTAAGCGCGTTTATCTACTCATTGTTACGCGTGAATTGCGTTTAAAATCGACACTTTATTCGTAGTAAATAATACATAATTTTGTTTTACAGTTCTAATTAATATACGATCAGTTGTCCCATATGCTGTTCCGATACGGATTGCACTTGGTTCTTCAACACCGGCATAGGTAGCATCTTCGGTAACCTCAATCACATCACGTAATGGAATCGTGACCTCCGCAAATTGCCATGAAATAATTAACTCATCTTTTGTTTTTTTGACATCAATACCTAGCATTATACCAAGACCTTTCTATAATAGAATGCTACACTTCTTATCTTATTATACAAATTTTTAGATTATTTTTCTACATGTATAAATAGAGCTGATATTTTAAGGGTGCCAAAAGAAAGGGAAGATATACTATCAATCTATTAAGGAATGCGTTATGAAGAAAAGTTCACAGGGAATTAATATGGATTTGATATGGTTGAAGTATGATGAATGAGTAACAGTAGGAGTTGCAGGAAGGAAATGAATGATGAGACTTAAATTAGTAGGAACCTTAACTTGTATAGTAGTAATGTTAGGTATCTTTATCATTTACACCAATATATCTATTGGTAAAGAACCATATAAGACAAACCATGAAACTAGTGAAAACTCCATAAATAAAGAAAAAAATAGTAAGCAAAATCGGACCTCAAATAAGATAGCAAGTTCCTTTGCTAGTATACAGGCTGTAGTAAATAAGGAATATGGTTTACCCGAAGACTATATGCCAGAGGATTTAGTTGTACCAAATGTACCGTTCTCATTTAGTGGAACGGTAGAAAAGAGTCATCTTCGTAAAGAAGCAGCGGAAGCGTTAGAAAAACTATTCCTTTTAGCTAAGCAAGATGGGATCCAGTTGAATGCTGTTTCAGGATTTCGTTCCTATGAGTATCAAAAAGGTCTGTATGCCAACAATGTTAAAAAGAAAGGGCAAGAGCATACGGATCGCTTCTCTGCAAAGCCAGGGCATAGCGAACATCAAACAGGGTTAACGATGGATGTTTCTTCTAAAAGTGCGAACAATGAACTAGAGCTATCCTTTGCGAATACGAAGGAAGGAAAATGGCTGAAAGAAAACGCGCATCGTGCAGGGTTTATCATTCGTTATCCTAAGGGGAAGGAAAGTATTACGGGTTATGCATATGAACCTTGGCATATTCGCTATGTAGGAGATATTGCTGAAAATATATATAAGGAAAAACTGACTTTAGAAGAATATATGAATCTGTGAAAATAGAATTGAAGAGTTAAACTGTATTCATTGTTTATGAATGCTACTTTTTCTATTAAAAAGCCTAATATCTCAATGTTTTGTAGAGAAATTAGGTTTTTTTCATCACTTCATTAGAGTTTTTTAGGCTTCGTTCGTTTGTATACTTCACACAATATTATAAAAGAAATAGAACTTACTGAAGATAACATATGAATGTTTTATAAATGTATCAAAAAAGTGAACAAAATCGTTATTTTGCACAACAAGGTAGTCAGCTTAATGAAATAACTGCTTGTAAAAAAAGAAGCCCTACAGGAAATATTACAGGGCTTCACCAAGTTGAGTTATGTCGTATTCACAAGGGATTTTAACATGATATTTGTGTTGAATAAACTGGTAAATGTGTCCAAGTAATTTGGAGCTATTTTATAAAAAAAGAGAAGCGCTTAATCAGGACGCTCCTCTTAATGCCAATACACAATAACTATCCCATTATACTGTATGAGCGTAAAATATTTAACAATTACCTTCATGGTAAATATTTCATTTTGTCTTAGTACCTTTAAATCACGAAAAAAGGTTCTGCTGTTTCCAACAGAACCTTTCCTAAAATGGCAAAGAGTAACTCTTACCTTACTCTTTGTTCATATACTACAGGAGTTTTAATGAAAATCCAAGGCTCCTTATATTGAGAAATAAAGAAGAATCATTATAAAAAATTTTATCTTTTTTCATAAATAAAAGAGCAGCTAGCAAAAACTAACTGCTCAATACAAGGAAATACAGAGAAAACTAAATGGATTTTGGCATACAGCCTATCAACATTATGGACATAATATTGATTTTTATTCGAAGGAATTCATGTTTTACAAATCAGATTATGATAGTCGATATTCTCCATATTGACCAGAAAAGAACCAAGAATTCTAGTGAAATTCCAAGTGTTCTTTTCCTAGTTTTTTGAAATTCTTTTACTAAATAGCCAATAGCGCTAATTGCTAGAAGAATGAAAAGAATAAGTTCTAGTGTAACTGGCATTTGATCTACTCCTAATCCATTATTTCAATTTAGTATATAACGATTATAAGATATTTTTTGTGGTTAGTGGTGAGAAATTAAACAAAACCATCTCTTTACGAAAAAAGGTCCTGTTGTTTCCAACAGAACCTTTCCTAAAATGGCAAAGAGTAACTCTTACCTTACTCTTTGTTCATATACTACAGGAGTTTTAATGGAAATCCAAGGCTCCTTATATTGAGAAATAAAGAAAAATCATTCTAAAGAATCTTATCTTTGTTATAAATATAAGAGCAGTTAGCAAAAACTAACTGCTCATCTCCAAGGGGGAACAAGGAGAAAAATCTAATGTCATCTATATTATTGACGGAATATTGAGTTTTACTCATAAAAAACTACGTTTAACTTAATGCATAACCCACAATCAAAGTTAGTGTTAAAAACACTGATAATAACAATGTTAGTAAGACTGTTGCTACACTCCTAAGCATCGCAATCCAATTATTCATCTTAGAAAATCCTATAATGCCAGCAAAAAAAGTTCCTATTGTTAAAACTAGTAATATAAATAAAGGGTGAATGTGTAATGAATCCGTGAAAAATTTGAATAATTCAAGTGGAATTTCAAAATATAAACGGAATAGTCCAACGCAAATCAAAGAGCATATAAAGGACCATAGATTGAGGTTATGCTTCATAGCTTTCTCCTATGTCTTCAAAATAGTTTTACTCAATTTTAATGGGAAATGAAGGAAAAAGATAGAGGTTATAAATTAGAATCAATTTTTTAACAAAATAATCCTTTTAATAGAAAGCGAGGAATAACAATGGGACTCGGAAACCGTGGGATGGCATTTGAAATGCTTATCAATCTAGCGAATGAAATGTATCATAGAAACAATTAAAGAAAAAGGCGCTTCTATTAAGTCGTTAAAAGACAATTGGTTTGATACTACAAGCGATAATCCATACAGCACTTTCCTACTCACTGTAATGGCTGGTGTTAATCAGTTAGAACGTGACCTAATTCGAATGCGGCAACGAGAAGGTATTGAACTAGCTAAAGAGCGTGGTGTTTATAAAGGGCGCCCTAAGAAGTACGATGATGATAATCCTAATATGGAACATGCTTTAGATCTGCTTGCAAACCGAAAGGAAAACAAGCTTACAGTAAAGAAGATATGTGAAGTTACAGGTGTAAGCCGCACGGTTCTTTATGAGAGAGCAAAAGAAAAGGGAGTTATGTAGATTTTAAAGCAGCGAATCCGCTGCTTTTTTATTTTATCAAATAAATTGTTTTTGAGTAGAAATGAAAATAGGGGTTTGCCTTAAACATTTATTATTAATCAAGAATATGAGTATAGAAACAGGTTTAAATTTTGTAATGGTGGAGGGGATTGTTGTGGACATAACTCAAAGTGTGGTAAGAATAGTGGTTAATGGGAAAGACCTTCCGTTCACTTCAGTTCAAACCTCTGCATGGAATCATGGACCTGTAAATGATTTAATCGTTTCGACGAATCAGAGAGTGAATGAGCTTTATCAATTCATGTGGTCACAAGTACCAGTTACGATCTCGGTGTATTTTCTTCAAGGGGCGGACTTAATGAGATTCGCTAGGATCGCTGGAATTAATGAACGTGTAACGGGAGAATATATATCATTTCATTTGGGGATAAGAAGAATTCAAAGTAGCTTAACAGCTGCTTTTTTATTTTGCATAGAAAAAGGAACCATAATAGGCTCCTTAATTTGATTCAGAAGTTGTGTAGTTTTTCTTGATGATATCTTTTATGTTGATAATTAAGGATATAAGGAATCCAGCAGCTAGGATACCGTTTACCCAGTAATATGTATTCCCGGATGTAAATTTATTATAAAAGGAATCGATATTATAATACACTAAGCCTGCTGAAATGACGGTAGAGATTACTAACGTACCAAAACTTTTCATGACGCCACCCTCCGATTCTGAAATTTTAGACTTTTAATACAATTGTACATTTAAATAAAAAGGTTTACAAAGGAATTACCATAAGGAGGAGTTATAACGAGTTTCTTCCAATTGATGGTTTTTATTTTTGAAAAAATAACTATTTTATAAAAAATATTTTTTTGACCCCCATAAAATTATTTGTTCCTTCGAATATATATAAGTAGAAGAAAACAGTAGAAGAAAAAGCTAAAATTACCAAAAATATAGCGAAGAGTTATTCAAAGATTACAGCTAAAATAGAAAAGAGCAAGAAGAACAAGTGGTATTGCAAAAGAAAACAAGAAAGTAATACAAAATACAGACTTCACTTTAGTACAAGTGGAAAAAATAGTCATATAAAAAGTCGGCCTCGAAAAATATGAGCACCAGCAAGAAGACAAGCCCAAAGAAAAGTACTAAGAAAATGTGGTTAAATGGTCACTTGTTTAGTGGCCATTTTGCTATTTGAAGCAGAAGGAGGCAGGGAGATTACTAGTGTTGAGTTTAGTAATGAAAATCTTAAAAAAAACGAAAATAGAAGATATCGTATTTAACATACAAAACAACGGAGGAGATAAGGAAGCTTTTATCGTACAGTATCAGCCGTTTATTAGAAAATCAATCTCGTCTGTCTGCCGCAGGTACATTACAGAACAGGATGATGAATATAGTATTGGATTGTTTGCGTTTAACGAAGCAATTGAACAGTATTCATATAAAAAAGGAAAATCTTTTCTAGCGTTTGCTGATCTTCTTATAAAAAGAGATGTAATTGACTATATACGCAAGGAGTCTAAGCATAATCTTGTCTTTTTAAAAGAAGATAAGCAAGAGGAAATATTAGAAATACAAGTATCGCTTACGGAGTATATGAAAGAGATGGAAAATAGTAACCGTAAGGAGGAAATTCTTCATTTTCAAAGTGTGCTAGCTGATTTTAAAATCACATTTTCAGAGCTTGCTAAGGAATCTCCTAAGCATCGTGATACGCGTGAGCACTTAATAGAAATTGTAAAGATTATTATAAAAGACGAGAAAATGATGGAAGAGCTGTTCAGAAAGAAAAAATTACCGCTGAAACATATTGAACCACGTGTTAGGGTAAGTCGTAAAACGTTGGAGCGACATCGAAAATACATTATTGCGATGTGTATTATCTTTGCAAACAACTATACATATATTCTGGATTATATAAGAGGGGAGAAGCATGATGAATAAAGGAATTGTGATGGATATAAAGAAACATAACGTAGTTGTTTTAACTCCAAATGGAGAGTTTATTACGTTTAAAAGAAAAGTACACTCTTACATGATTGGAGAGGAAATCTCGTTTAACGAACAAGAGCAAAGAGCACCGCGTTTTTCAATGCCACCTTTCTTAAAGCCTACAACAGTAATTGTTGCTGGTTTTCTATGCGTATTGCTGTTTTTCTACAATCAACCGGAAGAAAAAGTGTTTGCTTATGTCTCAGTTGATATAAATCCAAGTTTAGAGGCGAGCGTAACGGAAGATCTTCGTGTTATAGATTTGCGGGCTTGTAATGATGATGGAAGGCGTATTTTAAAAGAAATGAAAGGGTGGGAAAATAAGCATCTGCAAGACGTAATACGTACTATTATAAAGCAGAGTCAAAAGGATAAGTACTTAACGAATGATAAGCAAGTTATGCTAACAGCTGTTACAAAGGACAAGTCGTTAGAACCTCAGTTGGAAAAGGCTATGCAAGAATTAAAGAAAGAGTATGAGATAAAACATATTACAGTTGAATATCAAAGCAGTACGGTGCAAATGCGGGAGGATGCCAAGAAAGCAGGGGTTGGAACGGGCGTTTATATAAAACAAGAGAATGAGAAGAAAAAATCGCTTACGCCACCTGCATCGCCGTCTAATCAAGAGGAGCGCGATGAGGAGATACATTCACAACCAAAGTCATCTCCTGATGTATCATCGGATTCATCTCCTGTAAAAGAAGAAAGATACGAGAAGCAAGAGCATATAGAACAAAAGCAACCAAAGGAACAGCAACCGAAGCAAATAAAAGAAAATAATGGAAATCAGCAAGAAAATAACGGTAGAGGGTCTCAGCAAGAAAATAATGGACATCAGCAAGAAAACAACGGTAGAGGACCTCAAAAAGAAAATAATGGACACCAGCAAGAAAACAACGGTAGAGGACCTCAAAAAGAAAATAATGGACATCAGCAAGAAAACAACGGTAGAGGTCCACAAAAAGAAAATAATGGACACCAGCAAGAAAACAACGGTAGAGGATCACAAGGGAATAATGGGAATCAGCAAGGGAATAACGGAAGAGAATCGCAAGGGAATAATGGGAATGGGCAAGGGAACAACGGAAGAGAATCGCAAGGGAAAAATGGGAATCAGCAAGAGAATAACGGAAGAGAATCGCAAGGGAATAATGGGAATGGGCAAGGGAACAACGGAAGAGAATCGCAAGGGAATAATGGGCACCAGCAAGGGAACAATGGTAGAGGGTCTCAGTAAGGAAAGCTCCTACCACATAATATCGAGTGAAAGAAAAATCTATAGAATATTGAACAGAGGGATTTCTTCTATCTGAAGGAATTTCTTAATATTTTTTAAAATGACGGACATAAAATCGTATATCCTTTCGAATTATATATATGGATATCATTAATATTTATATAAAAGGGGAGAAAAAATATGAAAGAAATGTATGAAGAAATCACTGAAGTATTAAAGGTGTTGGCGCATCCTGTCCGTTTATCATTAGTAAAGATAATGCTTGCAAAAGGTCCTATTAACGTAACGACAATGTATGAAACATTACAAATGCCTCAAAGTACAATTAGTCAACATTTATCTAAACTAAAAGCTACTAAAGTCGTTACAGGTACTCGGAAAGGATTAGAAATTTATTATGAAGTAACAGATAATCGTACAAAAGCGATATTATTAAGCTTGGCTTAAAGGGTAACTGTTTAGATTTCAAAATTAAGTAAGCAATTCAGCGACTATAATTTTCTTATTAACATTAGTCGTATGTGTTGTTGTTTTTAATTTGTTTAATACATTTCTTTATTAGGGTCTTGCCGTATCACTATCAAGCTAAAGTTTAAATGGATTATAAAAATGAAAGTTTTCTTATTAGGGTCTTTTTGTTAGCTTGATAGTGATGTGCCATTCCCACTAGTATGTAAAGAATTTGGTAGTTTTTTTAGTCATGTAATCTTTTGATCTGATGGTCTTTTCCCCATTCAAATAGTTCATCCATAATTTGCATTAAAGATTTTCCATGTTCGCTTATTGTGTACTCAACCTTTGGTGGTACTTCTTGATATACAGTACGATGGATAATCCCATCAGCCTCAAGTTGCCGAAGTTGCTGTGTGAGAACTTTTTGTGTAATGTTTGGAATTTCTCGTTTTATTTCATTTGTTCGCATTTTTCCATCCGCCAAAACACATAAAATATGAATTTTCCATTTTCCACCGATCACGTCGAGTGTCGTTGCGATTGGGCAATTATCATTTTGATTCATATAACACCTCCAAAGGTACTTTAAGGTTCCTATAGCACTTTAAAGTACGTACTTTTCAATTATATGTGACTCACTCATACTAATACGTAAAGGATTGAATAATTTAAAAAGGGGATGGAAGATGATGAGAACACTTGTAATTGTAGCACACCCTGATATTGAAAAATCAAAAATTAATAAAAGATGGATCGAAGAACTTGAGAAACATTCGGATGAAATAACGGTGCATGAATTATATAAAGCGGCACCAAATTGGGAGTTTAATATTGAAGAAGAGCAAAAGCTATTAGTAGAACATGACAGATATATATTTCAATTTCCGCTTTATTGGTACAGTTCACCACCATTATTAAAAAAATGGTTCGATGATGTATTAACATATGGATTTGCCTACGGATCAAAAGGGGATAAAGTGAAGGGGAAAGAATTTGGTGTAGCTATTTCTATAGGTGGGTTAGAAAAAGACTATAAAAATAGCGGAATTACAATGGATGAATTAACGAAACCATTCCACGCTACGAGCTTATATACAGGAATGGAATTTATACCATCATTTTATTTATATGGTGCGGAATATGAAATCAGTGATGAAGAGATTGACAAAAGTGCACCTGAGTATGTGAAATATGTGATGAATAAGGAGTTTTCTAATATATAAGGAGAAATAGCCATTTACTTGTTAAGTAGATGGCTATTTTTGTTTATCCCGCATTAACCGCCCGTAAGGTGTGGACTAATAATCAGTGGGGATGAACACCTCACATCGACTAAAGATTCACTTCATTTAAATTCACTAAGTTTAATATTTAGTAAATTAATAATTAATCTGGTAAAATAAAAACCCTAACATATATAAAGGGGAGTTTTACTTGAGAACAATGCGACAATTATTACAAAAAAGAGCAATGCAGTCACCAAATTTGGAAGCGCTTATCTGTGGAGAGAAAAGGTATTCGTTTCAGCAGTATAATGAACGAGTAAATCAGCTTGCACATTATTTGTTACATACCGGTGTGGAAAGAGGGGATCGTATAGGAATTCTATGCAAAAATAATCATCCGTTTCCAAGCGTTATGATGGCAAGCTTAAAAATTGGAGCGGTATTTATTCCGCTTAATCATCAGCTTACTGCTTATGAATTAGAATCGATTGTAAAAGAAGCGAGATTAAAAGTATTAGTTATTGATGATGAATTTAGTGAAGTTGCATTAAAGATTAATGGAGTTAAAGAAATTCCTTATGTAATTGAGACGACAAAAGAAGGATTTGGCTCATTTGAATTAAAATTAAAGGAACAGCCAATAACAGAGCCGAATGTGGAAGTTCATGAAGATGATGATGCCATTTACTTATTTACTTCAGGAACGACTGGACAGGCAAAAGCATGTGTAATTGGTCATAAAAGCTTACACCATTATTTTACTGAAATTGCGGGGCAAAGAGAAATTCCAGCAGGTGAACGCTTTTTATCAGTGCACCCATTGTTTCATATGAGTGGCGTGCTTTCTATTTTAAATTGTATTTATCATGGCGTTACGATGGTCTTTTTAGCTGATTCGAATCCTACTCTTATTTGGGATAAGATTGAAGAAGAGAAAATTACTACGATGCTTGCGTTTCCAGCTGTTTATAGTTACATGCTTGATGAATTAGATAAAAAAGAGCGCAACATTTCGGCCTTTAAAGTAGCGCAAAGTGGTGGTACAAAGGTGCCAGAAACACTCATTCAAAAATATATGGAAAAAGGCATTTATATGGTGCAAGGTTATGGGAGTACAGAAGGTTGGGTAGTAACTTCTTGGCATCCAAATATGGGAAAAGAAAAAATGTCTTCTGTAGGGAAAAATTTGAAACATGTAGAGCTGAAAATTGTTCATCCAGAAACAGGTGATGAGCTAACAACAAATGAAGTTGGAGAGATTCACGTGAAAAGCCCGTACATGTTTAAAGGATATTGGAATAATGAAGAGGCAACAAAGAAGGTAGTAAAAGATAATTGGTTTAACATGGGTGATGCCGGTATGATAGATGATGATGGATTTCTACATATTATGGGAAGATATAAAGACGTTATCGTACGCGGTGGTGACAACGTATATCCAGATCAAGTAGAAGATGTAATTCATGAAATAAATGGTGTTTTAGAAGTTGCAGTAGTTGGGATTCCAAATGACTTTTGGGGGGAGGTTCCAACAGCTTACATTGTAAAGGACATTCAAACGTCTTTAACAGAAGAAGAGATTATTCAGCATTGTAAAGAAAAACTAGCAAGCTATAAAATACCAGAAGTTGTATTTATGGACGAATTACCGAAAAACGCTTTAGGGAAAGTGTTGAAGAGGGAATTAAGGGATGTTTTTCTTGTAAAATAAAAGGTTATTAAATAATGAAGAATCCAGTTATGTATAAACCATAACTGGATTTTTGTTTATAAAAAACATAATAATTTACTAGATTTTGTATTTTGTGTAAGATGATAAAGAATATTCAATTAATAATTAAAGGAAGAGATATAAATGAAGCTGCCACTATTACAAGTGGAGACAGAGAGACTGATTATCCGTCCATTTCAAAAAGAGGATTATGAAAGTTGGTTAGATGGATTCAATAAGAGGTTACCATCTCAATATAAATACGATGATGGCTATCATGACATGTCGTCTTCAACGAAAGAATGGTTTACGGAATGGATAAGAGGATTTGATGAGGCGGCACGACGGGATGAAATGTATGTGCTAGGTATTTTTCAGAAAGAAGATGGCGCCAATATTGGAAAGCTAGAACTTATAAAAATTTTACGTATGGACTATCAATGGGCGATGATGGGTTACTCTATTCATAATCAACATTGGAAAAATGGATACGGAGCAGAAAGTGTAATAGCTGCGCTGCCGTTATTTTTTAATGGCCTTCAATTTCATAGAATCGAATTACATATACATATCGATAATGAGCCATCTATTCGTCTTGCAGAAAGAGCTGGTTTTTCATTTGAATGTACGAGAGAGGCATTTTCTATGGGGAATGGTAAGTGGGCAGATTTTCTTATTTATTATAAAAATAATGAAACGAACAAATAAGGGGATAAAAAATGAAGACTATAAACGTATTTCATTACGACGCATTTACGAATAAACCAAATATGGGAAATCCAGCAGGTATTGTATTAGAGGCGGATGGATTAACGGAAGAGGACATGCAGCGTATTTCTGAAAAAGTTGGATTTAACGAAACATCTTTCGTTCTTTCTTCAGAAGTAGCAGATATAAGAATGCGCTATTTTACACCAGGGTTTGAAATGGATTTATGTGGTCATGGGACAGTTGGAACTATATATGCCTTGCGTGAAAGAGGTTTATTAGAAGAAAAAACAAATCTTACGATTGAAACGAAGGCAGGTATTTTACCGATACAAATAGGTGCAAATGAAAATGGAGAAACCTTTATTAAAATGAGGCAGGCAGCACCTCAGTTTAAAGATTTTGCAGGTTCAAAAGAAGAATTAGCTCATAGTATCGGGTTAGAAGTAACTGATTTAGATGCAAGTGTACCAATTGTATATGGAAGTACGGGGAACTGGACTGTAATTGTACCGATTAAAAATCTAGATGCATGTGAAAGAATGAAACCTAAAAATGAGGCGTTTCCATCGGTATTAAAAGAAATACCTAAGGCTTCTATCCATCCAGTTTGTCTAGAAACTTATGATGAACAGGTGCAAATGCACGGTCGTCATTTTTCATCACCTTATTCTGGAACGATTGAAGATCCTGTGACAGGAACAGCTTCAGGTGTAATGGGAGCGTATTATGCGACGTATTTGGAGAAAGATGTTGACCATGAACTGGAGTTAATCGTTGAGCAAGGGCAGGAAATAAATAAAGATGGTCGTGTAACGGTTTATGTAACGAAAGATGTAGAAAATGATAACTTACAAATTGATATTGCTGGAACAGCGGTGTATGTAAAAGAGTTTGAAATTTCAATATAAAAGAATGAAGCCCAGTATATAACCTGGACTTCTTCTTACCTGTTCAACACTTCAATATACGAAGCATCCCCAGCTGTTCTAATAGTAGAGCGGAAATTATTGTTTTCTAACGTTTCAGCAACTTGTTTTAATTGCTGTGCATCATCGTGATGAATAATTAAACTATCTGCACCACTTTCTTCTATATGAATATGCTCAACATTTCCAATCGCTTCATGTATAGCTTTTAAAAATTCAGGTTTCATATTGTCCTCCTATATGTATGTAACGTCGTTAAATAGTATTTCCTTATTTTTGAAATATAAAAGTAAATGAAAGGAGAAATGAAAATGAATATAACGCAGTTCAAAGAACATATTACATCACTTTTTGAAGAGCATCTTAATAAATACGGTGATGACGAGTAGGGCTTTACTCACATTAGTAAAGAGGAATTTCACAAAATAGGTTACACGACAAATTTGACGCTAGAAACAATTGAAGAAGCGTATAGAAATGGTGTCGATATGATAGTTACACATCATGCACCGTGGAGTTTTCTATTCGGTATGGAAGAGGCTTGTATTGAGAAATTAAAAGAATATGAAATGAATCATTTTTGGATTCATTTGCCGTTAGATTTTGTAAAGTTTGGCACGTGTACGTCGTTATTTAATGAAATTAGGATAGATACAATACTGGAATATTCCACGTATGAGGAAGAAGAGCTACCGGGAATAGGAGAATATAAAGAAGCGATTCCGTTTTCAAATTTAGTTGAAAAACTTGAAGAGAGAATGGAAGAGAAAGTGAAGAACTGGAAAAATCATGACAGGCCAGTAAACCGGATTGCGATATTAACAGGTGCAGGAAACAATACAAACCTTATTGAGCGTGCGCTAGAAAAAGGTTGTGATACGTACATAACGGGAGAAAAAACATTATATACAGTGCAACATGCGAAATTTAAAGGCATCAATTTGATTGTAGGAAGCCACACATTTACAGAAGTATTTGGTGTAGAAAGTTTGGCTCGTAAGTTAAAAGAAAGAGATCGTGCAATAGAGATTATTAGATTAAATGAAGAGCATTTGGAGTGAGGGAGATGGTAACTATATGCGCAAATTATGGGGAATCAAAAGTGAGGTTAACGTGGAAAAAAGATTGTATATTGCCAGAATACGAAAGAATCACGAGTGTTCACGGTTTTTGTTTTCATAATAATAAGGTTTTACTGATAGACCATGAGCAGCGTGGTTGGGACTTTCCTGGTGGGCATATAGAAGAAGGGGAACTACCAGAAGAATGTTTTAAAAGAGAAGCGTGGGAAGAAGGTTATGTAAAAGGAGAATGTACTTTATTTGGATATATTATCGTTGACCATAGTGATAATCCAAATTGGAATGAAAATAGTCCGTATCCAAAAGTAGGGTGTCAGCCGTTCTACCGGATGGAGATTAATGAAGTGCATAAGTTTGACGGTGAGTATGAATCCGATAAAAGGATGTTTGTTAGAGTAGAAGAGAGTGCAGCGTATCATTATAAATGGAATGAATTATATGATGAAATCTTGAAGGAAGCCGTTTTGATAAAATGAAAATTAATTTCTGCAATATTAAGATGTTAGAAGGGATTCTCTTGCGATTGTCAAATAATAGTAAAGTTGTCTTTTGAATTGAGGGAATCTTCGGAATTAAAGGGTGAGAGAATGGACATCTCAATAATTGCTGCACAACTAGTTAAGGAGAAAGTTATTTCACATGATCCAAATAGCGTAAAAGCGTTGAACGGAGGAACGACAAGTACTGTATATTTGTTGGACGAAAAATATGTAGTAAAGCTGAATGAAGCGGAAGTAATACGTGAAGAAGCTAATTTTCTCTCATTTTATGAGGAGAATAGTTTATTTTCAAAGCTTTTGTATAAGGAACCTTTACATACATATTTCGTGTATTCTTTCCTTGAAGGTAATACTTCGTGTAAACAAGGATATAAACGAAGTACGCTTCGTACACTTGTAAAAGAAGTTATCAATAAGTATAAAATGGTTCCAGGGGCAGAAGGCTGGGGATGGAAAGAAAGTCCGGTTCAATCTTGGAATGAATTTTTAACGGCAAATGTGATGGAAGCTTATGAAAATGTAAGACGTTACATAAGTGAGGAAGATTATAGGATTGTCCTTAAACTAGCAAATAGGGACGCCGGAGTAAATCAGCCATTTTTATTACATGGTGATTTCGGATTTCATAATTTTATATTTCGAGAGAATAGGTTACATGGGGTAATTGATCCGTTACCTATTTTAGGAGATCCTTTATATGATTTAATTTATGCGTTCTGTTCAACTCCGGAAGATGTAACAAAAGAAGTGATTGGTTATGCGATAAAACCATGTATATTTCATAAAAAAGAACGAGATTTATATGAGGAAATAGTCATAGGTTTATATTTGCGTATAGATACATGTTTGAGACACCACCCGAAAGATTTAGAAGATTACTTAGAAGCTTGGCGTTATTGGATGGGCGAAATTGAGACGACTTGATGGCACAAATATTGGGAGGGGGAGATAGTGAAATGAATATTTCAGAAGCAAGAAGAGATTTAGCACAAAAAACGAAGAAGGGATTTCCTGTTATACTAGCTGGTCTTTTATTTTGGAGTATAGCGAGCATAACTGGTGTTTTTCTTTCAGAAAAGCAAGTTGTGTGGGTGTATTTAATTGGTATGGGCTGTGTGTTTCCTTTCGGCCTAATGTTAGCTGCCGTATTAAAAATTGATATGTTTGCGAAAGGAAATCCGCTAGGGACTTTAGCGGGAGTAATTGGTGGGATAAATGTATTAAATATTCCGTTTGTATTACTTGCATATTTTCAATTTCCAGAGTGGTTACCTTTTGTAGTAGCGATGTTAATAGGTGTTCATTTTGTACCGTACGTATGGATTTATGAAAGTAAAAGTTATGGGTTATTATCAGTAGGAACTGTATTAGTAACGTCAGTATGTGGGATTCTTTTTGCGGAAAAAGGATTTATCGTAATTCCTATGGCGGTTACAGTTATCTACTTTATTACTCTTATAAGCTTATCAATTGAAAATAAAAAAGCAGAAAACGATCAACAAATATCAGCTTAGCAAAAAATTAAAGGGATAGGGGAATAACTATGAATAATTTCGTTTGTACAACGTGTGGCGTGCAGTATGCAGCGAGTGTGGAAGAACCGGTAAGTTGTGTTATTTGTGATGAGGAGAGACAATATGTTAATCCGAAAGGGCAGTCTTGGACGAGTTTAGAAAACTTGCAAACGAGTGATACATATAAAAATGAAATTATAGAAGAAGAAAATGGGCTTTATAGTATTACGACAAAACCAGAATTTGCGATCGGTCAAACGGCATTTGTAGTAAAAACAGAGTCATATCGTTTGTTATGGGATTGTATTACTTATTTAGATGACACGACAATTGAGAAGGTAAAAGAGTGGGGCGGATTAGATGCAATTGCACTATCCCATCCGCATTATTATTCAACGCAAGTAGAATGGGCAGAAACATTCGATGTACCAATTTATATACATGAAGACGATAAAGAGTGGGTGATGCGTCCAAGTAGTCGTATTATTTATTGGTCTGGTGAGTCTTTACAATTAGCAGATGGGATTACTGTACATCGTCTCGGAGGGCATTTTAGCGGCGGTTCTGTATTACATTGGGAAGAAGGAAATGATGGGAAAGGTATATTATTAACAGGTGATATCATTCAAGTTGTAGCGGATCAGCAGTGGGTAAGCTTCATGTATAGCTATCCAAACTTAATTCCATTACCGGCGAGAAAAGTTGAGGAAATGGCGAATCGAGTGAAACTGTTACAATTTAATCGTTTATATAATGCTTTTCACCGAGTAGTAAAAGAAAATGCAAATGAGGCAGTGGAACGTTCTGCTGAAAGATATATGAAAGCGATAGAAGGAAAGCTGTTTCATACGTAAAAGGAGTGCTAGATTAATGAAAACGTTAGTATGCTTTGGCGATAGTATTACAGCTGATGAAATATTTTTTGATGGAACACCGAGATTAACACCACGTTTGCAAGAGATGTTTCCAAATTGGAAAGTGGTTAATGCGGGTGTTCCAGGTGATAATACTTTCGATGCGTTAAATAGGATAGAAGATGATGTACTATCGCATAAACCAGACTTTGTAACGGTTTTTCTTGGTACAAATGATGCGGTCTCTTTTTCTCAAGTGTCATTACAAGTATACAAAGAAAACTTAGAGAAGATTGTAAGCATGATTTCACCAGAAAAAGTATTACTTATTAGTCCTGCACCAGTTGATGAAGAAAGACAGCATAATAGAACGAATGAAGTACTCGGCCAATATGCAGACGTGGTTGAGGAAGTGGCGAAAGAAACAAGAAGTCATTTTTTAAATTTGTATGCTGAAATGATTCAAGAACAGCATTATAAAAAATTTGTAGAAGATGATGAAAAAGACGGTTTACACTTTGGACCACAAGGTTATGAGTATTTAGCGAAGTTAATTTGTGAAAAATTAAAAGGGATTCTGTAAGAAGCAAAGCTTGGGCGCTTTGCTTTTTTTGTATTCACATAAGTAAAATATAGTATCTTTTCGCAAGGGCATTGTAGCAAGGCAAAAATGCAAACACCTTAATATATTCTAATTAATCACAGAAATAGACAATTCCTGTACTAAATGTTTAGTACCTATAGCACTTTAAAGTACATACATTTTTAATGTGTTAAATATAATTCATAATAGCACCAGTAAGAAGAAAACAAGCGTTACGGTACTATAGAATCTGGTAATTCTAAAAAATGCCAATGTGGTATAAGACAATTAGGGAGGTTAAAGATATGAGTACTTCAAATTTGAGTGAAATAAGTAAACAAATATTAATAGAGGAGGAAACACTGCAATTTTCCTCTTTTACAAATGAAGATGCCTTGCAATTAGGTTTATATATCGTTGAAACAGCAAAGCGAGAGGGGAAATTGATTGCTGTTGATATAGCCAAAAATGGTGTGCAATTATTTCATTTCAAGATGACGGGGACAACTGAGGAAAATACGAAATGGATTGAGCGTAAAAAACGGGTCGTTTCCCTGCATAATCATAGCTCGTATTATATGCAGATAGAAAGTGAAATAAGCGGAGTTCCATATCATGAAAAATACCGTTTAGATGGCTCGGAATATGCTGCGTTTGGTGGATGCTTTCCTATCCAAATAAAAAATGTAGGGGTTATTGGAATGATAACAGTCTCAGGATTACCACCAGAAGTAGATCATGAATTGGTTATAAGAGCAGTTAAAAATCATTTGAATCAATAATAGAAGTAATTTTAATAGTTAAATAAAAAGGCAAAAATGAACATATTCCTGTTCGTTTTTGCCTTTTTATTATTTCTTTTTCGGCCTACGTACTAACTCGCCGCCACAATTTGGGCAAACATTTTGCCTTTCCTCTGTACATGGTGCACAAAATGTACATTCATACACGCATATGTATGCTTCAGAATCAGGCTGAAGGGAATGGTCGCAAATTTGACAGTTTGTTTTCATTTCTAATGCCATAGTAATCCTCCTTGTTATTCGAAAGTTCATAATTTAATTATAATTAACATTGTAGTGGATGTCCTTTTTAAATGAAAAGAAATAAAAGGATTATGTTGTTGTTTGAAATGAAATAGGTCTATTTATTTTAAAATTGATTATTTATTGTAGTTGGAATATTATGAAATAGTCAAAAGACAACAGGGGGTATATATTTTGACTAATAATAACGATTATTTTCATGTAGAAGAGGATACAAATCACAATAGTTTAAAAGCAGATTGTGAAAAGTGTTTTGGTTTATGTTGTGTAGCATTACCGTTCGCAGCGTCAATAGATTTTGCGGTGAATAAAGATGGTGGTAAACCTTGTACAAATTTACAATCAGATTATAAATGTAGTATACATAGAGATCTTAGAGGAAAAGGGTATAAAGGTTGTACAGTGTTTGAATGTTTCGGCGCTGGACAAAAGATTTCTCAAGTTACGTTTAAAGGAATTGATTGGCGGAAAGATGCTCAGCATGCGAGAAAAATGTATGATGCTTTTCCAGTAATGCATCAACTTCATGAAATGCTTTGGTATTTGAATGAGGCTATTCTATTAAAGGCGACGCAGACAATTCATAAAGAGCTGAAGGAAGCAATTGAAGAGACTGAGCGTCTTTCTAATTTAAGTCCAGATGAGTTAATGGAAGTAAATGTGCCATTACACCGTGCAGAAGTGAACATTCTCCTTTTAGAGACGAGTGAATTAGTATGGAAGGAAATGAATGTTGCACGTAAAAAACGAATCAGTCACCGCGGAGCAGACCTTATGGGAGCGAATCTGAAAAAGAAAGATTTACAAGGAGCAAATTTAAGAGGGGCGTACCTTATTGCGGCTAATTTACGAGATGCAAATTTAAGGGGAACGGATCTCATCGGAGCAGACTTGCGTGATGCAGATATTCGCGGGGCAGATTTTACAAATAGTATTTTTCTTACGCAAGTTCAAATTAACGCGGCGAGAGGAGACAAGCATACGAAATTACCGGAAATGTTGTCTCGTCCAGCGCATTGGAGTGCGTAAATTGTATGTAGTGGAGTACAAAGCAGTATACCAATTTGTATAGGATTCCATGATCAAGACCCAATTATGCGAACAGGCAGAGACTAAGTCTCTACCTGTTTTTTTTTATACTATTTTTGCTTTTCAAAAGTAGTAATTATAACACTGCATATAATAAGGATACCACCAATGAAAAAGTTACTGTTTAACGTCTCATTTAACAGGAGCCAGCCAAGTAGCGAACCAACGATAGGCTGAAAGAAGAAAAATAATGAACCGATGCTAGCATCCATTAATTCTAACCCTTTATTCCAAAGAAAAAATGCACCTGCGGTTGAGACGATTCCTAAATAGAGTACGCCTAATACTACATACATGTTCATATGTTCAATAGGATTTGTTTGGAATTCCCATACCATGCACGGTGTAATGAAAAAGAGTGAAAAAAATATTGCGTACGTTGTAATAATTAAAGATGAAAATCGAGCGGAAGCGATTTTTACATAAATGGATAGTAAAGCCCACGTAATAGCGGCTCCAACTAAAATGATTGTACCGATAAAATAGGAGCCGATTTCAATATCCCATCCGATAACGATAATGACACCGATTGTCGCTATTATAGTTGATAAAAGTCTACGAGCAGTTAGTTTCTCTTTTAAAAGGAGCGCTGCAAATATAACCATAAATGCAGGTGTAGCTGATGTCACTAAGGAGCCTGTATGAGCATCGGATAATTTCGTTCCGATAAATTGACATGTGATCGAAATGAAATACCCGATGAATCCAATCCAAGCGAATAATAGCCAATCTTTTTTGTGTATGGTTACTTTTTTCTTTTGCTTTTTTTCAGTTGTTTTCAAAATCGCATATAAAACAACAAAAGCGATAATAAAGCGTAGCCAAACGAGTGTAAGTGGCGGAATAAAGTCGAGTACGTATTTACTAACGACGTACATACCGCCCCAAATACTTGCTGCTAGTGATAAACATATAGCTCCTAAAATGGTTTGTTTCATTTGAATGACCTCCGTCTATTTTTAGGGTTATGATTTATTCCCTAAGACGAGGCATGGTGCACTTGTTATATGGATGCCCGTCTTAGATTATAGACGGCCTACAGGTTGATCGTTTTCGAATGAAGTGTTGTAGTACATGAGCGCATTCCTCCTTCATAATTTTATAATGATATTATAACTCAATTTTCAGTTTATTAGGATGGTTATTGTACGGAGTTGATTCTTTAGAAAATGGTGGTTGTCTAAGAAAGCATAGTATATGGTAGAAAAACATATTTTTAAAATAAAAGAAACCAATTACATAACTGATAAGTATATTAAGAGTAGGATGAAAAAGTAGATTAATAGAGAAAGAGGAGGAGATTTACATTACTACAACTGTTATTTCTCATTTTTATAACGAAGAGTATTTATTGCCGTGGTGGCTTGTGCATCATACGAAACTGTTTGATCATGGCATTTTAATTAATAAGGGTTCAACAGATCGTTCGGTTGAAATTTGTAAAAAATTTGCACCACACTGGGAAGTACGAGATTCTGCAAATCCAGAATTTGATGCACTAGCGACAGATCATGAAGTGATGAGGATAGAACAAGAAGTAGAAGGATGGAAAATGATTTTAAATACGACTGAGTTTCTTTGTGTGCAAGATAAAAATCAGTTTTGGAAATCACTAAATGAATTGGGAGGGAGGATGTATTGGCTGGAAGGGCTTATTATGGTCGATGATCTTAACTATAATTATCCGGACCTTAACTTTGGAATATCTTTAATGAAACAGCGATTTCACGGTTATTTACCAGAAGATTGGGCGTTATGGAGAAGAGGTAGATTTATTCATAATCATGAACACGGAAGTTATACGGTTGGAAGACATTTATCCGCGCATGAATCTATGATTTATCCGCCTCTTGCTTGCATATTATGGTTTGGATTTAGTCCGTGGAACGATGCGATGAGAAAGAGAAAATTACAAATTGGTCCGACTCTTTCTGAAGCTAGTAAGCATGGGGGAATGGGAACGCATCATATTATTACACCTGAAAAATTAGAAGAATGGTATAGGGATTTAGCGAGAGGAACGAAGGATTTACGTTTTAGTGATGCATATCAGTATGTTTTTGTATAAATGATTCCCACCATAAAATTGTTTCTTCAATTCCTGTATTTAGATCGTATGTTGGTTTCCAGTTTACTTCAGTTTTTAAACGTTCTACATTAACGCCGACAAATAAAGGTTCATCTTTAGAGAAAGGGATCGCACCTAATTTAATTAAATGTTCTTTTCCTATCTTTTTAGCAATGATAGAAGCTAATTCTTTAATTTGTACAGATTGACCAGAAGCGATATTGATTGTGCCTGTAACATTGCGTTCTAATACTGTTACGAGAGCATCAGCGACGTCACCCACATGGAGGAAATCTCTTGATTGTTTTCCATGTGTACATAGTGCTTCCTCATTTTTTAATAAAGAAGTGATAATGTTAGAAACGAGCCGATTTCCTTGTTCGTGAGGGCCATACATATGAAAAATGCGTCCCCAACATACGCTGAGGCTGGTTTGCCCAGCGTATGATTGTAGCCAGGAATGTAGTGTGTTTTTACATAATGAATACGGGGTTTTATAGGAAAGAAGCGGTGAATCTTCAAATAATACGCCGTTAAACCATTCATACTCTGCGCCAGTACCTGCAACAATGACTCGCTTTCCACCGCATGTTGTAAAGTGTTGAATCAATGAGATACTGGATGTAAGCCAATAATAATTATTAATAGATACATAACACGCTGGCGGCACTGCTTCCCAAGCTAAATGAATGAGATGACTAGGCTTAATGTCGTAAATGAGTTTTTTTACTTCTTCATCGCAATGTAAGTTTACTTTATGCCAATCGCAAGAAAGGTGAGAAGGCTTATTTGTATGGAAAGTGGCGTGCACTTCATAGCCCTTTTGTATAAGAGAATTTACAACATATTTACCAATCCATCCACTACCGCCTGTTACAAGGATTTTTTTCATGGCTCAATTACCTCAACTTCTGGAATCGTTACTAAAAATTTGCCGCCCCATTCACGAATGAAAGAGCATTCTTTCATAATTTCGTCTTTCAAATTCCAAGGAAGTATGAGAATGTAATCAGGTTTTGTACGTTTTATTTCTTCAGGAGATTGTATTGGAATGCGGGTTCCTGGTAGAAGGAGACTTTGTTTGTGAGGGTTTTTATCTACAGTATAATTTAGAAATTCTTTTCCTATCCCGCAATAATTTAAAAGGGTGTTTCCTTTAGCTGGAGCGCCGTAACCGATAATTTGTTTGTTTAAAGCTTTTGCTTCGATAAAAAACTTTAAAATACTTATTTTCAATTGTGCTATGCGTTTAGAAAAAAGGAGATAGCAATCTAAAGTATCTAGCCCGTAATCTATTTCTTTTTGGATTATATTTGTAACACTGGAATGGATAGTGGATGAGTCACTGTGATGGTTTACAAAAATACGCAATGAACCACCGTGCGTTGCAAGTTCTTCTACCTCGACAATTTGTAAATGATGATGAGCTAAAACTTTTTGAAGACTTATAAGAGAGAAGTAAGAGAAGTGCTCATGATAGATTGTGTCAAACTGTTTAAAGGATATGAGGTTTAATAAGTGCGGGAATTCAATTGTTATCGTGCCATCTTGTTTTAATAATGTTTTTAAACCGGCAACAAAATCATGCAAGTTTGGAACGTGTGCTAATACGTTATTTGCGACGATTAAATCAGCTTGTGGTAATTTTTTTGCTAAGTCATTGCTGAAAAAATTCACTTCAGTAGGAATTCCTTTTTGGATAGCGATTTCTGCTACATTTTTTGCTGGTTCAATTCCTAACGTTTTGATATTTTCTTTTTGAAAGTATTGTAATAAGTACCCGTCGTTACTTGCGATTTCAATCACTTTCGAATGGTTTGTTAAGTTGAAACGCTTAATCGCCATTTCTACATATTGCTTAGCGTGTAGTAGCCAACTGGAGGAATAAGAGCTAAAGTATAAATAATCATGAAAAATATTGTGGGGAGATTCAAATTCATCTAATTGTACAAGTAAACAAGAGTTACAAACAAACGTGTGTAGCGGATAAAATGGCTCCATTTTATAGGAGTGTTCTGGAGCTACAAATGAGTTAGCGAGAGGAGAAACGCCTAAATCTAAAAAAGTATTTGTTAGTAATGAGTGGCAAAAACGGCATTTTTTCTGTTCCATTTTATAGCCCCCTTATAAATTTTTGAATGCATCGATTTGTTGTCGCGTGAATGATTCTATATTTTCACCGGATGCATATTTTTCGTACCATTCAACGGTCCAAGCGATAGCATTTTCTGTGGATAGCTTAGGAGTCCAGTCCAGTTTATTTACTGCTTTTGTACTATCGAGTGTTAAAATAGGTGATTCATAAGGAGTATTTATAGTGGGAGAAAGTATTGTTAATGGTTTATTCCATAATTTTATTACAGATTGAATGACATCATGGACGGTTCTGTTAGCCTCGTTAATTGGTCCGAAATTCCATGCTTCTGCATACTCTTTATGCTTCCAAAGTTTCTCAGCTAAAAGGATATATCCATGTAAAGGATCCAAAACATGTTGCCACGGTCGGATAGCATTTTTGTTTCGAATACTTAAAGGACGGTCTTGTAAATATGCACGAATGATATCTGGGAATAAGCGATTTTCTGCCCAATCACCACCACCGATGACATTGCCTGCTCTTACTGAGGCGAGTGAAAGGGTGTTCGTGTGAAAAAAAGATTTTTGATATGATGTTGCAACTAATTCAGCGCAAGCCTTACTAGCACTGTATGGATCATAGCCCCCTAAACGGTCGGATTCTACAAATGCTCGATTACCGCTCCCATCATTCGCATAACATTTATCACTCGTAACATTAATAATGAGACGTACGCTTTCGACGTACTTTGCTGCTTCTAATACGTGAACAGTGCCTAAGACGTTTGTTTTAAATGTATCAATAGGATCTTTGTATGAAGTGGTGACGATTGGTTGAGCTGCTAAATGAAATATCATATCAGGTTTGTGCTGTTTTATGGCATGGAATAAAGAATCGTAATCTGTAATGTCTCCTTCAATTGTAATGCACTCTTTTGCTGCGTTACATTGTTCAAAAAGGTTAGGAGTTGAGGGAGGGTGAGAAGAGTAGCCGATTACTTCTACACCTAAAGAAGTTAAAAAAAGGGTGAGCCATGAGCCTTTAAAGCCAGTATGTCCTGTAATAAATACTTTTTTCTTATTCCAAAAAGATGATGAAGTCATATTACCAGACCTTCCATGGAGCGTCATTATTTTCCCATAGCTCGACTAATTTATTTTTATCGCGCAATGTATCCATGGGATGCCAAAAACCAGTATGCTGAAATGCTGCCAGTTCATTTTTGTTTACTAACTGAACTAAAGTTTCGGTTTCCAAAACAGACTTATCTCCACTAATGTAATTGAAAATATCATGATTTAAAACAAAAAATCCACCGTTAACCCATCCACCATCACCTAGTGGTTTTTCTTGAAAGGATGTGACAGATTGTTTATCTAAAACGAGAGAACCAAATCTACCAGGAGGTTGTACGGCTGTAACAGTAGCCATTTTTCCGTGTTTTTTATGAAATGCAATAAGTTCTTTTATATTTACATTACTTAATCCATCACCATAAGTGAGACAGAAAGGTTCGTCTCCAACATAATTTTTTATCTTTTTAACTCGTCCACCTGTTTCGGTATTTAGACCAGTATCAATTAATGTAACTTTCCATGGTTCTATAGGATGAGAATGGCTAGTAATTGTGTTATCGCTTAAATGTATTGTGAAATCTGACATGTGTAAGTTGTAATTTAGAAAAAACTCTTTAATTGCATATCCTTTATAGCCTAAGCAAATAATAAACTCAGTGATCCCATAATGGCTAAACAAACTCATAATGTGCCATAGAATAGGTTTTGTTCCAATCTCAATCATAGGTTTTGGTTTTAAATGTGTTTCTTCCCCAATTCTTGTACCGTATCCACCAGCAAGAATAACAGCTTTCATTTTTTCCTCCTAAAATAAAAATTTATAATATATACAGTATTCATATTTTATGCAAATGAGATTGTTTTTGATTAAGCGGATGAAATGGTGTGAGGTGATGACCATGCAAAAAACATTATGGTTTAAACTTTGGAAATAATTCTTGATATTCAGGATTATTACGGAGGTCTTGAGTTACGTTACTAAGCTCTAAAAAACGTGTTTCCAGTTCTTCAGGAGATTGACCGTAATGTGTTTGGAGTCCCATTTGAACACCTATTTTTGAAAGGGTAGGTGTAATTTGTAATTTTCTTGCCTTTGACTGTTCATTCCAAGGGCTAAAATAAAATTTTAAAATAAATGAAGGATAGTCATAAACTATATTCCCGTGCCGCGAATAATGTCTACCAGGTAAATATGCACCATCTAGATGATTGTGAATAAATCTCCAGGCACATCCGAGTTTTGGGTTATAAGGGAAGACGCCGTGGTATCGTTGTTCTACTAATGGGATAGAGTATCTTGGCTTTGAATAATTGTACTTATGGCTATCTATCATTAAAATCATTCTAATCGCATACATATTTTGTCCTAGTGCATGAAGAGATGAGAAAAACTCTTCTGTATTATTACAACAAAAGAATTCAGTAGTATTTAAAACGATTTTCCAACCTGAAATTTCTCTTTCAATTCCCATCACTTCAATATCAGTATTTGTTGGATCAAACTCAAGAAATCTGGAATCTCGCACTTCCCAGTGGGGTGCGAATAATTTACAAATCTCTACGGAACGATCAGTAGAACCTCTATTAATTAATATGCCGTGATCAAATATTTTTGTATGATGCATAAGCCACCATGGAAGTAGGTATTCTTCATTATAAAAATGAGAAATGATAGTTTTTTTAATATTAATCTCCTCCTATACAAGCAATCGTTATTAGTAAGGTATGCTGTTAAATAAGAAAGGTTGAAAGGAAAAAGCTGTATAGTTATAGATTAATTGTTTTTATTAATAAAGGATGAAATTTAGAAATTTGTGAATGATAACCATCACGTTTGACTGTACAGTTTATGTATTGTATGATAATAGTAATATAAACAAGGGGGGGGAAGATCGTTGGGAAGGTGTATCGAATCGGACAGTTGGCTCTCATGGCTCACGTGTCGAAACGAACGATTGATTATTATACGAATCTAGGTATCTTAAAAGCGGAGCGATCTCAATCTAATTATCGCTATTACGACGAAACAGCATTTGAGACATTACAATTTATTGAGAAGTGCAAAGAAATGCATATGCCGCTTTGTGAGATTAAAGAGAAAATCGAGGAGAAGAAGAAGCTGCTCGGTATCAATGAACACGTTTCGAAACAAGTGAATGAAGTGACAGACCATATTCATCGATTAGAAGCAGAGTTAACGGAGTTAAAGCCGCTTTTAGATGAATTGACTGATTCACAACGTGAAAAAATATCGAAATCTTTATCTGGTCAAACGACAGCTTTAATACAGACACTTGCTCTATTATTATAGAATAAGTGAAATCCGACCTCTTTAATTTTTGTATCGGGCTATGTTTTCTAACGAACAAATAAGAAAACATTATAGTATACAGGAGGTGGACACCTTAGTTTTTTAACTAAGGGGATTCATTGGAAATATTTAATTTAGTCATGGTTGCGATTTTAATCGCATTTACTGGATTTTTCGTAGCAGCAGAGTTTGCGATTGTTAAGGTACGTTCAAGTCGCATTGATCAGCTTGTTGCGGAAGGGAAACGCGGTGCTTTAGCAGCGAAAAAGGTAACAACAAATTTAGATGAATATTTATCTGCTTGTCAATTAGGTATTACAGTTACAGCTATGGGATTAGGTTGGTTAGGTGAACCGACAATCGAAAAGTTATTACACCCGTTATTTGAGAAATGGAACATAAATCCTTCTATTTCATCAGTATTAACTTTTGGTCTTGCTTTTATGCTAATGACATATTTACACGTTGTAGTAGGGGAATTAGCTCCGAAAACGCTGGCAATTCAAAAGGCTGAAAAAGTAACGTTGTTATTGGCAACTCCGTTAATGATGTTCTATAAAATCATGTATCCATTTATTTGGGTATTGAACGGTTCAGCTCGTGTTATAACTGGTTTATTCGGTTTGAAACCAGCTTCTGAACATGAAGTAGCTCATACAGAAGAAGAATTACGTCTTATTCTTTCGGATAGCTATGAAAGTGGCGAAATTAATCAAGCTGAATACAAGTATGTAAATAATATCTTTGAATTTGATAATCGCATTGCGAAAGAAATCATGGTACCGCGTACAGAAATCGTTGGTTTCTATCTTGAAGATTCAGTAGAAGAACACATGAAAGTAATCCAAAATGAACGATACACACGTTATCCGATTTTTGGAGAAGATAAAGATGATATTATCGGTATGGTCAACGTAAAAGATTTCTTTATTCGATATATGAACAACGATCAAGAAGATTTATCATCGATTCGCACGTATATGCGTCCGATTATTGAAGTTATGGAAACGACTCCAATTCATGATTTATTACTGCAAATGCAGAAGAAGCGAATTCCAATGGCTGTTTTATATGATGAGTACGGAGGAACAGCTGGAATTGTAACGCTGGAAGATATATTGGAGGAAATCGTCGGCGAAATTCGTGATGAATATGATGAAGATGAAGCACCACCAATTCAACATGTGAACGAGTATCATAAAATTGTTGATGGAAAAGTGCTTATATCAGAAGTAAAAGATTTGTTTGGATTACACATTGAAGAAGACGATGTGGATACAATCGGTGGATGGATTATGATGCAAAATCATGAAATAGAAGAAGGACAATACGTTGAAGCAGAAGGCTATGAATTTAAAGTGTTAGAAAAAGATGCTTATCAAATTAAACGTGTTGAAATTCAAAAAATGGAACAAGAACAAGAACAAGAGAAAGCAGCAACTGTGTAAGTTGCTGCTTTTCTTCTGACACATAATAAAATGTGAAATTAGGAGCGGATATTTTGATTCAAGTAGCCTTACGTGTATATCGATTACAATTGTATACGATCTTTAGTGGTTTACTACTAATGTGGGCGGTTACTCCGTTTGGGAAACAAGTGACAGGATTCGGTATTGGTTTAGCAGTTAGCGCATATTGTCTTTGGCTATTAGCTCGCAGAGTGGAGAAATTAGGAAGAAGTATCGTGATGAAAGAAAAGGCTCCTGGATTAGGAGTTTTAAACCGATTTGCAGCCGCAATATTAGGGGCTATCATTATGTATGAAATTGAGCATGAAATGGAAATGTGGGCATTTGGTACTGGAATATTAGGTGGACACTTTTTAATGATTGCGAATTTAGCCTATGCAAATATGCAGTTAGTAAAAGAAGAAGAGAAGCAAAGAGAACAAGCTTCGAAAAACATAGGGTTATGAGGAAAGGGACCTAATCAGGTTCCTTTTTTGGGTTTAAAAATAAATGATATAATACGAGTGAATTACTGGTACTTATCGAATTTACGCCAAACATAATACGCTTATTTTTGAGGCATTTCAATAGTATGAAAAAAAATTTAAAAAAATTTAAAAACCCATCGATTTCTAAAGCTTATGTATGTTATCATGACAAAAGACTTTTTGAAAGAGGTGGATACCAATGTTACAAGCGTTACTTATTTTTGTGCTTCAAATTATTTATGTTCCAATTTTAACAATCCGTACGATTTTGCTTGTAAAGAATCAAACAAGATCCGCTGCTGGTGTTGGATTGTTAGAAGGAGCTATTTACATTGTCAGTTTAGGTATTGTGTTTCAAGATTTATCAAATTGGATGAACATCGTTGCCTATGTCATTGGCTTTAGTACGGGACTTTTATTAGGCGGTTATATAGAGAATAAATTAGCAATTGGTTATATTACGTATCAAGTTAGTTTACTAGACCGTTGTAATGAATTAGTAGATGAATTACGTCACTCTGGATTCGGTGTTACGGTATTTGAAGGTGAAGGAATTAATTCTATACGTTATCGCTTAGATATCGTTGCAAAGCGCTCTAGAGAGAAAGAACTTTTGGAAATTATTAATGAAATCGCACCGAAAGCGTTTATGTCTTCTTATGAAATTCGTTCGTTTAAAGGTGGATACTTAACGAAGGCGATGAAGAAGAGAGCGTTGTTGAAGAAGAAGAAAGATGAACATGCATCGTAAGAAAAAGGGAGTAGTATGGCTTAAAATAAGTTTATAACCATAATCCTATATGAATACGAAAATGTAAAAGAGAGGAATCTATTTTAAAAAAGATTCCTCTCTTTTTTAAAAAAATAATTTATCGTATAATTCTAAAAAAATTTAAAGTTATGTATGATTATTTTTTATTGCTCTTTCTCAAATTAACAATTAGCCATATAGCTTGAATAATTATCGGTAATATAAATGCAATTAATAAAACGATAAATGCTACTAATTTCAGCTCGGGTGTTTGAGTAACACCAGTACCATCAACCTCTCTTAGCCAAATGATAGCTGCCAATATCCCAAAAATGGTAATCCAAAATATGTTACCAATCCACCAAAAAATCCATCGTCTTTTCATATTAGCACCTCTTATATTTACCCTCTGTTAAAAGTATATTTACGTTCGTTACATTTAAATGAAATAATTATAAAATTAATTTTTTTCAACTGTATATCTAACTTGTTTAAAGGTTGCCATGTCTCCATCTTCGTTATCATCTTTCGTTTGCAAAAGTTGAACTCTTGGCTTGTAGTCCGTCCTATGAGCGTGTTCGATATCTTTAATGTTAAGTCTGTAGGATTCACCATTATTTATTTTTTGTTCCAATACTTTTTTATTGGCTACATAAATAAAAGTCACTTTATTTTCATCAATGCCCTCGGTCTTAATTTCTAATTCATTATCTTTTGTTGTAATCGTGGGTGTTAATAATTCAATACTGCCGTTTCCAGTTTCTAAAGACTGTTCTACTATAGTTGAACATCCGCATAATGTGATTAGGATGAATAGAAAAAGGCTAAATCCTTTTATCTTTTTCACAAGATCCCCCCTAATTTAAAAACCTTTTGATTTGTCATTCCTAGACCGTTAGTGTGGAACATAGATAAATAGCTATTAATCTGACAATATTATACCATAATATGTAAAATGTAACAGGTGTATATTTACTTTAAGGGATAGCTTCAGGATTTTATGTTTTTTATCGTATTGAAAGATACGTTTATTATTGTAAATTCGCATTTCCTAATTCTTGAAAATTGTAATTTTTTAAAGGTGTTTTGTATCTTTACATAGGGATTCATGTTCTTTAGAAATAAGTTTTTTAGTATATAAAATATGTAATGCAATAAAGCTGATAAGTCCAAATGTACCGAAAATAAGCCAAGGTGCATACATTCCGTTTAAGTTCGATGTAAACGATGTACCGGTATAATTACCAACGATAAAACCAAATGCGAGTGATAGTTGATAAAATCCGAAATAAGTAGCTGTATACGATTCGTTACTGTAATTTGCAATAGCGATATCAGCGTTAGGTAATACGAGCGTTTCACCGATTGTAAATAAAATTACACAAATAAATAGCCAATATGGATGTTGGAATAAAGGAATGAGTAAAAAGGAAATACCCATTAATAAAACACCGTATTTAATAATAGAAAGTGTGTTGTATTTATGAAAGAGTTTCCGGAATAATACCATAAATATGACGCCTGTTATTGCATTTATCGTAATAACTAGTGTAGCGAGCTGGTTGCTATGACTAATGTTTTTCATATGAAGTGGAAGTGCGACAGTAAGCTGAGTAAACATAATGTAGAAGAAAATCATAATAAATGAAAATAAAAGAAAGGTTTTATTTTGTAAGATTGCCTGTATTCCTAATGTAATAGACGTGTTTTCAGTAGAGACTTGGAAGTGATTTTTAAGCAAGTAAAAGATAAGAGAGAATAACAGCATAAGAGATCCTGTTAGAGAAAAAGCATAGATTGGATCGAGTAAGAGTAAGAACCCTCCTGCAATTGGTCCGATTATTGCACCGCAATTAAAACTAAGGTTTAAATATGTAAATAAATTTTTTCTCATATGAGCTGGTTGTGAGCCGAATATGGCGCGAGCAGCAGGTTCATAAAATGCAGTCCCAAAACCGATAAGTGCGGAAGAAATAGAAATTGTATAGAAATCAGAGCATATTCCTAAGGCTATAAATCCGATTCCTCTTAAAAATAATCCGGCTATCATCATAATGATATAACCTGTTTTATCCGCGATTAGCCCTGAGAATAAAGGGATAATTCGAGATGTGATTGTCATAACTGTTAAAACTGTTCCTACTTGCATCGCTGAAAAGTGGAGAAAATTTAATAGATAAATAGCTAAAAAGGCATATACCGCAAAATAACCAAAAGACATGAAAAATGAAGCAATAAGCATGAAACGTATCGGTATTGAGAAAATTTTCATAGAACTCCTCCTAATTTTGTAACCAGTAAAATTAATTGGTGGTTAACGATTTTATATTATAATTATACATAAAGTTAGAAAAAAGTAAATTTTAAGAAAAAGGTGGATGGAATTGAATCAAAACGCACCAAATGAATTAGAATATATTCGGGGATTTTTAAATACATGGAGAATACCAAATGATACGAGAGAGCCAATTGATTTGCTACAAACAGAAGGTGATATAAAGCAATTTATGAAAAAATATTTTCATGAAGAGTTTTCATTTCATACAATAGATGAATTAAAAAGTTTTCGAGAAGACATTCGGTTAACAATTGAAGGCGAAGGATCGTTGCAAAAATGGTTAGAAAAATACCCATTTCATGTACATATAAAGGGAGATATGAAAAGTGTTACATATGAACCGGTGCAAGAAGAGAATGTGTATACAAAAGTATTGAGTATTGTGTTAACGGCGATTCAAGAAAATTTGTGGGGAAGGTTAAAAGCATGCCCAGATTGTCGCTGGGTATTTTATGATCATTCGCGTAATGGAAGTAAAAGATGGTGCGGTATGTATGCTGGGGAAGAAGGCGGAAGAGCGTGCGGTACGATTGCAAAAGTGAAAAATTACCGAGCGAAGAGAAAAGGAAGATCGGGTTATAATGTGTAATTTATTTATGTGAAGAAAAAATCGGTTGGGGGAATGTAGGATATGGAAGGCACACAAATGTTAGCTTTAAATAAAAAGTGTTGGGATACAGTTGCACCATATTTCTTTCAAGTTGATTGTTTACCAAAATACGGCCCGTATACAGCGTCTGAAGATGAAATTCATCTATTTGATTCAATCAGAAATAAAAAGGTTCTTGATATTGGATGTGGGAGTGGGCACTCATTGCAATATATGGTGGAACATGGGGCAGAGGAATTATGGGGTCTTGATCTTTCAAGTACACAAATTGAAACGGCACATGAAACGTTAAAAGGCTGGGATCCAAAGTTAATATGTGGAGCAATGGAAGAAGAAGTGGAAATTCCGAAAGAGTATTTTGACATTGTATATTCCATCTATGCATTAGGTTGGACTTCAAATTTAGGAAAAACATTAGAACTTATTTACTCATATTTAAAGCCAGGTGGAAGCTTTATTTTTAGCTGGGAGCATCCGATATATTCAAATTTACTGTACGGAACAGAGGAGATTGTTTTAAATTCCTCTTATCATGAAGAAACTCCTATTACGTTTGAAACATTTAAAGGGGAAGATGTACAAGCGACATTATATAAGCGAAAAATGAGTACATACATAAATGAGTTAAATAGAGTTGGTTTTACAATTGAGAGAATAGAAGAACCTGAACCATCTAGCGTATTTGATGGAGAAATAGCAGAGCCTTCTACGAAGTATTATTCTTTATATAAAGCTAGGATGGTGCCGACGACGTTCATTATTAAGGTAAGGAAGTAAATAATGCTGCATAAAGAAGGGGAAAAAATGAGTCATATTAATATGGTGAAAATTGGTGAAGTGCAAAACTCTATAGATGAAAAAGTGTACAGTAATTGGGGAAGTGTTATTTCTAACATTAATATATATCCAGAGTATATTGGAGGATTAGCTGGCCTTGAGGATTACTCTCATGCAATTGTTATTTTTTATATGAATGATTTCCAGGAAGAAAATAACGAGTCGTGGGCTAGAAAGCCAAGGGGACTAAGTGATTTAGATGAAAAGGGATGTTTTGCGCAACGGACAAAGTATCGTCCAAACCCCATTGGAATTACTACTGTTGAAATATTGTCCATTGAAAATAATGTTATGACTGTGCAAGGATTAGACGCTAATGATCAAACGGCTATTTTAGATATAAAACCATATATTTCTGCTTTTGATGCAAGGGAAAATGTTAGTGTTCCAGATTGGATGAATAAATTGATGCAAGATTATTTTTAATGCTAATACAAAAAGATTTGCAGTTCATAATTGCAAATCTTTTTGTATTAAATATTGTATGCATGGTTTATTTATCTCTTCGGTTGAAAAATATGCTGAAAAAAGTATTTGTGATGTAAGTTATCTACAACTTTATTTGCTTGATATGTGCGGTGTTGTTCGAGTCGAAGTCTTTGCTCCATCATTTTTATTGCGTGATCTGATAAACGTAACATTGTACCAGTCTCCTTTTCTATAAATATAGTTTTCTGATTGATATCGATTCCATATTTATAACTAAGGAGGCAAAGTGTGTAACATAGGCAAAAAGCACCTTCCTCTCCCATTACGCTTACGAGGTTAGCTGTCGGACTCGGGAAGTGAGAGTTTCCCTACTTAAAAAAGATTCGCCCCAAGTAGCATAGCTACAAAAATGGTTCCCCCGCTCCAAAATTTGGATTCAGCAAAAGGTTGTATAAAGTAAAAAATAACATAAATAAATAATTAAGTCAAACTATTTTGTGTTTTCTGTCTTTTTAGTTGCGTAAGGATCATGCCATCAGGTAGTGTTGTATCTGTTACTTCAATGAAGCTGTGTTTTTTATATAATGCGAGAGCTGGAGTATTGGCTTTACCTGTTTGTACAATGTATGTCATTGAAGACGAGAACATGTTAAATATATAAAGTAGCAGTTTCGTTGCGATTCCTTTTTGAAAAAAATTGGGCGATACAACTAATCTGTGGATATCGATTAGTTCTTCTTCTTGTATAAAAGAAATAAAGCCGACGAGTTTATTTTCAGAGAAATATCCATAGAATGTTTCATCACAATTTTGAATATCGTTTACAGTATCATATAAACGAGGTATTGCAGTACTGTTTAAAAAGTCTGCTTCAATTTTATAAGCTGGAAGTTGAACATTTAAAATGGATGTTGCTACTTCATAAGAAGTGGGAAGTAATTTATGAATCATAGATAATAACGCCTCCTTTAAATATGATATATTAATATAATTGATTTGTGGGTAAGTTTGACAATTTTTTTCTTTTTTGCATATAATATATGTATCTCCATACATAAAATGTTCGTAGGTATATTTCTATAGTAGGATATGGTTAGCGTAGATAAATACGTAATCTTATATAAGAGTTTAGCTACTCTTGTATTTGATAATACAAACTATAATAGAAATGAGGGACTAAAAATGGGATGGATTATTACATTAATAGTTGGTGCTATTATAGGTATAATTGCTAGTTCTATAACGGGTAAAAATTTTCCAGCTGGTATGTTTGGAAATATAATTGCTGGTTTACTAGGAGCTTGGTTAGGTAGTAGATTATTTGGATCTTTTGGGCCATCATTTGGTGGGATTCATGTCGTGCCAGCATTATTAGGTGCAATTGTGTTAATTCTTATTGTATCATTTGTAGTAAAAGTTGCAAGAAAATAAAGGCTATTACTGATTGTTTTATAAAGCCCTTTTAGGGCTTTTCCTAATTAGAGAGGTGGTACATTTGGAGAAAGTAAATATAAGAAAAAGAGATAAGTTGAAAAAGTTTTTTAAAGAACAAAATTATTTAGCTGTACTACTTGGATTCGCGTTGCTGTTTGTAAATATATTATTACTTACAAAAATATCATTCGTCTTTACACCGTTCGTCGTATTTTTAAAAACAATCTTTTTCCCAGTATTATTAGCGGGAGTACTATTTTATATATTGCATCCATTCGTTTCTCTTTTAGAAAGAAAAGGTGTGTCGAGAATTGTGTCAATTGCCTCGATATATATAATTGTTCTTGGATTATTTGTTTTTCTTGCGGTCACGGTTATTCCAATTATTAAAGATCAAGTAAATGCTTTAATAGATAACTTGCCATATTTCGGGCATGAAATCGAAAGGGCAGCACGTAAATTTGGAGAAAGTAATGTAATTGGTAGAATGCAGGAAAGTTTAAATGTTGATTTTGCTAATATTGTAAAAGATTCTACAATGAACTTTACAAAATCATTATCATCAGTAACAGGAAATGTAACTGGATTTTTAAGTACAATTACTGAAGTTGTTTTAACATTTGTAATGGTTCCATTTATTTTGTTCTATCTTTTAAAAGATGGTGAGCAATTACCGAATCATTTTTTAAAGTTTATATCTGAGCAAAGACAACCAGCTGCGAAGAGAATACTAGATGATATGCATTATGCGATTAGTTCGTATATTAGAGGACAAATTATTGTTAGTTTATTTATCGGTATTATGCTATTAATCGGTTATCTTATTATTGGTATTAAATATGCGGTACTACTTGCTATTTTAGCGATGATTGTAAATATCGTTCCGTACGTAGGACCAATCATTGCAATTACACCAGCTTTAATTATCGCATTTATCGACTCGCCATCAATGGTGTTAAAAGTAATTATCGTTATGATGATTGTACAATTAGCAGAAGGTAAATTTATTTCTCCGCAAGTCATGGGGAAAAAGTTAGATATTCACCCGATTACTATTATATTTATCATTTTAACTGCGGGGAATTTATTTGGAATTATGGGGATTATTTTAGCAATTCCAGGGTATGCGATATTAAAAGTTTTAGTTACGCACGGTTATAGATTTGTGAAGTTGAATACGTGAAAAAAGAGCTAAAACAGAGAAACCTGTTTTAGCTCTTTTTCATTAACAATTGATTTGTGTATTGGCGTGCCCATTGATCAGCTTCTAATATATCATCGAGTGAAGGATCTTTTACGTTATGATGAGCTTTAACTGTATTGTAAATTGTTTTTTCGATATCGAAAAATGCAATTTCATTTTTAAGAAATAGTGCATTTGCAATTTCGTTCGCTGCATTTAATACGGCTGGAGTTGTACCGCCAATTTTTCCACATTCAAATGCATATTGTAGACAGGGGAACTTCTCTAAATTTGGTTTTTCAAAATGCAAACTACCAATTTCTAATAAATTTAATTTTTCATAGGATGAAGGTAGTCGAGTAGGGTAGTGAAACGCATATTGAATCGGCATTCTCATATCAGGAGCACCGAGCTGTGCCATGACTGATCCATCAATAAATTCCACTAAAGAGTGAATGATACTTTCTTTATGAATCATAACATCAATTTTTTCATAAGGAATATCGAATAGCCACTTAGCTTCCATCACTTCAAACCCTTTATTCATTAACGTGGCAGAATCTATCGTTAGTTTTGCGCCCATTAACCAGTTTGGGTGTTTTAAAGCATCCTTCGCTTGTAATATTTTCATTTCTTCACGTGTTTTATCACGAAAAGCGCCGCCAGAAGCTGTAACAATTAATTTTTCGATTTCCTTATTATTTTCCCCATTTAAACATTGGAAAATGGCTGAATGTTCACTATCAACTGGAATTAGGCGGCATCCGTTTTGTTTCGCTAGTTCGGTGACGATATGTCCAGCTGCAACTAAAGTTTCTTTGTTAGCGATAGCGATATCTTTCTTCGCCTTTAATGCTTCAATTGTTGGGAGTAAACCTGAAACACCGACAACTGAACTTAATACAAGATTTGTATCAGGATGGGTAGATACTTCAAGTAAACCATCAGTTCCATATGTAATTTTTGTATTTGTTGAAATACGAGAACGTAATGTGTCCGCTAATTCTTTTGTCGCTACGCTTACAATACGAGGCTGAAAAGATTCGATTTGTTTTTCGAGAAGATCGATATTATAATTTGCGGTTAAACCGACGATTTTAAAATGTTCAGGATGAGCGGAAACGACATCTAATGCAGATGTGCCAATGGATCCTGTTGAACCTAAAATGGATATATATTTTACCATGAAAAAACCTCCAAAGTTGTTTCGAGTATTTCTGCAAACCTATATATTATTAGACAATTAAGGTGGAAATTCCTGCTATATAAAACAGAAAATTAGGGTTTAATTGGAAAGGAAATGTGATAAACTGTAAAAAAAACTAAAAAGCAATGAAAGAGAAGAGTACATATTCAAAACTTTTCAGAGAGCTGATATTTGGTGGGAATCAGTAAGTGATGAATATGGAATGGGCTCTGGAGCTTCTAGCTTAAATGAGTAGGCGAAGACGGTTACTTCACGTTAAGAAGTTGAAGTGAGCTATAATATAGCTAATTAAGGTGGTACCGCGGGAGTCTCTCGTCCTTTTTTTAGGATGAGGGGCTCTTTTTATTTTGAGAAAGGAGGAGTTAGGATGAGCGAGAAAATTATGTTAACAGGAATTAAACCAACAGGTTACCCGCATTTAGGCAATTATATTGGTGCGATTAAACCTGCATTACAAATGTCAAAAAACAAAGAAGGAAAAGCGTTATATTTCATAGCAGACTATCATGCGTTAAATGCTGTGCATGATCCAGCAAAGTTCAGTAGTTACACGAAAGAGGTAGCAGCTACATGGTTATCACTCGGACTTGGAGAAGATGTTATTTTCTATCGACAAACAGAAGTGCCAGAGATTCTAGAATTAGCTTGGATATTAGCTTGTCTAACTCCGAAAGGACTTATGAATCGTGCCCATGCATATAAAGCGAAGGTAGAGCAAAATAAAGAAGCGGGATTAGAAATTGATGCAGGTGTGAATATGGGATTATATACGTACCCGACTTTAATGGCGGCTGATATATTATTATTTCAAGCTACTCATGTACCTGTCGGAAAAGATCAAATTCAGCATATTGAAATTGCTCGTGACATTGCGACGTACTTTAATCATACATTTGGTATAACATTTACGCTTCCAGAGTATGTCATACAAGAAGAAGGGGCAATTTTACCGGGACTTGATGGAAGAAAGATGAGTAAAAGTTACGGAAATGTTATCCCATTATTTGCAGAGCAAGAAAAACTTAGAAAGTTAATATTTAAAATAAAAACAGATTCCTCACTTCCGAATGAACCGAAAGAACTAGAAACGTTATTTATGATATATAAAGAATTTGCGAAGGAAGACGAAATTCAGGCGTTACGCGAAAAGTATGAGACTGGAATCGGATGGGGCGATGTGAAAAAAGAGTTATTCCGCGTTGTAAATCGTGAACTCTCAGGACCTAGGGGAAAATACGGAAATTATATGAATGATCCACATTTACTATATGAAGCGTTAGAAAAAGGTGCTGAGAGGGCGCGGGCTATTGCGAAGGTGAATTTGGTGGAAATTAAAAAACAGATTGGATTTGAGAGGGGACGCTGAGCGCTCCCTTGTTTTTTTCTATGTGAATCTTAATTATTTATTCGTTTTATCTGCATGTAAAATGAGGGATTCGCATTTTTTACTGAATTTATTAATTGCATATTAATAAAAATATGTTAATATAGGGTTACTTATTAAACATGTTTAATAAGTAACATTAAAGTCACTTATTAAACTAATTTAATAAGTTTGATTCATTCGATAACGAAGGAGATGATTAGATGAAAACTGAGAAAGAAAAGATGTTGGCGGGAGAAATGTATATTGCGGATGACGAAGAATTAGTAGCTGATAGGATTGAGGCAAAACGTTTAACACGCCTTTATAACGAGGCGATGGAGACTGGTGATGAAAGCCGCTTTACCTTGTTAGAGCAGCTTTTAGGTTCTTCAGCTGACGGAAAAACCCACATTAATCCTGATTTTCGTTGTGATTACGGCTACAATATCCACATTGGAAAGAGCTTTTTCGCAAATTTCAATTGTGTTATTTTGGACGTTTGTGAAGTTCGAATCGGTGATAATTGTATGTTTGCACCTGGTGTCCATATTTATACGGCCACTCATCCTTTACATCCGGTAGAGCGGAATTCTGGAAAAGAATATGGAAAGCCTGTAAAGATTGGTAACAATGTTTGGGTTGGTGGGGGAGCTATTATTAACCCTGGTATTTCAATTGGAGACAACGCTGTAATTGCTTCAGGGGCAGTTGTGACAAAAGATGTACCTAATAATGTAGTAGTTGGTGGTAATCCAGCCAAAGTTATGAAAATGATAGACTTATAGAAATCATTTTTCACGGATGCATGAATAAACTGGTGTCGTATCGTATAGACAATGTGAAAGGTGTTTCATATGGAGAAATATAGTGCGGACAATCATACAAAGACATTACGTGCCTCTCGAAATGCTCTTTTTCTCTTATTTGCTTTGCCAGGTGTCGCGTTTGCTACATGGATTTCAAGAACAGCAGCTACTCGAGATATGTTAGCAGTGTCAAATGCAGAAATGGGCTGGATTTTATTCGGACTATCTGTCGGTTCAATAATTGGTTTACTGAGTGCAAGCCGCTTCATTGACTGTAAGGGAGCTAGAGACGTTATTATAGGCAGTATGTTTTTTATGATTGTTGGATTGATTTGTTTAGGTATAAATATTTATTTTGTTTCTAGTATGGGGGCTTTTAGTAGCTTACTAGTATTTGGAGTAGGCTACGGATTGGCGGAAGTCGCATTGAATGTAGAAGGTTCTTCCATTGAGCAGAAATTAGGAACAACTCTTCTTCCGAAATTCCATGGCTTTTTTAGTGTAGGAACTTTAGTAGGCGCGCTCAGTGGTTCTGTCGCAGCGTCGCTTCACATCCCGATTCTGTATCAGTTTCTTGCGATTTCGGTCGTGTTTGGATTACTTGTATGTATGGTGTATCGTTTTCTTCCGCATGGAACAGGAAAGAAGGAGAAATCGTGGAACAAAAGGAGAGAGAAGCATACGACCTTACGTATGGAAAAAAAGGTGCTTTTAATTGGTCTTTTTGTACTCGGAATGGCATTTGCAGAAGGTAGTGCAAATGATTGGCTACCTATCGTGATGGTAGATGGACACGAGCAAAGTATAGTGGCAGGTTCTATTATGTACACAATTTTTGTATTAGCAATGACGTTAACTCGTATGTGTAGCAGCTATTTCCTTGATCGATTCGGTCGTGTCGCTGTCGTACGTGCCACCATTATGATGGCGATTCTAGGAATTTCAATCGTAATATTTGGGAGTAATTCGTATTTTCTAGCATTTGGTGTAGTACTGTGGGGGATTGGTGCAGCGCTAGGGTTCCCAATTGGTCTGTCAGCTGCTGGAGATGACCGTGAAAATGCGACTTCTAATGTTGCTGCAGTTTCTATAATCGGTTATACAGCATTTTTAGTCGGACCACCATTCTTAGGTATACTGGGGGAAGCATTCGGGATACGCAATGCCTTGTTAGCTGTTTTATTATTTGTTCTCTTGTCTGGAATTGTATCGTCTGTTACGAGAGAGAATAAATCGAGCTAAATAAGGGGTGCATGCCAGCGGAAATGTATCATCTCTATTGCTTTAGAAAATGATGTATGATATATTGTCAACGCAACTTATTAAAAGTGTTTAATAAGTATGTTGATTAAGGTGGTGAGCGATTTGAGTGAACAATTTGTTACTCAAAAATCGATTAAAGAGACGATCCTTCGCGGCATTCGTACAGCTCTTCTAGAGCAAGGTAGTGCAACGAAAGTTGAACTTAGTAATACATTAGAAATCAGTTTTCCAACTGTGAGTAAATTTATAGAAAAAATGAAACAAGACGGAGAAATCACTCTAGTCGGTTTAGATGATTCAAGTGGTGGAAGAAGAGCAAAACGATATGCGTATAATCCGGAATATATGTTAGGTTTAGCGATATTTTTAGAAAAAAATGAGACGAACTATACAATTTTTAACTGTTTAGGGGAAGTAAAAGAACAAGGAAGTACTTCAAGTGTATTAATTGATACTGGCGTAAACCTATTATCTAAACATATAGAAAGTCTTATAGCTACATTTCCGAAAATAAGCTCTATATCAATTGGTGTGCCCGGTTCGGTTGATAATGGTCGTATTTTTTATATACCTGGTTATGAAAAGTTTCAGAATTTTAATTTGAAAAGTCACTTGGAGGACCTGTTTTCTATACCTGTAGTAATAGAAAACGATATGAATGCCGCAGTCCTTGGCTATTATAAAAACACTGGAAATGATGATAATTCATCTCTAGTATATTTGTATTCAGGTCAAAATGGTCCAGGTGCAGGTATTATGATAAATGGAGATGTGGTAAGAGGAAGTACCTTTTTCTCAGGAGAGATATCTTTCGTTCCGCAGTATGATAATAAAAATTTCTTACAAGCTTTGAGAAGTGGAGATGAAGTGAGAGATTCTAATAATCCAGAGAAATATAATATAGATGCTATTACTCGTTTAATAGCTACATGTATAGCTATTATTAACCCTCATGCCTTTATCTTCTGTGATGATGAATTGAATCAATTCGTAATAGATCAAATTGTAAAAACTTGTCCGAAGTACATTCCGGCAGAACATATTCCGAAAATAACAGTGAGCGATTGGAAAGAAGATTATTTATATGGATTAAAAAGTCTTGGACTTGATCTGATGATAACAAGAACAAGCAAAGAAAATTAAATATCAAATTGTTGGTTGAATACTGTAAAAGAAAAGGTGTCGATTATGAAAATTGAACATGTAGCAATTTGGGTAAATGATTTAGAAGGAATGCGTGATTTCTATAAACAGTACTTTGGTGGTGAAGAAAATAGCTTATATCACAATTCGAAAAAGCAGTTTGAATCTTATTTTATAACTTTTGAAGGTGGAGCGCGTCTAGAACTTATGAGACAAGTAGGGATAGACGGTAAAACACAAGTACAAACAATAGGATATGCGCATATTGCTTTTTCTGTAGGTAGTAAAGAAAAAGTGAACGAATTAACTAATACATTAAGAGAAGCAGGATACCCTGTGTTAAACGGCCCGCGTACTACAGGGGATGGTTACTATGAAAGTGTAGTAAGTGATCCTGAAGGAAATCAGATTGAGATAACAATCTAACATTATATTTATTAATAACTGATAAAAAATAAAACTTTGTTGTTCCCCAAAATGTTTACGAGAAACCTATTATTTCTTCAGAAAGGGGGACATAACAGTGAGTGAATTCATTTTTATTTTCTGTATATATCCATTGCTTATTTTTATTTTTTCAATAGCTGGGACATATAAATTAGGTGCATTTTATGTGATGCCAATGGTAATATTTCTTATTTTTCTTATGTTAAATGTTACATTGTATGATCCATCATTTTTCTTTTGGGTGGGCATGTATACTATTTTTTCATTCATTACTTCTTATATAACACTCTTATTTGTAAGGGGATATACAGCTGTAGAAAGTGAACGTTAATATCATTTGGTTATTTTTGGGGGAATAGGGATTTATGCTGAACGATAACAACCTCATTTCGCGTTATCATGACGGGAAATGAGGTTGTTTTATTTCTATATACAATATGTAATGTTTTTTAATTGGAGTGCTGAAACTCCCTAATAATACGTTAAATAACTGGATGAAGAGTAATAGGTAACTCATCAAGCGGAAAGAAGCGTAATTCTTTTGACTCAGTTTGATCACATATAAGCTGACCGTGGAATTCTCGGCAAATATAAACAACGAGTACACCGTGTACTTGATCGCCGTTTGGATAGATTTGAAAGAAATCAGGTCCTGAGTATGTACGGAATAGTTCTGGATTTTTAATGATAAGTCCAGTTTCTTCATATACTTCTCGTTGTAAAGCGTCTTCTAACGTTTCGTTATATTCTAAGGCGCCACCAATAATGCCCCAGCGATTAAAATCTGTACGGAGCTGCAGTAATATTTCATTTTTCTCATTTAATATAATGGCGTGTGATCCGATTAAAATGAGTGGATGATTTCCTACTAGATTTCTCATGTCTTCAATATAGCCCATATGTCTTCTCCTTATATTTAATAATAATTAGGCAGTTCTTTTAACATTTTTTCTGTTTTACGTGCTGTAAATGCTAAGTTATGATCATCTTTTGTTCTAAAAAATAATGTGCGTAAAAAGATTTTAATGTTTGCGCATAAAATACAATACTCATTAAGGGAAAGGCGTTTTCTAATTTGAGGAAGCCTTTTTATTTTTTTATAAATAATTGAAATTAACTCATCTTGCGGAAAGTCATGATATAGCATAGATAGTAACGGTGTAACAATTCGTTCATCTTCATTATTATGAAAAAGACCCGATGGGATGAAAATTTTATTTAATAAACAATGAATTAATTCCTCGTACCATTCAAAGGTCGTATAGGAATTGTGAACAATTTCAGAAAAGGCATCAGATACGTGGGCAAGACAATGAGCCCATCCTTTATTTTCAATATAGCCTCGAAAATCCATTTCTAAGTTTGTGTATGTAATGAGTTTGTTTTTTATTTCTTCGATATCCTCCTCTGTAAAAAAGTAGTGCGAGTTAGCAAATTGGAGTATTAATGCAAGTAATGAAACAGTATAAGAACGTGTGAAAACCCCATCTGTAAGTGGGGAGTGAATGTCACAATATAAATACTCATCACTTAAACAAGTTTGTAGAAGTAATTTCAGTTGATCGTCCATAAGGAATTCATGATGAATGAAATGTGCAAAACATTTATATATAAGTTGGTAACGAACGTAACTATCAGTTGTTCCGATATACTGAAGCATATTGAGCGTTAACTCATTAATATCTATATGTTGCAGTTGCGTATAGTCATTTTGTTGTATAAGCTCTAACTGTTGTTGCAATGCTGTAATATCCAATGGAGAACCTCCTCCGCACTTTAAAGATGCAATGTTTTCTAGTATTCTATATATTCAAGGACAATCCTGCTCATGCAAGGAGAACAAGTAGAAATTCGAGTATGACATAGATGAGGGAAGTATATGATGACTATAGAACAGTTAGAAAAACATTTTAAAATAAGAAAAAATGCTTCTTCTATAATGATAAAAGAAAATGATGCAGAGGTTTTTACAGAAGAGCAATTAGAAGAGATAATGCAATATTGCGTTGCTGAAGCTGAAAAAGATGGAATAGAAGAATTGCAATTTGAGATTTCTTCAAAAAGCCCAAATTATGATGTGTATAAGAAATGTTTCGAAACGTATTCATTTGAATATATTACTGAAAACATGATTGTATTTAAGGATATATATGAAGTGGAAGATATAGAAAGTGATATTGATTTTAAGCTTATTGAAGAGATAGGCGAAGACGCTTTTTATTCACTGTGGAATGAAGTGACGGGAGAACAAATCGATTATGATCAATTTGTAAATACGATGCTACAAGAAATAGGTGGGCAATGGAAAGAACATTGTTTAACAGCAAGTATCGATGAAGAGCCAATAGGAATTGTAATCCCGCATATTGAAAGAGGTACGTTAGAAGAAGGAAAACTTATGTATTTCGCAGTTGCTCCAAATATGCGAAATAAAGGGTATGAAGCAGCGTTCTTTACAGGGGCAATGTTTGTCTTAAAAGAAATAGGTGCATCTTATTATATTGGTGAGACAAATGTACAAAATGAGTGGATGAAGGATGTCTTTGAAAAGAACGGATGTCAGCAGCTGAGCTCTACTGAGCGATATGTGAGAAGGTTTTAGAAGGATGGATGGCTTACTCTCTCGAACTCATTTAGCGGGAATCCATGTACAAATTTTGAACAAGTAAAAGAACTTTTTGCATGTTTGTAAGATAAAAAGAAAAATCGAAACGACAAAGTAAGCTTTCCTATAATACAATAGAGAAGGATTAGACTATACGAAGAAAGCGTTGGTGAAAGTATGAAGCAGCAAAGAAATTGGCTACAAGCAACTGTAGAACGAAATGAAGATAATACGTTACATATAAAGTGGGAAAATAATATAGAAGAAGTTCGTATTTATTGGAGTACTTCACCAGATCATATTGAAGAAAATGGAGAATTACTTGTAACAGTAAGTGGGGATGCATGTACAATTGAAAACCCGAGTGAAAATGAGCGTCCATATTTTAGGTTAGTAGGAAGTAATGGACAAGCAGTCACAGTAGCTGAGCGTAGATTACCATTACAAGGTGCGTTTAACTTCCGTGATATGGGAGGATATGAAACGACTGAAGGCCGTAAAGTAAAATGGGGTAAATTGTATCGTTCTGAAGAATTAGCAGGATTAACAGAATGGGATATCGAGTATTTACAGAAGTCGGGTTTAAAGTTAATTTGTGATTACCGTACAGATTTTGAAGTGAAGCATAAGCCGAACCCAAGTGTTACAGGTGCTCGTCAAGTGTGCTTACCAGTTATGCAAGACTTGGCGAAAGACTTGAATATAAATGAATTTTTCCAAGTTGGTGACCTTTCTATGTTAGGGAAACCAGGCGAGTATCTTGTGAAAATGAATCAAGATTTCGTAAGTGGTAATGAAGCATTCGTGAGCTTCTTAAAACTGGCGCAAAACCCGGAAAACTTACCGTTAGTAAACCACTGTACAGCTGGAAAAGACCGTACAGGATTTGGTTCTGCATTATTATTACTTTTACTAGGTGTACCGGAAAAAACAGTAATGGAAGACTACTTACTAAGTAACGGTTTCCGTGAAAAGTTAAATGAAAAAATGATGGCCTTTTTAGGTGCGAAATTACAGAACGACGAAAGTAGAGCAATATTAGGTGCAATGTTTGAAGCACGTGCTGAGTATTTACAAGCTGCGATTGATGAAGTTAAAAAGCAATATGGATCAGTTGAAGTATACGCTGAAAAAGCTCTCGGCTTTACGAAAGAATCGTTAGAGGAAATGAAAGTGTTATTGCTAGAAGATAAAGTGAAACTTTAATCAGTGGGGGGCATCCCCACTGATTATTAGCCTTCACCAATCGGACTGCCCGTTAATGCGGGATAAATAATGAGGAGGGAGGCTGATTGGATTAGCCTCCTTTTATTATTGTTGCTATAATTAAGCTATGAGAATATAGGAATTGAGGCGAACATCATGAAATACAAAGTAATACTATTCGACGTAGACGATACATTATTAGATTTCCCTGAAACAGAAAGAAACGCATTACATAACGCGTTTGTACAATTTGGCATGCCTACAGGATATAATGATTATCTTGCAAGTTATAAAGAGATTAGTAATGGATTATGGAGAGATTTAGAGAATAAAATGATTACGCTAAGTGAATTAGCGGTAGATCGATTTAGACAATTATTTGCTCTTCATAATATAGAAGTAGACGCGCAGCATTTTAGTGACGTATACCTTGAAAACTTAGGAAAAGAAGTCCATCTTATAGATGGTGCAGTGCAATTATGTGAGAACCTTCAAGATTGCAAGTTAGGTATCATTACGAATGGATATACAAAAGTGCAACAATCTAGAATTGGAAATTCCCCTTTATGTAACTTCTTTGATCATATTATTATTTCTGAAGAAGTCGGCCATCAAAAACCAGCGCGTGAGATTTTTGATTATGCTTTTGAGAAGTTTGGGATTACGGATAAATCAAGTGTACTAATGGTTGGAGATTCGCTAACTTCTGATATGAAAGGCGGAGAAGATTACGGTATTGATATGTGTTGGTATAATCCGAGTCTGAAAGAAAATACGGCAGGCGTTAAGCCGACCTATGAAGTGGAGAACCTGCTACAAATTTTAGAAATTGCGGAAGTGGCGGAAGAAAAGGTAGCTTCATTTTAATAGAATTAAGATTTTTCGATTAGTTGATATATATTAAGTTACGGTAGATATATTTGAAAAATCGTTCATATAAGTTCATATACTATGATATGGAACAAAAAAAGATGGTACCAAGTCAAAATAATTTTACTGAAAGAAAACAGAAATAACACAAAATAATATATTTAGTTGTTTGTAATTGGTCATTACAAACAGTTAAAAAAAACGATTGCCTCTTAGGATCCAAGCAATCGTTTTTTTATTTTTTTCGGAGATGAAATTTGTATTTTTATACCCTATCTCCATCAAGTTTAAAAAATGTTTGTTCCCCAGTAATGAAAAAAATGAATTTAATTCTCATAAATAACTGTAAAGTGGTAAAAATTTCGTTTTGGGTGTAATTCAAAATCTTAAGTTAATGGGCATGAGGTGGGACCCTTTCCTTGTTTAGACCGGATATCCGCCTGTTGGCGGTGGCCAAGCACTAAATAATCTGCGAATCAGCACAATTTCTCCTAAATGGTAGGAGTTATGAGATGCAATATTCCGTAGAACACCGCCAGGGGTTTCATCAGGCCATTCCTCCAATGTTTTGTCCAATTGAACAGTTTGGGCGATCGTGCATGCCTGTTCAATCCCTTGAAGAAAATACTGAATAATCTGTTGCCACTCTTCCTCACTGCCAGGGCATTCTTCTTCAGGCCAGCTCTCTTTTACATGGGCAGGCAATGCAGGCTTCTTCCCCTGAGCGGATAATAAGAGAAAATCTTGCCAATAGGTCATGTGTTTCACTAATTGATAAATAGAATAAGGCAGTTCCTCTCTGCGTTTTCCCGCAAGCGCCACGTCTATATCCGACAAAGCATTCTTGATGGGAAGATGTCCTCGTTCCCCTCTTAACGATTTTACTAATGCCTGGCTAAACGCTTTATTTGATTGCTCCATAATAACTGACTCCCATCCTGTTTTATTTTCTAATTTGCTGATTTTATGATTCCGTCTTTTTTATATGTACTAAATAAATTATAGAAGCTTTACGACTATTAAAAGAAAGTAAAATAAGGCAAGAATCACTGACTTCTTAACGTACAGGAAATCGTAGGTTTTTATTTAATTAGTACCTTAATGTACAATTGTATTAACAGATAAATCAAAGGTTCGAATGACAACATTCAGGTCTGCGTTAATGTCAGCCACTTTTGATTTTAGCTTTTCCGATCCCTCCTGAATTTTATCCAATTGATTTTATTGTGAATGAACTATGAGTTGATTATAATAATTAGAGTGAACTCTAAGTCAAGAAAAAAAATAAAAGGATAGTTATTCTATTATGAGGGAGTTCGCGAAGCAAAAATAGCGCTACTATACTAAGGTCATTCACGTGTTATAATTCGATAATTAAATATTCATATATACATAGTTTCTCAGAGTGATGCGATGTCATGTATGAGCTGTGTAACAACTAGAGGTGAGTGAAGGATGTTAATGTTTTTATTTGAGTTAGACAAGGCTATCCCGCAGAAGGATGAGCCACGGTATGCCGCTTATGCAAATGGCTTTATTGAAGGGGATTTAACAATTCGCGCGAGTGACAGCGTATTTTTTCAGAAGTCATGCATGAAGGTTGCAGAGCTTGGCATTTATTTAGGACAGTGGATGGAACAAGTGCAACATGGGCAGAAAGAACAATTGAATTATGAAACGAGTGACCGTGAGGAAGTAATTCTCGGATTCGTATATGAAGAGGAAGATCAGTGGAGAGTTTTTTCCAGTTGGCAGCAATTTGAACTTCAAGAGCGTATATCAACTACAACATTAGTAGAGAGCGTTCAACGCTATTTATATGAGCTAAATAAGGAACTGCGCGCGATAGGATATCCTGTGACGTTTGATCAGTACTTAAGAGGAGAGCGAATGATGCAGCTTTCTTATAAACGACTGTGTGATAGTAAAGCGGATACGACTTCAATAGAGGTTTACAATGGAAGCGAAGGAGTAGGCGCAGTACGGGGCTATTATAAAAATACGTTGATGAAAGTGCTAGACTTCATTCCGAAAGTCGGTAGTAATATCATTTATGAAATAAAGGATAGTAAGAACAATATTCGCGTCATTGCAAAGGATGTAAGTAGGCAGCGTCAAAGAAGGATTTTAGTAACGTACATCGATAATAATGATGCAGAGCATGAAATACTTGTATGTGACGGAAAGTTATTAGATGCAAATTTCTTATTTACTTTTACATATAAGACAGAAGAATATGTTGTTCACAAAACTTCAATTGGGCTTGGAAAATTATTACGAAACGGCTATGTAATCGCAGATTGGAATATTCGTCTTGAGGAAGATATGTATTATATCGAGATGGATGTATATGATGAGGATTATATAGAGGATCAATACTTACTGTTAGGTGTATTTCATGCGGTTTTGTATGGGTGATAAATGAAAAGTACTGGTATTCTTCATGGGAAGGATACCGGTATTTTTTATGTGGTTCTGGTGTGAAGATTGCATTTTGTCGCTTTTCTTTTTTTAGGAATTTACAGTTATAACATCTCATATTTTGTTTATAATTGTAAATAGTTATTAAAATGTATAAATGTTATTTCTTTTTTAATAAATAAAAAATATAAAAAGGAAAAATAATGCAACTTTATAACACGCTTATTCGTGTTATATATGAAAGGAGGAGGGGGATGGAAATTGAAGAAATATATAAGGTTTATATAAACGATGTGTACCGGTATTTATTTTCCCTTTCTCGTAGCCATCACGTAGCGGAGGACTTGATGCAGGAGACTTTTTATCGGGCGTATCTTTACCTAGAAGACTATGAAAACCAAAAGGTAAAATCATGGCTTTTTAAAGTGGCATATCATACGTTTATTGATTTTGTAAGGAAAGAGAAAAAAGTATCTTTTGTAGGAACGGAGGAATTAGAGACAATACAAGCAGGGGAATCTACAGAAGAGTATGTAGTCGCAAAAAATAGTTATGAAAAATTAATTCAGATTATTCATACTTTACCAGTGGTAGAGGCACAAGCTATTTTATTATGTGACGTACATCAATTAACGTACGAAGAGGGTGCTACTGTATTAGATTTAAAGGTAAATACTTATAAAAGTCACATATTTCGTGGGAGAAAGAGATTAAAAGAATTGTTAAAGGAGGAAAAGAGTCAAAATGACAAATGATAAACCTCATTCTGAACAAGATGATTATAAAGAATTGTTACAAGAAGCTCTTCATCAAAGACCAGATTCACTTCCTGATGGAAAACAGCAGCAAGTGTTGAAAATAGGTAAAAAAAGAGCTCGAATTACGAATGTGTTGATTGTATTTACTTTTTTATTACTTATTCAACCTATTTTATATATATCTACACTTTTATATTATACATTGGCACCTACAAACGCGATGGAGATACGGAATGTAGTAAATCAAACATTAAGTGTAACAGAACCTAATGTATTTATGAAAGAAAGGGATATGGAGCAAACATTGTTACCGCTTAGTTTACAATTGCATTTTGATTTGTATAAAAGGGTAGGAAAGAAAGATATTCGAATAGGAGAAGAGAAAACAGATTATTTATTAAGTAGAGCAACGAAAGTAAGCCGTGAATATACAACAGATGAAAAAATTCCGGAAGTCCCATATATAGATAACGAGGTATTATCTCATCCTAATAATTATAATGTGTCTTATAATAGTAGCGAGGAAGCTCAGGTATTAAAAGGTCTTCCACAAGAATCTGTTGTAGAAGCATTTGTATCTTTTAGAGAATTATTAAGTGTACAAGAGGTAACGGATACGTTTCCTACTATTGATATTGTTTGGTATGCCGTGAATACAGGATTAGAGGAGAAGCAAAAGAATGATGAGGGTCAGTATGTTGCCCCAATCGGTTTTCCAGCAGATATGATTTCAAGTCCAAGTGGTCCTTTTTTAAGTGACTCACCTCATGAGGAACAATTTATTGATGTTTTAAAGTCATTACAGAAGCATGAAAATTTAGCAGTGAAGCTATCTAGAGCGAAAGTATTAGAGTTGTCAAAGCGTATTTCTTTCCTTGAAAAAAATGGGATAAAAACATACGGGGCAGTTGTAACTGGACCTAAAGGAGAAGTTGAAAAATTGATGAGCCATGAAAAAGTTAGAAACTTGAAAGTAGGTGAAGCGAGATTATGGAATTGGCATTCTTAAAAAAAAGAAAGAGTCATATTTATAAACAGGAAACGTGGATGGGTATTATTTCATTAATTATTGCCTTTCTAGCGTTATTGTATTTGAACATTACATTGCTTATTCAAGAAATATTTATAGGCGAAGGTTTTCGAGAAATAGTTGGAGCTGGATTGATGTGTTCAGTCGTAGGCATGCTCACAAAAAGCAAAAGTCGAAAATATGCATTGTGGGCATGTAGTTTATTTGTTTTTATGTTACTGTTTGCTGTATTTGGATTTATGTTAGGTTGGATGATAAGCTTTACGCCATAAATATGTGGAAAAGAGCGAATGTAGATTCGCTCTTTTTTAATGTGTAAAAAGTAAACTAGATAAGAGAAGAACCTATCAAATTTGAAAGGAGAGCACTATGCATCTAGGCTGTGGTTTTGTTGATATGTTTTCCGCTCACGATTCAGTATTATATATTAAACTTGGTGCCCTTTATTAATCCTCAAAAATAAAAACCTCATCAATCGTACTATGTAGTGCCCTCGCTATATCGTGAGCAAGCTGTAAGGAAGGGTTATACTTTCCTTTTTCGAGATGGCTAATCGTTTCACGACGTACACCAACCTTTTTCGCTAAATCTTCCTGCGTCATATGTACTTTGGCACGGTATTCTTTTATCTTCGTTACGAACGCCATGGTGCATCTTCCATTTCATCAACTGGTTTATCGTAAAAGAAGGTAGAGAATCCGAATGTAAGAATGAGTGTGCTGAAAATAAGAGCAATATCAATCTCTTGTAGTGTAGGATTCGGAAATAACATTTCAATAAAGATAATGATAGCGGTAGTTAATAACGTAACGATAAAGGCGTTGCGGCAAGATTTATTGACGATTTGTTCAAAAAGCTCATCGTGATGAACTTTTCTATACGTCGTGAAAAAGGAGAAAAAACAAAACATAGTAAACAATCCTTTTTCATAAAAAAATCCGAAAAACCCAAAGAAACCGAGAAATCCTAAATATTTAATCCAAGTCGTTTTCATGATAGATTCTCCTTTCGATGTTAGAAATAAAGTGAAACTTTAATCAGTGGGGGGTGTTCATCCCCCACTGATTATTAGCCTTCACCAATCGGGCGTTTACGGGCAGCACGACTCCTACCTAACTTCTTTGCTCCAGCCGAAATTTGAGGTGGGAGTCTTACTGCCAGTTAATGCGGGATAAATCACTATATGTTATAAATATATCACATATGGAAATTCATAGTAATAATAGTTTTGCGATTTATTTCATAATAATAATGAAAAAGGTTAAATATTCTGTAAAATAAAAAGGGAAATATCGTAAAATGGATGTAAGGAGGGGGAGGACGAAATGTTAACTGGGATAATGATCGTTATATTACTTGTAGTTATTACTGTAATTGGAACGGTGTTAATTGGGCGAAATGGTGATGCGAATTATAGTAAAGCGACAAAAGGAAATATTAAACGACTTACGATGATTTATATAATACTAGCTGTTGTTTTAATTGTTGGATTAGGAGTTTATATTTATTTTAAAGGTTAAAAAAACTGAAAAATGTAAAAATCTATAAATATAAGTATGCTATAATGTTAATATAGTTAATTGGTAATTAAGGAAAGGATTGGATGTAATGATCGAAATTTTGAATGTGTCAAAAAGTTATAATGGATCTACCTATGCAGTAAAAGATTTAAGTTTATCTGTACCGAGCGGAGAAATTTTTGGGTTTTTAGGACCGAATGGTGCGGGTAAATCAACGACAATTAAGATGATTACTGGTATTCATGGGGTGGACAAAGGAACCATTACAATCAACGGTAAAGATATTATGAAAAATCCGATGGAAGCGAAGAAAACATTTGGCTATGTTCCAGATAGCCCGGATATGTTTTTACGATTAAAAGGGATTGAATATTTAAACTTTATGGCTGATATGTATGAAGTACCGAAGGAAGTAAGACAAGAACGAATAGAGTCATTAGCGAAGAAGTTTGATCTGTACAATGCTTTATCTGATCAAATTCAAAGTTATTCACACGGTATGAGACAAAAGATTGTTATTATCGGTGTGCTCGTACATGAACCAGATGTTTGGATTTTAGATGAACCGTTAACAGGTCTTGATCCGAAATCTGCATATATTTTAAAAGAAATGATGAGAGAACATGCTGATAAAGGGAAGATTGTATTTTTCTCGACACACGTATTAGAAGTAGCTGAAAAAATATGTGACCGCGTCGCGATTATTAATAAGGGAAATCTTCAGTTTAAAGGGAATTTAAATGAAATGAGAGATCATTTTGAATCCAATGAATCACTTGAAAAAATGTTCTTGGAGATGACGGGCAATGAGTAAAATTTGGACGTTAACGAAAGTATTATTGAAATTAAATTATGCAGATTTCATAACAGATAAAAAGAAAAGATGGGCGTATTTATTTTCATTTGCAGCCATTTTATTTGTAGGTTTTTTAATATTCGGTTCGATGACCCATGGAATATATGAAGGAATGATACACCTCGGACAGGATCCAGGAATTGTTATTGCGATGGGATTAGCAGTTGCTAGTATATGGGTATTTTTGATGAGTATTATGAACATTTTAACAGTGTTTTACTATAGTAATGATGTTGAAATGTTGCTACCGTTACCGTTAAAACCAGCGCAAATTATTTCGGCAAAGTTCTTTACAGTGTTAATTACACAATACGTAATGAGCTCGTTTATTTTATTGCCTATCTTTATTACTTACGGTTTAAAGAGTGGTGCTTTCATTACATATTACATTTATATGATTGTCATTTACTTATTCTTCCCGATCATTCCGCTAGTTTTAGCTTCGTTAATTATGACAATTATTATGAGGTATACGAATATAGCGAAAAATAAAGATCGAGGAAGTATATTTATTGGAATCGTAAGTATACTATTTATCGTCGGAATCAATGTATTTATGCAATGGAGAAATAAAAGTGCAGTATCTGGAGCTGGAGATTCAGTTGCGAATTATCTTACAAATAATCAATCCTCCCTTTTTATACAAATGACAAATTATTTTCCAACTACATATTTTGGTGCAATGGGATTAGTAGAAAATGCATCGTGGAAGGGAATATTATACGTACTAATATACATTCTTATTTCTATCGCATTTTTCGGTTTGTTTTATTACATTGCAGAGCGTACATATTTAAAAGGGGTTATTGGACTTTCAACGAGTACAGCAAAGAAAGAGGTAATTTCAGCAGAAGGTTTACAGAAATCAACAGTACAAAGTTCTCATTTAAAAGCATATGTGAAAAAAGAATTTAAAACGTTATTCCGTACACCACAATTTTTCTTAAATTGTATTGTGCAAACTTTCGTTATGCCAATTATGCTGTTCTTTGTTTTGTTTGTACAAGATGGAAATTTAAAATGGATTACAGGGTATATTGATAATCCAGAATCAGCAGGTTTCGCAATTGGTGTTGGCCTTTGTGCATCCTTATTTTTAATGGGGAGTAACGTTATTGCAACAACGTCATTCTCACGAGATGGAAGCTCTTGGTTTGTGAATCGTTACTTACCAGTAAAGGCTTCGGATATCTTTTTTGCGAAAGCGATAACGGCCTGGTTAATTAATGTAGTCATTTTAGGAGTATTCGGTATTACAATGGCATTTGTAGCAGGTATTTCGCCAGTCTTCATGATACTTTGGTTCTTACTAAGTGCGAACGGTTTATTGTTAATTAATTTAATCGGTACACGCTGGGATGCACAAACTGCAGATATTCATTGGGATACAGAACAGAAATTATTTAAAAGTCGATATACAACTTTGTGGAATTTTTTAGCTAATATTTTAATAGCTTTAGTTATTGTAGCGGGTGTAAGTGTATTATACTTCTTCCTTCAAGTAGGACTTTGGATTATGTTTATCGTTTTATTTGTAATGTTTACGATTGTAAATTATATCTTTATTAAAATTTTAAAATTAGGCGCTGAGCGTATATTGTCAAATATTAATTAAAAAGGTAGATCCTCTGTATTCGTGCAGGGGATTTATCCATAGATGGAGGAGAAAAGGTGAAGAAAATAGCAATTGTAACAGGGGCAACTCGTCTGAATGGAATTGGTGCAGCTGTATGCAAGGTGCTTGCTCAAAATGGGATAGACATTTTTTTCACGTACTGGCCTCGGTATGATAAAGCGATGCCATGGGGAATGAATGATCAAGAGCCCTTTTGGTTGAAAAAGGAAATTGAAAGTTACGGCGTTCGATGTGAAATGGCAGAAATCAACTTATCGCAGTCTTATTCGCCTAATCGTGTATTGTATATGGTATCAGAACGTTTAGGGGATCCATCTATTCTTATTAATAATGCGGCGTATTCTACTCCTACGAAAATTGAAGAGTTAGATGTAGAACAGCTAGATAAACATTATACGGTTAATGTTCGTGCTCCTATGCTATTAAGTTCATTATTTATTAAACATTTTTCACTTAAAACGAGTGGAAGTATTATAAATCTTACTTCTGGGCAGTCATTAGGCCCGATGCCAGATGAACTAGCATACGTAGCAACGAAAGGAGCAATAGAAGCATTTACAAAGTCAGTTGCACCAATTGCTATGGAGAAGGGGATTACAGTCAATGCTGTTGATCCAGGACCAACGAATACAGGATGGATTACAGAGGAATTACAGCATCATTTAGTATGGAAATTCCCGCAAGGAAGAGTTGGAGAACCGGTGGATGCGGCACGCTTAATTGCTTTTTTAGTAAGTGAAGAAGCGAAGTGGGTTACTGGGCAAGTCATTCATTCAAACGGTGGTTATTCATAAAAATATTATGTTAACAAGTGTTGAGAAATAAAAAAATTAGTAATTATTTTGTTTTTTGTATAAATAAAATGTCAAGAAAGATAAAAAATTGATAGGGGAGTATGTTGTCATTTGTAGATTGTAAATCTTCATGTGACAACATACTCTTTTTCTTTTGCTACAGAGGAGGAAAATGTAGTAGAAAAAACTCGAATATTAAAATAAATTTATCGTTTTTTGTACGTATTATTATGAAGATTACTGTCGGAAAGATGGTGATTCGTATGAAAAGGGATTTTTTAAGGGGAAATAGAATCGTAAAGAGAAGGATAAAATTGTAAACATAGGGGGATTTTTATGAAAATGAAAAAGGTCGCTATCGCATCAGTAGCAATTGGTACAATGCTTACAATGGCAGCTTGTAGTACCTCCACAGATAAAGATGCAGCGAAGAAGGATCAGGTAACTGCACAAAATGAAGAGCAATCGAAAACGACAAGTGCAGATGAAGCGTCAAAAACAACGAAAGATACTGAAAAAGACACAAATACTTCTTCGAATGAAAAAACAGATAAGGATGCAAAAAATACAAAGGAATCATCAGGAACAGAAAGTAACGGCAAAACAACAAAAGAAAAAGAAACGACAGGAAAAACGAATGATCAAACTACTAGCGGAAAAACAACAGATCAAAGTACAAGTACAAACAACAACGGAAAAACAACAGATCAAAGTACAAGTACAAACAATAACGGAAAAACAACGAAAGATCCGAAGAAAAGCGTCGCTGTGAAAACAAATGTAAAAGAAGTCGTTACATTAATTGAAAGCTTGGACAAGCAATTAGCTGCAAATCCTAAATTAGAAACAGTTAATAAACTCGGAAAACAAATTAATGAGAAGTGGGATGTCATTGAAAAAGAGTTAGAAGCATCACATCCGACTGAATATAAAACAATTGGCCAAAGTATGTATCCGTTAATTGTAGGAGCGGAGAAAGAAAAGATTGATATTAATAAAATGAAGTCATTAACGACAAAAACGAAAAAAGATTTAAATCAATTATTAACGAAGCTTTCATAGTTTCAAAAGCCTACTCGTGTGAGTAGGCCTTTTTAGTTTGTTGTACATTCTCGTTGGGTGTTAAGAAATAAAGACTTCATTTGAAAGGAACATCACAATGATAAAAAAGAGTGATAACTATTAAAGATATTTTTTGATAGGAAGTCATATAAAACGCTCCCTTGTATTTATATTTGCAATTTAGTAGTTTTTAAAGTTCATTATTTTCTACAAAAATTTCATTTTCTACAAAAATTTCATTTTGTAGAAAAGGAGAATGAATTGAGATGTACGATAAAGAGGAAGTTTATGATGAAGAAATTGCACCAGTATCGCAGAAAATCCTAGAAATATGTAAACGAGAAGAACTTCCAATGGTCGCACAATTTTATTTAGCGGAAGAGTCTCCATACAGTGGCTGTTCAACCATTATATTGTTCGTCAGCAATTGTTCAGGGAGAACATAATGAAGAAGAAGGCATTCAGCAGTTACAATCAATTGCTCAAATTATGAAATACGGAACAAATGGACCACCAGTAGTAATGACGGCAATGATTCGAAAATAAAAAAGCAGCTAACAAAAGCTAGCTGCCCGACTCTCCAAGGGGGAACAAGGAGAAAATCTAATGTCATGTATAGTATTGACGGAATATTGAATTTTATTCAAGGAGGGCTTATTTTTAAATGTAATTTAGGGTTGGTTCCAGAAAAGTGACATACCACAAAAATATAAAATTATTAAAAGGACAATTACTATGAAAGCAATTAAAGAAACTTTCTTCCATAAATTTTTCATCAGTAGACCTCCTTTATGAAGAATATTAACACTTTTCCAGAATCTGACCAAAATAATCCTTTTACTCAAAAAAGATTGCCAGTATCCTAAGAGGCAATCTTTTTTGAGTTGTTTGTAATGGCTAATTACAGGTTTTAAATACTATTTAGTGTTATTTCTACTTTCCAAAACCTGCTCCATATTATTAGTCGCCCATTCCATCATTAAAAGGATAATTGGACGTAGCGACTCGCCTAGTTCGGTTAGCGAATATTCTACTTTAGGAGGTACTTCACGATATACCTCCCGATGTACGATGCCATCTGCTTCAAGTTCTCTAAGTTGAAGTGTTAACATTCTTTGGGTGATATTAGGTTTTAATCTTTTTAATTCATTAAATCGTTTCTTACCATCTAATAAATGATAAAGAATAACACCTTTCCATTTCCCGCCAATAACCTCGACGATAGCTTCTACTGGACAAGAATATTTATTTAAAAATGGATAATTTACATCATCTTCTTTTGAACTAATCATAAAAAGACTCTCCCTTAACAATAGTATCTTTTTTGATACTATAGCACATAAATGTGCGTACTTGTATCATTGTTACTTTAAAAATATAATTTGGTTAAATAATAATTTAATGAAAAGGGGATCTTTTATGACTAACACAAAACAAAATACAAAACAAAAAATTATTGAGGCTTTTAACTTTAGACATGCATGTAAAGAATTTGATCCTATGAAGAAAATTTCAGAAGATGATTTTAAATTTATTTTAGAAACAGGAAGATTATCTCCTTCTTCTTTTGGATATGAGCCTTGGAAATTTATTGTGGTACAAAATAAAGAATTAAGAGAAAAACTATTACCATATTCATGGGGAGCAGGTGGGCAGCTTTCAACAGCAAGTCATTTTGTCATTGTTCTTTCAAGAACCATCAAAGATATGCACTATGATGCAGAGTATATTCAGCACATGATGAAAGATATTATTGGATTGCCTGAAGAAGCTCAACAGATGAGATATGAATTCTTCAAAAAATTCCAAGAATCGGATTTTAAATTGTTAGACTACGAACGTGCTGTATTTGATTGGTCATCGAAGCAATCTTATATTGCTTTAGCTAATATGATGACTAGTGCAGCTCAAATCGGTATTGATTCTTGTCCAATGGAAGGATTCGATAAAGAAAAAGTAGATTCTTTACTTCGTCAAGAAGGAATTTTAAAAGATGATAATCTTGAGGTATCAGTTATGGTTGCATTTGGATACCGTAAAGGAGAACCAAAATTTAATAAAACAAGACAAACTATGGATACTATTGTTGAATGGATTTAATAAGATAAATTTGTATCCATATAACGAAAAAAACGCTACCCTTTCTATAGAAAGGATAGCGTTTTTTTATGTCTGTTTTTAAATTTAGCGAGAATGCTTTGTGAATAGTTGAAGTGCTTTTTCAGGTACATAGAATTTCTCGTTGCTTTCTACAACGATGCCTCCTAATTCATAATCTTTCCCACCAATATATATAATGTTTTTATTAACAAACAATTTGGCCTCCGTATTATTGCGTTTTACTACAAGCACCGGGTTTCGTACATCTTTTTTGTCAATCGTTACAGTTGCACCAATTTGTTTAAAGGATGTTTCAGCATCTAAGAATAATTTCTTAGATAATTCTTCTAATTGAAAGCCCATTGCTTTGGCCATTATTTTCGCAATGTCTGTATTTTGGACTAAACCGTATGGCTTTTGAGGACCGTAAGAGTATAAGAATACATCTTCACCCGTATGACCACCAGTTGTAAAACCGATGTTCGCACGGTTGGCCAATAATTTAGTAAGGATTGGACCTACATCAGTTTTCTTTTGTGCAGCTTTTAACAGCTCTTTTTCATTATCAGTTAGGTCGTCTAAACCGTAAAGTGCAGCGATCTCTTTTATATTAGATAAATCATCTTTTAGTTTATTTGTAGCACCCTCAAGTGTCATTTTCGCCTTTTTCAGTGGGGCAATGTAAGCTGATACTGGTGTGGTATCATATCCTTTTGTGGTATTGCTGTTGCCAATGGAAATACCGCTATTACCATGATCCGCTAATGCAATGACCATAGTGTTACCGTCTTTCTTCGCAAATTCTAATGCTTCTGTAACTGCATCATCAAATGCCAATACATCGCTAATCATCCCGATTGGGTCATTTGCATGTGCTGCCCAATCTGCCTTACTACCTTCTACAAATAAGAAGAAACCATCTTTATCTTTTGATAATGTTTGAATTGCTTTTCTCGTCATCTGGGAAAGAGTTGGCTGCTTAGGATTGGTTATTCTACGATCCATATCGAACGCAAGGGCAGTATTAGAGAAAGAACCCCAGATTTTCTTTGATTTGGAGTTTAATAACGCATCTTTTGTTTCGACAAAGTCATACCCTTTGTCTTGAATCACTTTTACTAAATCTTCGTTGTCTTTACGAATTCCGTTGCTTGTCGTAGGCTGAAGTGCTGCTTTTCCACCACCTAATACAACTTCTATATTTTGATAAACTTGCTGTTCACCAAGTACTTCGAAATCTTTACGGTTAACGTGGTGGGCAGAGAAACTAGCAGGAGTAGCATGTTGAATTTCTGATGTAGCAATGATTCCTGTCGCGCGGCCGGAACGTTTTGCGCCTTCTAAGACGTTGGCAACTGGACGAAACTTGCATTCTTCTTTCACTGGTTCTAAGCCAGGTGAATTCACAACAGAAGGTAATACGCCCACGTAGCCTGAATTTGATTTATTTCCTGTCGCTAAAGCTGTGGCTGCTGGTGCAGAGTCCGTAATAGCTGATTCTGCGGAATACGTACGAACACCTCCGGATACAATTTGATCTAGCGCAAGAGGTGAACCTTTATACCAGCGGGCTAATGTTGTAGCAGAAGAACTTGTCCCATCTATAACCATGAAAATCACATTTTTAGGTTGCTTTCCTGCTTTTTTCACCTCAGCTTTTACCTCATTATCGTTCATTATGATTCCTGTTGCTAATGTAAATAGTGCTATCGTTCCCGCTAATGTTAGTCCCATTATTTTTTTTCGAAGAGTAGTCATTGTGGTTCCTCCATAGGTCGTTTTCGATATCCAAATCTAACGTTCGTATGTAAACAAGATTTATTATTAGTAGTACCCCATTGCAACGAAACTAACAATAACTATGGAGTCGAAAAGTTAAATTTAAGCTACTTCTTCAGCAAAATATTCTCCTCATATAAAACTTCTTTGCACCCTTAGTTACATGGTCTTTCCTATAAAAAGAATCTTCTCTTTATTTTATGGGAAACATTTAAAAAAGGATGGTGGGGACATGACAATTGATCGAGTTTGTACAATTGGGCCAGCGAGTAATAATGAAGAAACGTTAGCGCAGTTAATAAACAATGGTATGAAAATTGTTCGGTTAAATTTATCACATGGTACGCATGAAAGTCATAAAGACATCATTCGTTTAGTAAAATCGTTAGACGATTCTATTAAAATTCTAGGGGATGTACAAGGTCCTAAAATAAGATTGGGTGAAATGAAAGAGGAACAAATTACACTTGAAGCAGGGGAGTTATTTACTTTACATACCAATCCAGTTCAAGGGAATAAAGAAGAAGCAAGTGTTGATTATGTAGGGATCGCGAATGACGTGAAAGTTGGAAGTAGAATTCTTATTAATGATGGAGAAGTTGAATTAATTGTTGAAAAGGTAAGTACGGACAAAATAGAAACGAGAATAAAAACAGGTGGCAATATTTCCTCTCATAAAGGGGTGAACTTACCAGGTACAATTGTTGGTTTGCCAGCTATTACGGAGAAAGATAAAAAAGATATTCAATTTCTTCTAGAAGAGGAAGTTGATTTTATTGCGTGTTCTTTCGTTCGAAAACCTAGTCATATAAAGGAAATACGAAGTTTTATACATGAACATAAAGAAACATCTCCTAATTTAATTGCAAAAATAGAAACGATGGAAGCAATCGAGAATTTTCAAGACATATGCAAAGAAGCGGATGGCATTATGATCGCAAGGGGAGATTTAGGTGTGGAATTGCCGTATCAATTTATTCCGCTTTTGCAAAAAATGATGATTCGTGAGTGCAATCGAACGAATACATATGTCATTACAGCGACACAAATGCTTCAATCTATGGTAGATCATTCTATTCCTACAAGAGCTGAGGTGACAGATGTATTTCAAGCTGTACTGGACGGGACGAATGCTGTTATGCTTTCTGCTGAAAGTGCGTCAGGAGAGCATCCAATCGAAAGTGTGAAAACATTATGTCTCGTTTCTGAATTCGCTGAGCATGTAAAAAAAGACGGTCCTTTTGCGATGAAAGATGTATTGGAATTGCTGCATAAGTCTCTTTAGTTTATATAGAAGGATTTATCTCTCATCCTAAAAACGTACGGAAAGGAATCAGGATAGGAGGTGCTATTTTAGTATTTACTTACAGATTGAAAGGTGGCATTCCAGCTGCCTATATGAAAGAATCATTATGGAACATGGAGGTCTTTCGGAAATCTAAAGAAGGATTTTAAATTAATTAATCCAATTATCTCATTTAAAATATGTTCATTCCTATTCATAAATGATATCCTTATAGTTGAATACTTTTGCTGAATCAGCAAGAATTTGTTGTTCTTTCTGTATGAATTCAACTTTTTTATGGAAAGATATGTTAGTAAGTGTGCAATTTGAACGTTTTATTTTTTAGAGTATGATAGGAGGAGAATGAATATGGAAGCAATTGAAGTAGGCGAAATTTTTAGTCTTACCGATGAGAATAATGAAGAACAGGAAGTTGAAGTGCTTGGAGCGATGGATGTCGAAGGTGCAGAATACATTGCAGTTGCCTTTGTAGAAGACATTCAAACAGAAACTGAGGAAGACATTGATATCTTCTTTTTAAAAGTAGAAGAAGATAATGAATTCTCATACATAGAGAATGACGAGGAATTTGAAAAAGTATCTGCGGCGTTCGAGAAGATTATGGACGAGCAAGAACAAGAATAATAATAAAAAGAGTTAGAAAAAAGAGGGAGATGCATATCTGCCCTCTTTTTTTGTATATGGTTGAAAATTACATTTATAGAAATCAATAATTATATTATGTAAACTGAATGACTCTTTATTTATGCACTAGAAAAACCACCCAAATGAGGGTGGCGCTTATTATATATAGTTATTAAATGTGTTATTTTCCAAGGAAGAGAGGGGAATCTTCACTTCAGTACCTTCCTTCATATTACGCAATACAACTGTTTCTGTAGATAGTTCCTCTTCACCAATTATTAGCACATACGGGATATTTTCTTTATTTGCATAATTAAGGGCACGTTTCAATTTACGTCCAGCTAGTTCAAGTTCGATTTTTAAGGAAGTAGTAGAACGCAATTGCTGGGCGATTTGTAAACATTGTAATTCTGTCCCGAGTGGAATGATAAAAAGATCTGCTGTAGATGATGTTGTTGTTTTCTGTGATAGAGCTGTATAAATGACATCTAATCCGAATGAAATACCGACTGTTGGATAGTTCATATTATCACCACGGAATGCTCCGATAATATTATCGTATCGACCGCCGCTACCGATGCTAGATGTAATCGTGCCATTTTTTAGAAAGATTTCATACACAGTGCCTGTATACATTGTGAGTCCTCTTGCTAAAAACGGATTGAATATCGTATTTTCATTTATTCCGAGAGCGAGTAAGTATTGCTGTAGTTGTTGTAGTTCCTCTACTCCATCGGCGACAAGTGTATTATTGAAAGTGTCTTTAAAGTCGGCTATAGGGAGCTTTAGGCAAGATAAAACAGTATTACATATTGTATCGGCCATTTCTACAGTAATCCCGCGCTCCAATACATCTTTTCGTACACCATCAATCCCAATCTTTTCGATTTTATCCAATGATAAAATTACGTCACTCGTTAGTTCAGTAGGGATGTTAATAGACTGGAGAATACCGTTTAACAATTTTCGGTTATTATATTGGATCGTTACTTCTAAGTTTAACGTTCGGAACAGCTCAAACGCCATGCTCATGAGTTCAGCTTCCGCCATGACTGATTCTACACCGACTATATCAACGTCACATTGAATGAACTCACGGAATCTGCCTTGTTTAATTGGCCCATCTCGAAATACTTTCCCAATTTCATAGCGTTTAAAGGGTAGGCGGATGTTCGGATTCATCGCCACGACTTTTGCGAATGGAATTGTTAAATCATAACGTAAGGCAAGATCGCGTTTTCCTTGATCCTTAAGTGTATATATTTCTTTTAAAATTTCATCGCCACCACCGTACTTGTAAGACATAAGCTCATACATATTTAACGTTGGTGTCTCTAACGGTTTACAGCCATAACGTTCAAACGTATCTTCACAAGCTCTTTTAATTTTATTTCGTAGTACTTGTTCCTCTGGTAAATAGTCTTTTGTCCCTTTTACATTTTTCATTTCCACCATAATCACTCCTCTTTTAAATTAAAAAAAGCTATGCGGGTATAAAAATACCCACATAGCTTTATGAACGCTTCGTGGGTCAACAGGAAAAGCCCTGTACCCACGAAGAAAAATTTTTCTTCGGATACACGGCGTTACGTATGATGATGAAGTTGGAAAGAAGTATTAAAAGTTCGCATTAAAAATCTCTCCTTAACATAAGTTTTTTCAAATTATATCAGATGAATTTGGAAATATCAATATTTTCAGTTTTGAAGAATACGTGAAGTTATGTAGGAGAAATTGAAAAGAGTGTATAATAAAAGAAAACTTAATAATATGAAATAACTTTTTAAGGAGAACACTATGAAAAAAGATAAAACAAATGCGATGCGAATATTAGATAAAGAAAAAATTGAATATTCGATGATGTCATATGATCCGGACGATGGGAAAATTGATGGCGTATCAGTTGCTGGGAAAATTGGTAGAGAAGTGAGAGAAGTATATAAAACACTTGTCGCTCAAGGGAATAGTAAGGATTATCATGTGTTCATTATCCCAGTAGATGAGGAACTAAATTTAAAAGCAGCCGCAAAGGCGGTCGGTGAAAAGAAGATAGAAATGATTCCTGTTAAAGATATTACGAAAGTTTCAGGGTATATTCGCGGCGGTTGTTCACCAGTAGGAATGAAGAAGTTATTTTCTACATGTATTGATGCGAGTGCTCAATCGCTTGAAACGATCATTGTAAGTGGCGGGAAAATTGGAGTACAAATTGAGCTTAAAGTTGATGACTTGGCGAAAGTGACGAGAGCGCAGTTTGGTGAAATAACGAAATAAGTATACATAGGAAAAGAAGTTCTAATTTTATTAAATTTAGATAAAGATTTATAGGATAATTAGTCCATTATGAGGGCGGATTATCCTTTTTTATTTACATAATGAATGAAATAAAAAGAGATTGAATTTTTAGTTTAATCAGTATAATATGGGTGTGTAATTTTAATCATTTGTTTGGCTAATCCAGTAACAAACAAGAACCCTAAAACCGTGCCAGGATAGGAATGTATAAAAAAATGTATAGATTCATAGAACTAAAAAAGAAGGTTCCCTTGTGAGAGCAGGGTTCTTCTTTTTCCTTGCTACCGATAATAGGACGTTATGTTAACTATACTTGTATGGAATATACAATCCAAAAAACACCGCACATCACTTTTTCGAAATGGTACAATAAGGAAAAAAGGTAGAGATTTCATCATGAAAAGACAGGTCAATCATTTATGGATGAGTATTTCATGTTTCATGCTAGCCGTGGCTTCTGGATAAGTTGCGTATGGACAATATGTAGAAGGTATAAGAAAAGCAATTACATGGGTACTCATAGCATTAAGTCTAAGCAATTTATTGATGGGTTCGTTACATCTGCGTAAGCATCGGAAAAATGTAAAATCACAAAACCTCTTAGAAAATAATTAGAGGTAACTGTAATGAAAAGAAAGGAGAACAAGAAAAATGGAAATGCTCATTACGCTTCTTCTAATAGGAGGGATGGCTGCCTTACGAGTAATAGCAATAAGTAAGATAGAACTTCAAACAAGTGAAAGTCGAGTGGTAACTTGTCCAAAATGCGGTAGGAAAATTAGGAGAGGAAATTTTGCCCCCTATTGTAATCATTGTAACGTAACATTTTGACTTCCGCTAACGAAAATTATGTAAATAAGCTGTTCACTAGATTCTCATAGAAAACTGTGGTGAGATGAAATTTTTGATTTTGAAGCACTTCAAAATCTTAGCTAGATGGCTATGTATCGGTACCCCACAAATCAAAGGCAGGAACATATCAAATATGTTCCTGCCTTTGATTTTATTAAGTTTAATATCTATGACCTAAATATAATAAAATTTGGAGCTTCTTTTATTTTAGAGAGATGTTTCCTAACAGTTGATTTTGTTAACGAAAGTCGACTTAAAATCTATATTTTGTGTGAAATAAAGTACATATAATAAAAGTATGAGGTGATACAGTGAGAGAAATTCATATTCATAAAATCATTGCGGATAAGAGAAAAGAAAAAGGAATTACACAGGAAGAGTTAGCGGCGTATATCGGTATTACGAAAGCATCTGTTTCCAAATGGGAGACTGGGCAGAGTTATCCGGATATTACATTTGTGCCACTGTTAGCATCGTACTTTAACATAAGTATAGATGAATTAATCTGTTATACACTGCAAATGGAACAGGAAGATATTAAAAATTTATATCATAGACTAGCGGAAGCTTTTAGTGAAGAACCGTTTGATGAAGTAATGATGGAGTGCAGGGAAGTGACAAAAAAATATTATTCTTGTTTTCCATTATTAATTCAAATGGGGCTACTTTTTATTAATCACCACATGTTAACAGAGGATATGGATAGAAGAATTGAAATTTTAGAAGAGGCAATGTATCTCTTTAGCCGAGTGCAGGGAGAAAGTGTAGATGTTTCTCTTGTGAAAGAGGCGGTATCGTTTAAAGCAACTTGCTATCTTATACTCAATAGACCAAATGAGGTGCTTCAATTACTTGGCGAAACGATACGTCCTAACTTTCCAGAGGAAGATCTAATTGCGCAGGCGTATCAAATGTTTGGAAATGCTGAAAAGGCGAATGAAATGATGCAAATTAGTATGTATCAACAGTTAATACAACTCGTTGCGACAATACCGAATTATGTAGTAGTACATGCCTCAAACGCTGAAAAGGTAGAGTAATTGTCTGTAAAAGATCGGTTGTTGTAGGTTAATCTAGTTTAGTATATGGGTTGTGAGTTTTTTAGCGTCGTTATCCATTTAGGAATGATAAATTCTAACTATTTAAGTTGTAAAAACGAACATTTTTATTATTTTTATTAAAAATGTTCACTTTTAGATTGCGTATACACTAAAAGTTTGTTATATTACCAATATAATAATTTTAAATAACATCACTCGTATATACTCGGTAATATGGTCCGAGCGTTTCTACCTAGTTCCCAATGAAAGAACTGGACTACGGGTTAAAGTATTCGGTCGCTTTCTGTATTGAGCCGCTACCGTTCTATAATTTAGCATTGGCCTCATCTTTTGCTTAATTAACTTTGACTACCGTAGTTCTAGAAAGTAGAGATTTTTCTACAATTTCTAGAGCTTTTTTCTTTGGACCAAAACATCGAGTATAGAAAACAACAAGAGAAAGAGGAGAGATTATTTATGAAGAAAAATCTGTTAAAAAAATATGGTGCCCTAGCAACTACTATCGCATTATCATTCTCAATACTTGCAGGATGTAATGCTAGTCCAAAACAAGCAGCAGAGGCAAAAAGCACTCAAAACCCTATCTTAATTCAAGGCCCAATGCCAATAGAAGCTGAAAAATTTGCAAAAAGGTTAAAAAATGTGAAAGAAGAAAAATCTGGGAGTTTCGTATTTTATAAAGGAACTGTAGACAATTATCCTGTAATCGTTGCGAAAACAGGTAAAGGAATGGAAAATACAGCAGCCGCTACAGCAGTGGCTATTGAAAAATATAAGCCTATAGCGATTATTAACCAAGGAACATCAGGTGGACATGATCCTAATTTAAACGTATTTGATATTGTGTTAGGAAAACAAGTCGCGAATATAGGTTCACTAAAAACAACAAATATGAATGAGAACCAAGGAATTGAACCGGAAAAATGGATATCTATGGACCTGATGGCTTCTGAAGGGAGTGCAGGAGAAGATCCAAATGCTGAGAAAATCCGATACTACGAGGGAGATAAGGATTTACTTGCAGCAGCTAATGCAGTGAAAGATAAATATACAAAAGGTAAAGTGGTCGAAGGTACTATAGGTTCAGCAGACGTTTGGAATAATGAAGTTGATAGAATTAAATGGTTCCATACAAAATACGGTACATCTGTAGAAGAAATGGAAGGTGCAGCAGCAGCGCAAATCGCAAAAGCTTATGACGTACCATTTTTAGGGATTCGAGTATTATCTAACAATAAAACAAACGGCGGAAAATACAATCCAAATACAGCGGCGGCAAATCAAGAATATGTATATGAAGTAGTTAAAAAGTATATAGATTCGATACCAAATAAATAGTAGTAGTTCTGTCTCAATATAAAAATGTTATCATTACTTCACAATGTGTTGTGAACTCAGAATTACCAAAGTTTCTTTAATTAAAATAGATTGGTGCCTTACATGGTATCCAATCTATTTTTGTACTTATTCTACAGAGGAAGAAGGGTTTTACACCAAAAAATAAAGACAGTTATAGAAAAAAGAAAAGTCGAACGATTTATCAAATATGCATAATTGCATAAAAAAATTGAAATTTATAAGTTAACATTAAACTACTTTTTAATTGTAAAGAATATTTTAATAATCTTTACTAGAGAAGGATATTCCTTGTGAAAAGTAGATAAACAAAAAGCGTGGAAATAATACAGACTCAATAGAGTTTTGTATTAAATAAAAAGAAAAGGATGGGTATGGCTTTCTAAAAGTTTTTGGGGGCTAGAAAGCATTTTTTAGTTAATAGCTTCAAATTATATTTTAAAGGGGAAATGGGTATATGAAGTTTAGAAATACAAGGCTTGCTATGGTTACACTATCTTCATTTTTTATTTTAGGTACTGCATCTCTATCATTCACAGATATCATACACGGTGAAGTAGCTTCTGCATCACCACAAGAGATTATTGTAAAAAGCTATGACGATACATATTATAATAATGCAATAGGAAAAATGGGTTTAGAATTAAAGAAGGAACTTCATAATATTATTGATGATCATACAAAGTTATCATACAGTGCGGTTTGGGAAGCACTAAGAGATACTGATGAAGATCCAAATAATAAAAACAATGTGCTACTCTTATATACTGGGCGTTCGCAAGGGAAACTTACGAATGGTTCAGGAGTTGATAATTGGAACCGAGAGCATGTTTGGGCAAAATCACACGGTGATTTTGGAACGACTGCAGGAGCTGGAACAGATTTGCATCATTTAAGAGCGACGGATGTATCTGTAAATAGCTCACGTGGAAATCTGGATTTTGATAATGGTGGTGTGAATCATTCAGAAGCGACAGAATGTAAGTACGATAGTGATTCTTGGGAACCTCGTGATAGTGTAAAAGGAGATATCGCTAGAATGCTATTTTACATGGCTGTTCGTTATGAAGGAGACAACGGCGAAATAGACTTAGAATTAAATGAAAAGGTGAATAACAATAAAGATCCATACATGGGTAAACTATCCGTTTTACTAAAATGGAATGAACAAGACCCTGTCGATGATTTAGAGCGAAAGCGTAATGAAGTGATTTTTACGAAATATCAACATAATCGCAATCCTTTTATTGATCATCCTGAATGGGTAAATAAAATTTGGAATTAAAATATTTAAAGGTATTTTGCTTTGAGAGAAGGGATTGATCACTATGATCAATCCCTGTTTATATCTATACTAGAATAAGTGATTTTTATAGGATTGGAGAATAGAATAGATATTTTATTAAGTTAAGTATAATATGATTCTTTTAATACGGTCCCCACTCAATATTCACGCCAACAATAAGAAAAATAAGTCCAATGATAAACCAAATGAATGCAAGTGGAGCCATGAAGCGAATCCATTTTCCATAAGAAATGCCGCTCGCTGCGAGAACGCCCATTAAAACACCGGAAGTTGGATTGAGGCAGTTCACTACACCTTCTCCAAGCATAACAGCCTGTACTGTAACTTGGCGTGTAATATGCATGAAATCGGCTAATGGAGCTAATATCGGAATGAAAATAACAGATTCTCCTGTCCCGGATGAAATGAGGAAATGTAATGCGGCACTACTTACATACATGCCGAGAACGCCAAATACAGGGCTATGTCCTTCGAGAGACTGTGCGAGTTGATTAACGATTGTATCAAGTAATTTGCCTTGTTCTAAAATGACTGAAATACAACGAGCCATTCCGACGATCAAAGCACCGTATATGAGATTTTGGCAGCCTGCTAGAAAAGTAGAAGCGATATCGTTTGCTTTCATACCACCTATTATTCCCGCTGTAATTGCTATGAATATAAAAGTAGCGGTCATTTCTGCGTCCGTCCAATGTAGACGAAAAGCGCCTATTAAAAATGCAATTAATGATAAAGCTGAAACGAGTAAAATTAATTTATGACGTATTGTCCAAGGAACTTCTGTTTTCTCTGTTTCTTTCTCACTTGAAAGAGCATTACTTGGAAACCAGTTATCTCCGAGTATGCTTCCTTTATTCGATTTTTTTAAGCGTTTTACATACCAATTAATATACAAAACGGTAGCAATTAAAAAAGAGATATAAATTGCCGTACGTAAACCAATTCCTGAAAACATCGGGAGTTCTGCGATTTTTTGTGAAATGCCTAAAGGTGAGGGAGATAAAATAGTAGCATTAAAACCAGCATAAGTGCCTAAATAAATAATTGCTACGCCGACGATAGCGTCCCATTTTAATGTGCGTGCAACGATGATGCCGATGGGGATAAAGCCGATAACTGAGTTCACGATAATACCAGTCGTTCCGAGAATAGAAAAGAGTGCGGCGACAATGCAAATGAAAAGTAATTGCTGATTCCGAAATTTGTTAATTACATGATAGATTAAACCGTCAAGAGCACCTGTTTTTTCAAGAATTGCAATGGCTCCACCTGTAAATAAAATTAAGAAGATGATAGGAGCAGCAAGTGTCATTCCTTTTTCAATAGCGGTAAAAAAAGAAACAAACCCTACCGGCGATTGTGGAACAGAATGATAACTTCCTGGTATTGTCGTTGTAACAGTACCGTTTGTGACTCTTTTAAATTCTCCAGCAGGAACGAAATATGTAGCTATTGCACAAAGTAAAGCAATAAAAAATAGTAGTACGTACGCGTCAGGCATTTTAAACTTTCGTTTACTCGGCTGTTTTTTTACCTCGGTCTGTAATTGCATAAAACCCCCTCCTTTTTCACCTGGTTAATTTTTAATATTCTGAAATTTATCTGTGAAATAGATTATAATAAAGGTGGCTTCTTAAGGCAATAGTTTTTCTATCCTTTTTCTGCACATACAAATTCTTGCAGCATTAGACAGGGAAACGAAAAAAATCCAAGAATATGTAATATAAAAGGAAAAGAAAAGAGGGAAAGAGATGTGGAAAACTACGGATCTATGTGATGAATTTGAAAAGGAATTACAAATATGTCGCCAGTCTTTTCGGTCTTTCGGGAAGAAAAAACAATTCTATGGGAAAATCGCAACGGTAAAAGTGAAGGATGATAATGTACTAGTGAAGGAAGGATTGCAAACATTACCAGAAGGAACGGTATTAGTTGTTGATGGCGGAGCGTCTACGAATTGTGCGTTACTTGGTGATAATTTGGCAGCTATTGCGGAGGAAAGAAAGCTAGCGGGGATTATTGTGAATGGATATGTTCGTGATTCTAGTGAACTAAAGAATATAGATATTGGTATTTTAGCGTTAGGGACGATGCCAAATAGAAGTATAAAAGAAGGAAAAGGAGAGCGTGGTATTTCATTGCAATTTGGACAAGTAGAATGGAAGCCAAATGAATATGTGTATGCGGATGAAGATGGCGTCATTATTAGTGAAAAGAGTTTGCATCGTTAAAGGTTAGTAAGTTACTATTCTTAGAAAATAAATCCGATAAAGCATGGACAAAATTCTTTGTCAATAGTAAAATAATACAGAAATTTAAAATTAACAGAATGTATAGGTTTATCGTTTTACGATAACTTAAATGGAAGTAAGTTGTGCCTAGAAAAGTGAATGTTATCACAATGGTGCGTTCATAAACGAAATTATTTTTCCTATACAAATATAGCCGCGAATAATGCGGGTAGGAGGTGTTGTACATTTTTGTTCGACACTTACAAAAAGAGAGTGTCAACCGCATACCCTTAAAGGGTCTTTTTTTGTGTGAATGTTAGTAAAGGGAGGGAATTTTGGGATGGCAATGTTAAAGAAATGGCTGCTTACATCATTAATGGCAGTGGCACTTGTATTTGTTTCTTTTGCGAATACAGTACATATTACGTTTGCTGAAGGAAAGACAGCGAAACTTGCAATTATTGGTGAATCACAAAAAGGAATTATGTTATGTCCGAAAGAAGTTTCCATTGAAGATGGAGAAACAGCTTTTAGTTTGCTACAAAAAGTTATGGGTGACAAAGTAACATCTGAAAGTATGTCATTTGGAACGTATATAAAGGGCATCGATGGATTAATGGCCGGAGCAACGAGCGGTTGGTTGTATGATGTAAATGATAAATCTGCAGAAGTTGGGGCGGATAGTTATAAATTAGAGTCTGGGGATGTTGTTGCATTTCGTTACGTTGCAGACTGGAGCAATATGAGTCAACAAACGTTGCAACAAACGTTAGATAAATTTGGCACTTGTAAAACTGTAGAAGAGCCAAAACCAGAGGAACCGAAAACAGAAAAGCCAGATGGTAAACCAGAAGAACCGAAAACAGAAAAGCCAGATGGTAAGCCAGAAGAACCGAAAACAGAAAAGCCAGATGGTAAACCAGAAGAACCGAAAACAGAAAAGCCAGATGGTAAGCCAGAAGAACCGAAAACAGAAAAGCCAGATGGTAAACCAGAAGAACCGAAAACAGAAAAGCCAGATGGTAAGCCAGAAGAACCGAAAACAGAAAAGCCAGATGGTAAACCAGAAGATAAAGTAACAGAACAACCAAAGGAAGAGAAAGTTGAAATTCCAGCAGCACAATTAAACGAAGCGATTTCTAAAACATCAGAAAAGATGTTACAAGATGGAATTGGTAGTGATTGGGTTGCGATTGGACTTGCTCGTTCAGGTGTAAATGTTCCGCTTGAAACGAAAATAAACTATGTTAAGCCAGTAGCTGAAAAGGTTAAGAAGCGTTTAAATCGTTTTTCAGCAACAGATTTAGCTAGAACGATTATTATGATGAATGCAATGAATGTTGATCCTACAAAGGTAGAGGGACAAAATTTAGTACAAAATTTATTTGAATCAGATAAAGTGAATTCCGTTACAGGATACGCATTTACATTACTTGCATTAGATACAAAGAAATATGAGATTCCGGCCGAAGCAAAATGGAATCGAGCTGCTTTAGTACAAGCACTTTTACAAGCGCAGCATACAGACGGTGGCTGGACATATGATAGTTCAAGTAGTAAAGAAAGTGCTAGTAACGTTGATGTAACAAGTATGGTATTAGCAGCATTAGCTCCTTATCAAGATCAAGCAGATGTAAAGCCAGCTATTCAAAAAGCTGTTGATTATTTATACAAACAGCAGCTAGGTAATGGTGGTTTTACCGCTGATGGACAAGAGAATTCTAATAGTACTGCACAAGCAATTATTGGACTATCGCTAGTTAAAGATGTAGATCACGATCGTCTTAATAAAGCAGTACAAAATTTAATGTCATACCAGCTTCCAAATGGTGAGTTTAAATGGTTACCAAGTGATCAAAAAGGTAGCGGAATGGCTACAGAGCAAGCATTTTTAGCGTTACTTCAGTTTAAAGATCTTGGAAAATCGATTTATGATTGGTCAAATGTAGTAGAGAATGAAATTGATACGAAACCAATTGTAGAGCCAGAGACAACTGTAGAAGAAAAAGAAGTTGTAGAACAGCCGAAACAACAAGAAGAGTTACAAAAACAACCAAAAGATGAAAATCTAAAAGTTGTTGTAGATAACGAACGAGTTAATAAAGAAACAAACAAGAATAAGAATCAATTACCACAAACAGGAGCATCTTCTCATAGTGCAGCTACACAAGTAGGTATGGGTGTATTATGTATCGCTTCTGCATATGTATTATGGAGACGTAAAGCAGCTTAACAAAAATTAGGAGCAATCATTTGCTCCTAATTTTATTATAAAAGTGAGGGCTAATAATGAGTGGGGATGAACAAAATCTCCACTCATTAAAGTTTCACTTTAATATGAAAGGTGAGGGACAGCATGAGTAAGATGAAATGGTTCATTTCTTTAGTTCTTTCATTGGGATTATTAGCCGGATGTGAAGAAACGGCTGTAAAACCTGAGAAGAAGGCAGAACCGAAGCAAGAAGAGCAAAAAGAAGTAGCGAAACAGGAAGAACAAAAAGATGTACCGAAACCGGAAGAGAAGCAAGCTGAACCGGAACAAAAACCACAAGAAGAGCAGAAAGATAAACAAGAACAAAAAGTAGAAGAGAAACCGAAAGAAGAAAAAGCGCAGGAACAACCTGAAGTAAAGAAAGAAGAGAAACCAAAGGAACAGCCTGCTGCAAATAAACAACCAGAGCAACAAAAAGTACAAGAAGAGAAACCACAGCAGCCGAAAGCACCAGAAGTAAAAGAAGAAGCAAAGGTTGTTAATCAGCCAAAAGAAACACCAAAGCAGGAGCAAAAGGAAGATCCGAATAAAGAGGAGAAAACGATACCGACTCCGGTAGTACCAACTCCTGAACCACCAAAACCAGTACCAGTACCAGTACCGAAACCGCAATCGAAACAAGTCACTATCTCCGTAAAAGGAAATGAAGGATACTTATTAGGTGCGAAAAAGGTTGATGTACAAGAAGGCGACACAGTTTACAGTGTGCTACAGAGTACAGGACTAGAGGTTGATGCAATGGGCTCTAAAGGTGATATTTATGTAAAAGGTATTAATGATTTATACGAGAAAGATATTACTGCTACTAGTGGCTGGAAATATCGTGTGAACGGTGCTTTTCCAAACTATAGTGCTGGTGTAGTTAAAGTAAAACCAGGCGATACAATCGAGTGGGTGTTTGTATTAAAATAGGAAAGGATCTTCGGTAAAGGACTATGAAAATAAGCTTTTCTTCTTTACATCCTTTTGTTAATTTTTTCTATTATATTGGGGTGATGATACTATGTATGATGTGTCTTCATCCTCTTTTTTTAATTGGAGCGATTATACTAATTGTAATCTTAAATATAGTACAGGGAAATGGTGAGAAAATCAGAAAGATGTTACCTAGTACTATCGTATTCTTTTTGATGGTTATTTTATTTAACTCTTTATTAACGCATAGAGGAGCGACTACGTTATTTTATTTAGGAGATAGCCGGATTAAGCTTGAGGCCTGTATGTATGGACTTGTTATGGGATTATTATTAGTTGCAATTATGTTTACATTTGCTTCTTATAACGATATTATTTCGAGTCATAAATTTTTATATTTGTTTTCGAGAATTTCACCGAAAGTTGCATTGTTAACGATGATTACAGTGAGGTTTGTTCCTTTGTTTATTAGGCGGTTAAAGAAAATTACACTCGTCCAAAAAACGAAAGGTGTGCAATTAGATTCAGGTTCACTCATTGAGCGTATAAAAAATGGAATGAAATTACTGCAAGTGTTATTAGTTTGTTCGTTAGAAGATGCACTACAAACGGCAGATTCTATGCAAGCTCGTGGGTTTGGTGTAACGAAACGTACGACATATATTCGATATAGAATGGAAAGACGTGATTTGTATACGCTAAGTTATTTAGTTTTTCTATTAATAACTTCATTTATATTTAGTTATTATGGCGGAGGGAAATTGATTATTTATCCGAAAGTGGAATCAATACTATTCCAGCAATACGATGGAATTATGTTTATATTATTTATGATGTTTATTAGTTTACCAATTATGATGGAAGGAAGGGTAACTAACTGTTACGATTTATTTAATCAATTATAACTAAAGTTAATTAAATATAGCAGTAAGCCCTGCTAGTCAAGTGATTGGCTAGTAGTGAGGGTTAACTGCGGGCAATCCCTAAAGCTGATTGAACTACAACGTGGCTAGAAATGGTGAGCGTGAATGTTGCGAAAGCAGAAAAAATCAATCAGATGGTGCAAGGTTAAATCCTAAACACTAGAACAATGGGTCTTCCGCATCGAATCATCTAAGTTAAAATTGATAAGATGAACGTTCAACGACTATCTCGTATAACTGACGAGAGTACATCACAAG
>NZ_PCOH01000026.1:0-75631 GCF_002976445.1 Bacillus sp. MYb56
CGCTTCCAGCAAGATTTGCTCATGTTGCGGAGTTAAATACGACCATTCAGTTCAACCAGAAGGACAGTGGAGTTTAAAGATTCGTGAATGGAACTGTGTTCCATGCAATAGCCATCACGATAGGGATTTAAATGCTTCGATAAATTTATCAAGATGGGTAAAATAAATGCTTGATAATAGGAGGTAACGATACTGCCTCGTGTGGAGTGTTATACCTCTCGTCCCTTCGGGGTTGCGAGAACGCGATGAAGCACTAACTTGTGTAAATTTGATTAAATTGTATAGATTTAGTTAAGTTTATCGTATCGGAATGGATATGGTGGCGCATGCAGAAATAAAAAAATTATCATTTATATATACTGATGAAAATGAAGAAGCGTTACAGCATATTTCTCTTTCTGTTCAAAAAGGAGAATTTATAGTACTTGCTGGCGGTTCAGGTTCTGGGAAGACAACTTTATTAAAACATTTTAAAAAGGAGTTACTTCCAATTGGCACGCGTTCTGGACATACATATTATGATGGTGCTTTATTAGAAGAAGTACCAGAGTTATTATCTGCCCAAGAAATTGGTATGGTATTTCAAAATCCAGAAAATCAGATCGTAATGGATACCGTTATTCAAGAATTAGCATTCTCTTTAGAAAATATCGGATTACCATCACATATTATTCAACAAAGAATAGCGGAGCTCATTAGCTTTTTGGGATTTCAAGATTTATTACATCAATCTGTTCATACTTTATCTGGTGGTCAAAAACAACTTGTAAATTTAGCTGCGGTGTTAGTCATGCAGCCGAAACTATTATTACTGGATGAACCGACAGCACAACTAGATCCTATTGCTGCGAAAGAGTTTTTAGGATTATTAAAACGTATTAATGAAGAACTCGGAATTACGATTATTTTAAGTGAACATCGTTTAGATGAAGTTATACCGCTCGCAACACGCGTTGTTTGTATGGATAATGGCAGAATCATTTATGATGATACTCCTAAAAATGTGATAGCGAACATGTGGGAAGTAGAAAAGTTTCGTCCATTCATTCCGCAAATTCCAAGATTGTTTTTAGAGTGGAATGTGAAAGAGATTCCATTTACAGTGCGAGAAGCGCAAATGAAAATGAATGATTTTTCAGCGATATCAAATAGGAATGGGCAAGTAGAACAATGTGAAAAGCAAGAAGTAATTTTAAGTGCAGAACATATATCTTTTCAATATGAAAAAAGTAGTCCACTTATTTTACGAGATTTAACAGTGAACATCGAAAAGGGAAAATGGACAGCTCTAGTTGGGAAAAACGGAACCGGGAAGTCTACACTGTTAACGATTTTAGCAGGATTGCAAAAAGCTAGAAGAGGTAAGGTAAAGTGGAATGGGAAAGTGGTACATAAAATTGATTCGAAAGAACGATTTAAAAGTATAGGGTACGTATCGCAACATCCGTACTATCATTTTACTTTTGATACAGTATGGGAAGAGGTTTATGAGCGTGCGCATGAATTATATGGTGAAGAGGGAAAAACAATAGCAGAAGAAATGTTGAAAAAGTTTTGGTTAGATTCACTTAAAGAGCGCCATCCACATGATTGTAGCGGCGGAGAGCAACAATTACTCGCATTATGTACAACGTTATTATCAAAGCCAACTTTATTATTACTTGATGAGCCGACAAAGGGACTAGATCCATGGAAAAAGGAAAGAGTAGGAGAGCTATTTAAACAGTTGCAAAAAGAAGGTACAACAATTGTAATGGCAACGCATGATATTGAGTTTGCAGCGAAATACGTTGATCAGTGCATGATGTTATTTGACGGGAAAGTCATTATGAATGATGCACCGAAAGAGTTCTTTAGTGGTAACTTCTTTTATACAACATCTATTAATCGATTCATCCGTAGAGAGTTGCCATTTGCATTAACGTGGGAGGATGTGTACGAAGCGTGTCCAAACGATATGTTGCATTCATAATATTTATTTTTGCTGTTGTAATATGTACACTACTCTTTACGACTTTTATTATGGACGGGTATTACATGGTAAGTAGTTTGTTTTTATTAGCTGTCATTATGTTACCTTTCTATATTCGTTTTGAAAGGAAGGCGTTTGTTTCACGTGAAATTGTTATCGTTGCTGTGTTAGCGGCGATTGCAGCGGTTAGCCGGGTACCATTTTCTATTTTACCAAGTGTACAACCGACTTCTTTTGTCATTATCGTTTCTGCAATTGTTTTTGGGAGTGAAACTGGCTTTATGATTGGGGCAACGGCTGCCATTGTATCTAATATTTTTTTAGGACAAGGTCCGTGGACGCCGTGGCAAATGTTCTCTTGGGGCATGATCGGGTTTATAGCTGGACTATTACGTAATACATTTTTAATGAAAAAACTGTGGGGAAGACTGTTGTACGGATTTGCCGTTGGATTTCTATTTGGCTGGATTATGAATTTTTGGGGTCTTCTTGGTTTTATACAAGAAGCAACGTGGGAAACAGTTATTGCTTACTATGTCGCAAGTTTTTACTTTGATCTGAGTCACGCGATATCGAATGTTATTTTCCTTCTGTTATTTAGTACGTCATGGATTACGATCCTCACAAGATTTAAAAAGAAATATGGTATATTAGATGAGCATAACGTGACATAGAAAAGCATACTCATATAAGGTAGGGTCGCGACTTACATATTCGTTTGCCTCTTTCATGCTTCTTACATATTGTAAGAAGCATTTTTTATTGTCAAAAAATAGATTCAATATATGTCCGTTATTATATGAAATTATTTGTATAATAGTAGGTGAGAATTATTTTCAAGAGGGAGGTGTATAGTTAATGAAGTTAGTTATTCCGAAGCAACATGGAGCATGGGCGATGCTTGTCATACCATTTCTATTAAGTGTATTACTTGGTAAACCTACTTTTTATCATATCCCACTGTTTTTAGCCTGGTTCTTTATCTATCTAGCTACTTATCCATTTCTCATGTACATAAGGCAGAGAAGAAAAAAAGAATTTCTACACGCTGCAATTGTTTATTTTATCATTGCATTTGTATTTGGGATGATTTCTTTATTATATGAATGGCGAATTCTTTTATTCGCGGTATTAATGATTCCATTGTTTATTGTAAATATGTATTACGCTCGTCAAAAAAATGAACGAGCATTACTAAATGATGTTTGTGCGATTATAGTGTTTTGTATAGGTGGTTTAATCAGTTATTATTTCTCCATGAAATTAATAGATAAAACAGCATTATTCATTACGCTTATTTCATTTCTATATTTTTTAGGAAGTACGTTTTATGTGAAAACGATGATTCGTGAAAAAAATAATCCGAAGTATCGTTTTATATCTTGGGGATACCATATTGTATTAACGGTAATTGTATTTGCTATAAATCCATGGTGTTCACTCATATTTGTACCAAGTGTAATTCGGGCCATTATGTTGTATGGCAAAAAGATTTCTATATTAAAAGTAGGGATTTTAGAAATTGTTAATTCTGTATATTTTTTAATAATAACGGTAATAATGATGAAGTATGCCATTTGAAACAAACTTCCCATCTTTTGATGGGAAGTTTTCATTCTTGTTCTAAAATGTGAACGGTGTAATCGCAACGTTGAAGAGCTTGCTCTACAGCGTAAAGGGATTGTTCAATACGTGCGCGATTAAAATCTTCTTCAACAGTCTGTAATGCATCTTCTAAACAATGTTTCGCTTCTTGTAAGGAATGAAAAGAATCTTGTACGTATCCACGAGCATTCTTTTTCAAAGTAGTAGCCTCCTTTTGTACATCTTTTTGTAGTATGAACAATAAAGAAGAAAATATAATTTTTTATATTTATTTGACAATTATAATAAAATTACGTATAGTTAAATTCAAAGTGAATATTTTCTTATCCAGAGAGGTGGAGGGACTGGCCCGATGAAACCCAGCAACCGCGATGCAGGTGCTAATTCCAGCAGAACATATTTGTTCTGGGAGATAAGACGAAGATATACGTAACTTCTTCTTATCGGAGAGGTTTTTTTGTTGCAAAAAAACCGATTACGAAAACATATAATAAGAAGAAAGGGGTTGCGAAGTACTGTGACACTCGAAAAATACGTAAAACTGCGTAGTACAGTTTATGAATATATGATAGAGCAAGATAAGCCAATATCATTGTTAGATATTCAAGAACATATCGTTTCGCATCATGAAGGAAAATTCACTAAAAAAATGTTACATCAATTTTATTTATCAAGACTATTAGATGAACTCAAACTGGATGGGAAAATTACTTTAGCTGATGATGAATATCGCTATGCTGAAAAAGGGGTATTTTATAAGGCGGGAAAAGGGAGCTGAGCTCTCTTTTTTTTGAAGTATGTAGAGTAAAAGACTGCTAAAGCAGCCTGATACAAGGGAATGGTGTTGAGTGTGTAGTGTCAAAGATTGAATGTGCCTGAAAGAGGCACTTCATATCGGCTGCAAATGAAAAGAGACACCTCCGCCGAATAGGTGTCAGTCGTTTTGTCACGTAGACTCGCTACTTGACAGTTATTAGAATAACATGCAGGATTTTGGAAGTCAAAAGGGAATTAGAGGAAGAGGTGTTGTGATGTATGCATACTTATTAAAAGATATAATGAAATGGATTCCAAAGTACATTATAGATAGAGGATATGAATATTATGAAGAGGGACATGTAGAAGATGTTGAAATACACGACAAGAAAGTATTTGCTTTCGTTACTGGAAATGCAGGGAATTATGAAGTGATTATTGATCTTGAAGATTTTGCAGAAAGTAGCTGCGAGTGTCCTTATGAAAATTATTGTAAACATATGGCGGCAGTTGTGTATGAAATTCAAGGTGCTGGTGAGAGTACAGTTAAAGAGCAATTGAAAGGTTTAGAAAAAGAAGAGTTACTAACAGTATTAAATCGTTTGTTACAAAGTTCGAAAAATGTGCAAATTGTAGAGACGATGTTAAAGAAGGGGAAACTTTAACTAAAGAGGGAGTTGTTTTGTAGTGAACGTACTAATTATATATGCTCACCCTAATCCTTCAAGCTTTAATGGGGCAATTTTAGAGCATGTGCAAAAAGGACTTGAGGAAACAAATCATTCTGTTACGCTACTTGATTTATATAAAGAACAATTTGATCCAGTGCTTGTATTTAATGAAGAGAAGAAAAGACGTGATTTACTAAATGAAGAAGAGACGAAGCGATATAGAGAATTAGTGCAGAAAGCGGATATTCTTCTGTTCATATATCCGATATGGTGGTGGGGCATGCCTGCTATTTTAAAAGGATTTATCGATCGTATTTTTGTAGCTGGATTTGCTTATAAATATGAGGGGTCATTACCGAAAGGCTTATTTAAAGGAAAGAAAGCATGGGTTATTAATACGTTAGACTCACCGTTATGGTACGTGGCCCTATTATATCGATCAGCGGATTGGATTATGATGAAAAGAGGGGTTTTACGTTTTTGTGGTATTCGCGATATAAAACGTTCTACTTTTCAATCTGTGAAAACGAGTAAAGTAACGAAGCGTGAAAAATGGCTGTTACAAATAGAAGAAGCGGCTCGTACATTATGAATGAAATCGATCGTATTATAAAGTGTTGCAATTGTGATGACGAACTTTTGCGTACGTATATTAATTGTTTAGTCCAATTGAAGAAATACAGCGAAACGTTTCAAGAAATTCAAATACAATTAAGAAATGATTATTTAATAAGAGGGATTTGTGAAAGAGAAGTTGATGAGGTAATAAAGGGAAGTAAAGAATATGGAACGTATGTTCTTCCTAAAGTATTGCAGTGGAAGTTCCTTAAGAACAATCCTCATATGATTGAAAAAGTATGTGAAGATTTGTTTACATATGAAGCATTAAATCATGCAGAGGTAGAGTGGAGGAAGGTAATAAGCTGTATAGATAACGAATGATTTATTATATAAAAAAGCTAGTATAAAACTAGCTTTTCGTTTAAAGAAATAAGAAACATAGACTAATGATAAATCCTGCATATAGTAAGTTAACAACACAAAATCCCATAATATCACGCGCGCTTAAACCAGCTATCGCTAATGCCGGTAATGCCCAGAAAGGTTGAATTAAATTTGTCCAAGCATCGCCCCATGCAATTGCCATCGCTGTTTTCGCGGCAGGTACACCAAGTTCAGCGCCAGCTGGAATCATAATTGGTGCTTGCACTGCCCATTGACCGCCTCCAGATGGAACGAAAATATTTACAATGCCAGCACTTAAAAATGTAAAGAGCGGGAATGTGGTTTCATTTGAAATACTAATAAAGAAAGTAGAAATAGCTCCTCCAAGCGAAAGACCTTCACTATTTACTCCAATCATCATCCCCATAATTCCAGCATAGAACGGAAACTGAAGTAAAATACCTGAAGCACTCTTAGTTGAGTCAGAGAAAGCGCGAATATATTGAATAGGAGTACGGTGGAAAATAAGACCGGCAATTAATAACATAAAAATAACGATATCAAGTGTAAGGTTAAAGCCTTTCGTACTAAAATAGTTAAAAATATAAATAAGACCTAATAATCCGATGCAAAGTGTAATAATCATACTATTTTCCATTTTTTCAGCGAACGTATTGTTCCCTACTTCTTGAGCGGCAGCTTCTTCATGGAATACGCTAGGATCTACAGTTATCGTATGTTTTTCATCTGGATGCATGGCCCGGTTAATGAGAGGCATCGTAACGAGAAAAATAATAACTGGCACGAGTGCGTATGGTGAGAATAACGTTTCTGTTATTGGAATCGCTTCTTTAATACTTCCAGCTGTCGTTTTAATTAACGTTTCGCCGCCAGTTGCTAACGTAAGAGGGATAGAAGCAGAAAGGCCTGCATGCCAAATGAGAAATCCAGAGTAGGAAGAAGCAATTGCTAACCTATAATCTAATCCTTCTAACTGTCTGGCCACTTCTTTTGCATATAAAACCGATACAACAATACCAAATCCCCAGTTTATGTATGCTCCTAGTAAACTTACGATTGAAATAGCAATAATACCTTGTCCATTTGTTTTCGGTAATTTCGCTGCTCTCGTTAATCCTTTTTTAATAAGAGGAGCGTTTGCTAATGCAGATCCTGTCACGAGTACAAGAGCCATTTGCATAGAAAAAGCGAGAAGTCCCCAAATTCCATTACCCCAGTGATTAATCATTTCTACAGGTGTTTGGCTCGTTGCAAACATACCGAAGAAGATAACGAAAACAGTTAATAAACATGATAAAATAAACGGTTCTGGTAAGAAACGCTGCACAAGAGCAACACATCCATTTGTAAATGAACGAAACAAAATAGCTCAACCTCCTTATGTTATGTATGTTTATTACAATATTCGAGGTTGTTTAGGTGATAACCTTTAATGTATAGAAAATTCAGATATCTAAGGTGGTTGTCATAATGTCTAGGTAGATTGATAGTCTATGTTGAAATGTTATTTCATTTTGAACTGAAATATTTCAAAGAGGGGTAGTATCTATGCAAATCAACTTAAGCAAAGCAAATAGCCCAAAACGTTAAAAATATAGTTTGTATATATAAATCGAAATAGTGTAAAAATATGTGTTTTCGTTTATATCTCTGTTAATTAGATTTGACGAAAACAGAAATTGAAAAGAATGCTCTATATACAAGGGAAAGAGATGGTCATAGACGAATATGTCCATCAAATGACAGTTTATGTAAGAATCAGATTATTGAAAAAGGATATTAGCTATTTTTAACGAACTCTGAATTACAAACAAACTTTATCAAAAGTGGTGAGATAATATAGAGAATAAAACAAATTTATTTTTGGATATGAAAATGGAAAAATATATAGTTAGCAAGCTTCGAAGTGCCGGTTGTGTTTTTGCAGAAGATGAGACCCGGTTACTTATGTCAGAGGCACTAACTCCAGAGGACCTTATGAAAATGGTAGAAATGCGGGTCAACGGTTTACCTCTGGAATACGTTGTTGGATACACGGAGTTTTGTGGTCTACGAATAGAAGTGGATCGAGGCGTTTTTGTACCGCGTAAACGTACCGAGTTCCTTGTTCATCAAACAGAGGTCCTGTCGCGTTCTAGCGATATCATTGTTGATCTATGTTGTGGATCAGGTGCGGTGGGTGCCGCACTGGCAGCAGCTTTGGGACGAGTTGAATTGTATTCTGTTGACATTGACCCTATCGCAGTACAATGCGATAGCCGCAATGTAACGAATTTTGGCGGTCGTGCTTTTGAAGGTGACTTGTATAAAGCTCTACCAGACTCACTTAAGGGCCATGTAAATATCCTAGTTGCGAACGTACCTTACGTTCCTACTGAAATAATAAAGTTTCTCCCCCGGGAGGCACGCCTATATGAACCAAATGTAACGCTTGACGGAGGAGAAGATGGTCTTAACATTCTGCGAAGAGTAGCAGAAGAAGCTTTACTCTGGTTAGCTTTGGATGGACATCTTTTGATAGAGACGAGCGAAGTTCAGGCACCCCAGGCCTTTGAAATCTTTGCTGGTGCTGGGCTTAGCACAAAAGTTGCTAGAAACAAGGAACTGGACGCTACTGTCATAATCGGTTCTAATTCTAGCTTTTAGAGTATTACTAGTGTTACGTACGTTTCAAATGTTATGACAATCCAAAGAGAATATAGTGTTTACTGATAGGTGGTAATAGATCAATGAAAAAAGAATGTGGAATAATCATATTGGTTTTGTTTTTTGTTTTGAGTGCTTGTTCTAGTAAAAATAATATTACTTTTAAACAAGCAGATGTTGAAAATGGAATAGTGTATGAATTAATTTCTAAAAATCTTAATATGAACACTGAAATATCTTATAAAATAAAAATGACTAATAATACCGATTATATTATTGTACAAAATAATGTTATGTTTTCATTTCCTAAATCACCTACTGTTTCTGGCCAAACAACAAATCCATTTAGAGTGTTAGCTAAAGGTAATAAGTTAAATATTAAACCTGGGGATAGTATTGTTTTAGAAGTATCATTTTCTCCTGATTTTTATTCTGAGTTTAAGAATACAGAAGTATCTAAAGCAATCTGTATATAACAGGTTATATCGATAAATTAGCTGATGAAAATCATTTTGATTTTATTAAAAGTATTAATTTAGATTAAAAAAGTGCACCTCCGATTGTTAGACTGTGTCTAATAAACGAAGGTGCACTTCAAAGGAATCGACTTTTTTTATTGAACTAAAGCACTCGTTAGCTTAATAGTAAATGATTGCAACCGGCTATTTCTCCCACAGTTCGATCAATCGACCTTCAGGATCTTTAATCCAAATAAACTTTCCAAATTCACTAATCTCTTCTTTCTTTTCAAGAGGTACACCAATATGTTCAAGATGCTGAATAGTCTCGTTTAGATTATGTACTTGGAAATTCAACATCACTTGTTGTTCTGTTGGAAAATAATTGTCATTTTCAGTGAAGAAAGAAAAGATAGTCTCAGTTCCTAATTCGGGTTTAATCACAGTCCCGTTCCAATTTTCTATTTCAATTTTCAACACTTCACTGTACCATTTTTTTATAACATCAAGATTTTTAGTTCTCCAAAATATTCCTCCGAAACCTTTTATCATTGTATTTAACTCCTGTCTATCTTTAAATTTTTAATGACATAAGTTCAACCTTCAATAAAACGCAGTGCACAACGGGAATGGTAATCGGTTAGATCTTTTGCAAATTGTTGATTCGGAAATCCTCTGTGAAGCAATCTCAACCCGCCTGAAGTTAAGGATATATGATGATGGAATCGATAGAATAACATCCTGTTGGGGTCGAGAGTATCATTCTTTAAATATCGATAATAATCCCCAAATCGAAACTGCAAAAAACTGTGCTCATACTCAATATCAAAGAACTCGGCTCCTTCGATATCAATCAAATAAGGTTCTAGTTTGTTATTAATTAATACATGATCGGGGCCGAGTTCCCCATGTATAAATCCATAACGACTTCTTGTTTCAATTTTTGATTCAAGCTCGTACAATGTATCGAGTAGATTGCTATGACTAGCCCTGATGCTGTCAATATGTTGGCATGCGTAATCTAAATCTCTTTTTGCATTCTTCATTTGCAAGTGATGACATTTTTCCGTGTTGATCCCACTTTGATTCACTTTCCCATGAGTAAGTCTCTCGTTGGCATGCATGTCTGCCAGCATATCTCCTATCCGCTGAAACACTTTATCTTTAACATATGAATCGGAATGTTGAAAATAAACTTCTGCCTTTTGTCCATTTACATATTCAACGAGAGCATAATCATAAGGATGACGGTTTCTTTCCTTATTCAGATCATATAGAAGGGGAGTTTGAATTCCTTGTTGAATTAAATACTTGTTATTTAATTCAAATAAATCACTACTATAGGAGTGCTCATGTATATCTCGGTTTGCTATTTCTTCTTGAAAATAATTCATGGTAAGATCCCAAACATACAGAACGCAGGAAAATCCATTGCTGCAATCAATCTTATAGACTACCTTTTGTGCACCGCCATGCATTTTCGTTACACTAGAAACCAAATAACTGGTACCAAAGACTTTTTGCATATACTCCTGTAAATCAGATTGATCAAGGTGACAAGTGATTCTCAATGAATAACACCCCTTTTCTTAGGTTTTGCTGTCAATCAAACTATATAAAAAATCTAACCAAAAGTATAGAATGTTTATTTGTAATTTGTGATGTTAAATTGGGTCTGGAAAAATAGTCATATAAAAACCCGTTGGAGCTTCAATGTTTTTTTGATGAAATCATTCTTACTTCTCAAATACCTCGCCACACAAAAACTTAAAATGTATTACAATGAATGAATCTATACGATTTTCAATCCTTCTTCTTTTCGCTAACTTTACCATTATTTTTTAATTGAGTATTACTGCCCCGTCAGTTTAAGTAAAAAACCTTCATAATCTCAATGATATATTCAAACTCGAATAATCTAATTTCCTGAAAACGTTCCTCAACAATCTGGCCCTTTAGTGGAGTAACTTTATTGCTACTCAGCAGTTTCTTAATCCGTCTTTCAGTTCAGATTTTCTTTTCACTATAAAAACCTCTCTTTAGATAAACAGATCTAAAGGGACAAAACATCGCGTCTTTTAAATAAACACCGTGACTTTATTTAAAAGCGATATTAAACATATTCTTCAAATCCTGGAAGCATATGTTTGCCGCAAATGAAAAGAACCATAAGCTTGCCAAACGGCAAAATTATAATTTTGATAGCTGTCGTCATTTTTTATTCATATATTGGAAATGAATTTCATAATGCGGAAAAATAGGGGGATTTATATGTCAAAGTGGCAATCTAAAGAACAATTGGTTCAATTATTAAGCAATCTTGTTGAAATTCCTAGTATTACAGGTTCAGAAGCTGAAGTTATATTGCCAGACTTTGTTGTAGAACAACTATCTGATTTACAGTATTTCAAACAAAATCCGCATCATTTACAAAAAAATCCGACGGGAGATGGAAGATATTTTGTTACAGCCCTAGTAAAGAAAAGCGATAGTACGAAAAATACCGTAATTCTTGTTAGCCACTTTGATGTTGTAGATGTACAAGATTACGGAGTGTGGAAAGAAGATGCATTTAACCCTAAAAAATTAACATCTATGTTTTATTCTCATAAAGATGAGCTACCAGATCATGTACGTGAAGATATAGAACAAGGAGATTGGCTCTTTGGTAGAGGAACGATGGATATGAAATGTGGTCTAACTTTACAAATGGCGATGGTTGAGCAAGCTTGTGAAGGAAGATTTGATGGGAATGTTCTTTTATTGGCTGTTCCAGATGAAGAAGTGAACTCTGTAGGGATGAGAGCTGCTGTTCCAAGATTATTAGACTTAGCAAAAGAACATGACTTAGAGTATAAAACGGTCCTAAATTCAGAGCCTATGTTTTCAAGACATCCTGGTGACCAAAATAAGTACATTTATACTGGTTCTATTGGTAAGGTGTTACCTGGTTTCCTTTGCTATGGAAAAGAGACACATGTAGGTGAACCTTTTGCAGGATTAAATGGGAGCTATATGGCTGCATTATTAACAGCGGAATTAGAGTTGAATACGGACCTTTGTGATATTGTAGAAGGGGAAGCGAGTCCTCCACCAACTAACTTGCTTCAAAGAGACTTAAAGGAGGATTATTCTGTGCAAATTCCTCATCGTGCTGTCACGTTATTTAATTTGTTTTTACTAGAAAAAACGATGACAGATGTAGTTTCATTGTTACGCCAAAAAGTAACGAAAGTAGCAGAGAAAATCGAAGAATCGTATGAGGAGCGAGCGTATCATTTTTCTAAGTATAATCCGTTCATACCGCCGAATCTTAAAGTAAATGTATTAACGTATGAAGAGCTTATCGCTTATGCAATTGAACAACATGGAAGAGAAAAAATAGATGAAATTCAATCCGATATTATAAAAAATAGAGAAGATAAAGATGATCGTGCAGTAACTATTGATTTAGTAGACAAATTAGCTATCTTATGTAAAGAAAAGGCTCCAATGATTGTACTTTTCTTTGCGCCGCCATACTATCCAGCTGTGAGTTCACGCAACAATCCTTTAATTAAAGAGGTAGTTGTAGAAATGGAAAAGTATGCCCACTATAATCATAGCATTACATTTGAAAACCAAAATTATTTTGGAGGAATTTCAGATTTAAGCTATGTTGGCTTACAAAACCCATTGGATTCAATGAGTTCTCTTGTCGACAATATGCCATTATGGGATAAAGGTTATTCGATTCCACTTCAGGAATTAGAAGAGTTTGACGTTCCAGTATTAAATATGGGACCAGTAGGAAAAGATGCACATCAATGGACGGAGCGTCTGGACGTAAATTACGCATTTGAAACGTTATTAGATATGTTACCTATATGTATTGAAAAACTACTTGTTTCTAATAAAGTTACACAGTCATAGTGTTTGCATAAGAGCGAGAAAAGGACCGTAGTGATACGGTCTTTTTTTCGTAATGAATAGTTTGAAACCTTAGATTTATGAAATTGTGATGTAAGAATTCTCCTTAAAATAGATTCGCAATAAACTATTTAGAGAGAGTAGATATGGCTTGTACACTTTTTGTAACGGTATTTGCTGAGTTTTTGTATAATATAATTATGTGAAGTTAACATAACTTATTGTATCAATAATATATATTTGCGTAGAATATCCATTTTAAGATTTTGAAGTACCCCCCTAAATGAAAAATTTATTTCGCTACAGTTAGTTACTTAGTGAAGTCTGCTCATTTTTTTCGTATTAGGGAAGAATGTACTTTTTAACTTGATGGTTATGGGGTAGTACCCCTTGTAGCAAAACCGGAGTGGAAATGATGAGTATAAATAGTTTTGTGAGATTGATAAAGGACGAATTATTAAAAGAGGTAAGCATAAGAAGTGAGGATGAATTCGAGCCTATAGTAGTTAAAGATATTCCTAGACTTTGGAAGTGTTTAGGGACAGGTAATTATGCCGCAGTATTTATGCACAAAGAATACAAAGATTGGGTAGTGAAAGTTTACGCGCGAGAAGGAGAAGGAATTGAAAAAGAGTCAGAAGTATACCGAAGAATCGGAAATCATCCTTCTTATTCGAATCTTATATATAAAGGAGAAAATTTCATAGTATTGAAACGTTTAAAAGAAATTACCTTATACGATGCTATTCATAAGGGGATTAAAATTCCTAAGCAGGTAATCCTTGATATCAATGAAGCTATAGAGTATGCAAGGGAGCAAGGATTAACTCCTTGTGATGTTCACGGAAAAAATGTGATGATGGAAAATGGAAGGGGATATGTAGTCGATGTATCTGATTTCTTAAAAACAAAAGAAGATAGTAAGTGGAGAGACTTAGAAAAGGCATATTTTACATTTTACTTGCCTTTCATTTATAAATTGCCTTTCCCTGTTAAAATACCGTATTTCATGTTAAACATTGTTCGACGTTCATATAGAAAATATAAGAAGCTTAAAAAGAAATTCAAATTGTAAAAGGACCGTACATTTTAGATATGTCTAATATGTACGGTCCTAATTTTATAACTTCATGAAGTAATTTATTTATAAAATGATTGTAACAATAGAATATACCCATTTCAGTACATTTCATTTTAAACATATTGATGTACTATAGTTCTAAACAAATCACAATAATGGATTAGAAGGGGAATAAACTATGTACACAGACGCAATTGAGTATTAAAATTTCAATCTAATTTACCTTTGCATAGATGCAGGTATCAGTTAGTTCTTTACCGTCAGCTGAAAGATCTTCATTACGTAATATCCCTTCAAGCTCAAAACCTAGTTTTTCAGGGATCGTACGACTTTTAGTGTTAGTAGATTCACAGCGTATTTCAATCCTTCTAAATTTGAGTAACTGAAATCCAAGATTTGTTAACTCACTTACTGCTTCTGTCATATATCCATTGCCACTAAATTGCGTATTAATCCAGTATCCAATTTCACATTTAGAAATTTTCCAATTAATTCCGTGAAGGCTAGCAGTTCCAATAAAATCATTAGTACCCTTAAGATAGATAAGATAGCGAAAGCTTTCTCTTTTTAAAAAATCTATATGGGCATTTCTCAGGATAATTTCAGTTTCTTCAACAGTAGGAATTGACTGGAATAAAAGCAACCATTGTTTTAACTCATTAATTGAATCCTTAATAGCTTGGTGTACGACATTCCCGTCACCAGTTTGAAGTGGTGCTCGAAGAATTAGTCTGTCTGTTTCTATTTGTAACGGAACATCTAATAAAATAGAATTCATATCATTTCTCCTCTCGAAAACTTTAAATTATGACAGAATGAAACTTATATAATAAAAAAACTTTCACCCAAAAGAAATAATTCTTGAGGACGAGAGTTGCAATTTCGTGGTACGTTATTATGATAAATAAATTAAAAAACACCCTATCTCACTAACAGGAGATCCCGTCACAGCAGCACTATAAATTATTATAGAACCGTGCGAAGCTCCTATTCTTTCTTCATTAAGAACTTGATATGTAGCAATACAGTAAAGTTTATCTCCCATAAAGGGACCTCCCAAAAATTAGTAAACAATAAATATATATTCAATTAATCACTTAGAAATCCCTTTTCACATATTGAAAACCAAACTGCCAGTTGGTACAAAAAATGGCTACCGAAGCAGCCTTAGGTTGTTTAACTCATGCATGCGTTAGTTGAATAAGGAATTATTATTTTTTTATCTATTGGCTTACAATTTTTATCTTTTGCATTTCTTAGCTTGATGGTGCTGGGGGGTACCCCTACTAGAAAAATTGTCTCCGCGTGAACGTGAAGAACTTGAAAAATTTAAAGAAAGCGCAAGATGCTTTTGATAAACATGAAAACGGGAAAGCTATGAATAATGTTCAAAAGGCAAAAAGTGATGAAAATAAAAAATTAACAAAGCAATGCATTGCAAGGTGAGATTCAACAAGAATTTTTAGCTACATTTAATAAGCTGAACATGAATGGTATTACTGGTGATGTAAAAGAAGCCCGTAAATCTTTAGATGATCTTATGGATTGGATACAACAATCTGACTTATTAAAATCTCAAAAGGATTTTGTTGATACGTTACCTGAAAAAGAAGCAAGTATCTCTAAACTAGAGGAAAGTGAAAAATAAAGAAAAGAGGTTACCTAAAAGTAACTATTCAGCGACTTTTGGGACAACCTCTTCTTTTTGTTGTGGATTTTTAAGAAAAATTAGAATAAATTAAAAATATAACCATCTACCTATTATTCACTAATGAAAAGAAAAGGGGGTAGCGAAATGCAACTGAAGTATGGGAAGCACATTAATATATTATCTATTGTTCTAACTTTGTTCTCTTTTTCCGTAATTGTAAGTTTCTCTACCTGGTTGAGTGGATATTCAATTCCCAACCTTTCTACAATGCTTAAGGTAACAATGTGGAGTGCATTTATTCTTGGAATTATAGGGTTTAGACAAGAGAAAAGCGCACTAGCGATTATAATTATGGGAATATGTGCCTTTGCTCTAGTCGTTCTATATACTTATGCGGTTATAAGTTTTCTTGAGCATTAAACACCATGAAAAAGAAACGAACATTTTTGTTCGTTTCTTTTTTTGTGATGATTATTATAAAATAGCCTCTTCTAATGATTGAGTGCTGAATCCAAGAATTGATTTTCGAGTGTTATTTTCATGATCTTTTACAATGATATATGGAACGCCCTGTACGTTAAAGAATTCAAACTCTTCTTTTCCTTCTGGGGTATTAGAGGGGGACCACCCACATTTTTTACTGAAAAAGAAATTGTATTTATAAAGCGAAAAAAACGCTATTCTTTTTGTAACAATATACAGAAACGCCATCCTTTCCTATGATTCTACAGAAAGAATAGCGTGTTTTTTCATTTTAGGGGGCATTTCTTTTTATTAGTTTGATAGCGAGGTGACGATACCCCTTTATTGTTTTTCAGACTTCGCTTGTTCTAAAATGTATGCTTCTTCTTGTTCCGGTGTCGCTAATTCGTATGCTTTACCAGTGCTGTTATTGTCCCATTCCCATAATAAATTATGTTCCTCAACCGATTGAGAGAAATCGCCTTCATACCAACGAACCAAAATCTTAAGGTACTGTTCTTTATGTTGTAAGGTTCCACTATTACTTTCATCAATCGCTTGACGTACTTTTTCGATGTTTTCTGGAGTCATTTTGATAAATCCTTGCTTTTCGTGGGATAATACTTTTTGATGAGTCATTTTGTGCATTGCATTGATTATATGACGATCAGAGTTGAGGTCAAGTATTACCTCTTCCCCTTTAATTCTCTCAGTCTGCTTTTCCTTAACGTCTGAACTTGCATACGTACCGACTTTGTAGCCAGTAAAAATACCAACTGCTATAGCAATAACTAAGGTTGATGTGATTTTAATCCACTTTTTCAAACATCTTCCCCTCCTTTTATTGAAGTGTACCATAAAAGAAGAACTGTATGCCCATATCTATCTGTGAGGTCTACATAACGTATCATTATCAATAGTCAACGATGTATAAAATTTTCGTTATGGCTGAAGGGTGATAAAAATGAGACATAGAAATCTTTTTATGCTGGCAATGAATACGTAAAAACAAAAACATTCACTTATAACGGTTAATAGGAGGAATTATCATGAAAAAATTAGCTACAATTGCATTAACAGTAGCTTTAGCTTTCGGCGGTTTGACGGTTATGAACATTAACACACCTGAAGCACAAGCAAGTGAAGATTGTCATTACATCTGTGGTCCTAGCGAAACGGTGAATGGTGTTACAGTTCAAGTTCACGCTACGGAATACACTTTTGGTGGAAACGTAATTGCAAGAATTACAAATAACCGAGCTGAGGACATTCATTATAATGTCAGCATCGAAAAGAAATATGGAGACAACTGGGGAGAATATGATACTTTCTTCCATTGGCAAAATCAATGGGTTCCAGCTGGAGCAAATGATGAAATTTTAACTTTCACAGGATATGGAGAAAACATTTACGACAATGGAACATACCGTTATAAAGTTGAAATTGTAAGTGCTGACGGTTCTGTAGATACAATTTACACAGCAGCAATGACGGTAACAGGGCGATAGCTCATGACTGAGCTTCATTATTTATGATTGTATTTTCAATAATAGCATTGATAATTGCGTTGATATTATTATTAAAATAAGCTCTTCGGAGCTTATTTTTTTATATAAAAATTGAATATTAATATTCTATTATTGAGTTTTATCCTCTGTTCATAAACATAAGATTTTCTGGACAGATGTCTCTTAAAGTACAGAAAACGCTTAAAATATGTCCGGATTGTGTCTAAACGTACAATTTTCCCGAAATGGTATGGTGAGACCACATCCATCAACTTAAGAAAAGTAAACACCCCAAAAACAAAAAAATGAGCTGACTTCTCAAAAAAACTAACTGTAGAGAAAGAAAATTTTCATTTAGGGGGTACTTCAAAACCTTAGCTTGATGGGCTTTTTTCTTTTTTCTAAAGATCCAGTGTAAGTTCTTTAAATATTTTCATACCAGATAAACCCTATTGGGTTTTAATTTTTTGGATTACGTTACATGCTTGTGAGGCATAGAAAGGTTATATACGACGCCTAAGATATCAAAGACGGTTTCTTATCATACCTATGGGATTTTCGTCCGTTTTTCTGTAAGAGATCAAACAGACGAAACAATATCTTTGTTAATTCTTTGGTGTCTTTTTGTAGAGATTCATAAATAAGTAGAAAATAATCTTTTATGATATAAATCGCTTTATATTCGCTTAATTCTCGTTTCTTCTTGATGAGAATTAATTGGCACATTTGAGACACAGAAGCTATTTTGAACGTAAGGGATTTGTAAGGAATAGGTAAGGAAAAAGAGATTTTCATTGTGTATGATGAAAATATAAAGAAGCATGAAAGGAGGAACAGATATAACTTATATATGAAAAACAAACCAGTTAATAAGAGTGTTTCATGGAAAAGAAATAATTTCTGAGGTTAACATACATGCAAAAAGAGGGATTTACCGTTTATTAGGACAGAATGGAGCTTGTAAAAATAATCATTATGAAGATGATTACGAATTCAATGTTGACTTTTTATCATCGGTAGAGATGATAGCTGTGTGGTGAGTATGAAATATCAAGCAACCACCTATACAATATGAATAGAGGAGAGGAATGCCTTATGAAAACACGTAGTCAAATTACATTTGCAAGTCTGGCTCTTTTAATAGCTGGAAGTTCCCTGTTATACACAACGCCAACCTCAATTGTAAAAGCAGAGCCCACTCAAAATGTATCTAGTTCGTTACAAACAAATACTCAACGAGATCGTACTTCCGTCAAGCAAGCAATGCGGGATACATTGCAACTTGGATACCCGGGGATACTTGCTAAAACTTCTGAGGGTGGAAAAACTTGGGGTTATGCCGCTGGGGTAGCGGATCTGAGCAGCAAGCAACCAATGAAAACAGATTTTCGCTTTCGCATTGGCAGTGTAACGAAGACGTTCATCGCAACGGTTTTACTTCAATTAGCTGGAGAGAACCGCCTGAATCTAGACGACTCCATCGAAAAATGGTTGCCTGGTGTGATTCAAGGAAATGGATATGATGCTAAACAGATTACTATCCGCCAGATGTTGAATCATACAAGTGGCATCGCTGAATACTCAAGGTCAAAAGAAGCTGATTTTACGCATACAAAAAGATTGTATACCGCTGAAGAGCTAGTGAAGATTGGACTTTCGATGCCCCCAGACTTTGCCCCAGGAAAGGGCTGGTCTTATTCAAACACAGGATACGTATTACTAGGTATCCTTATTGAAAAAGTAACCGGAAACAGTTATGCGGAAGAGATTGAAAATCGGATTATTGAACCGCTTGAATTGTCGAATACATTCCTACCTGGCAATTCAAGCGTTATTCCAGGCACTAAGCATGCCCGTGGATATGTCCAACCAGACGGAGCAAGTGAGCTAAAAGACGTTACTTATTTTAATCCAAGTATAGGTAGCTCGGCTGGAGATATGATTTCTACTGCTGACGACTTAAACAAATTCTTTTCTTACTTGCTCGGTGGAAAATTAATGAAAGAACAGCAACTAAAACAAATGCTTACTACAGTTCCTACAGGAAGAGCTGAAATCGGGAGATACGGTCTTGGAATCTATGAAACTAAGCTTCCAAACGGTGTCCCGATTTGGGGACACACAGGTGGTATTCCAGGATTTAGTACTTTTGCTGGAGGTATACTTGGAGGTAAGCATACGTTGGCCGTCAGTTTGAACAGTATGGGTAGAGCTAACAGTCCTGATCCTTTTAAAAATATTTTACTTGCTGAATTTGGTAAGTAGGTAAAAAGGAAAAATTTTTTTCATAGTTTTCATAGTTAAAAATATACTTTTCTAGTTCAAAAGCCCCAACTTATTTTTAAAAAAATTTGGGGCTTTTTTACTTAGTTGAAAGTATATCGGCATTTTTCAAATATATCATAATCAATTCGCAAATCTTATAATCATATTTTTAATGGTTGCATGAATGTTTTCAATGATTTCATTCCTTATTATTAAATCTCCATAAATTTAAATTAGCCTATCTTTATTAATTCATTATGTGCCAGCATTTGGATTTTTTATAAAGAAAAGGCACTATCATCAAAGTGCCTCTTCTTACTTAATCTACAATGGGATAGCAATACATCGCCATCCTTTCTGTATATTTCTACAAAAAGAATAACGTTCTCTGTGAATTATGGATATGAATTTATCTTAGGTTGATAGTGATGTATGATGCCTCCATATACATAAATATATTTTGTCGAAATTATTAAAAAGGGGAATTTTTCTATTTGAAGAACTAATAATTGATTGTCAATATGTATTAGAAATCTCAATCTAAACTAAAGGAGAACAAAATGGGACAAAACAATAAAGGCTTTTCTGAAACAGGATTGCGCAAAATGCGCAATGTACTGGCGCAGCATGTCGATTCTGGAAAGATTCCTGGGCTCGTCGCCTTAGTCAGCCGAAACGGGGAGACGCACGTCGAAGCGCTTGGAACAATGAGGCATGATGGTGGCGCACCAATGCGTCGGGACACGATCTTTCGATTGGCGTCCACTAGCAAGCCGATCGCAGTTTCACCGGTAATGGTTCTGCTCGACGAGTGCAAACTGCATTTAGACGATCCAGTAGACAAATGGCTGCCCGAACTCGCTGACCGGCAGGTGTTGAAACAGCCCGATGGTCCACTGGAAGAGACCGTCCCAGCACGGCGTCCTATCACTGTACGAGACCTGTTGACCTCCACATTCGGTCTCGGAGTGGATCTCACGTTGATGGGTTCTCCGATCATGAACGCGTTCTTCGAGAGTGGGATATTCGACACGCCAGGGCAGGATATGCCCGATCCAGATGAGTTTATGTGTCGCCTAGGTGCACTTCCGCTAAGCTACCAGCCCGGAGAGCGGTGGCAGTATCATATCAGTATTGAAGTGCTCGGCATTCTTGTTGCCAGGGTCACGGGTCAGACATTTGAGTCGTTCCTGCGCGAACACATATTCGATCCGCTGGGAATGAAGGACACTGGTTTCTACGTGCCTGAGCTCAAGATTGACCGGCTTCCACCTGCCTTCAACCCAGATCCGCAGACAGGTGAGTTCATCGTGTGGGATGAGGGTACAGGCGGACGTTACAGCAAACCTCCAGCATTTCAAGCAGGCGGTGGTGGGCTGCTCGCAACCATCGACGACTATCACGCGTATTTGCAGATGCTGTTGAACAAAGGGATGCACGGAACCAAACGGATTCTGTCTAGGCCCGCAGTCCAGCTGATGACCACCAACCGTCTTACTCCTGAACAACAAGTATACCGAGACGATTTGGCCAAAAACAACGTCCATTTGTCGTTTGGACAAGGGATACAAGGTGGCTGGGGCTTTGGGATGGGGGTGCGTACCTATCTTGGAGACTATGCGTCTATCGGTCAATTCGGCTGGGATGGCGGAACTGGCACTACAGCTTACGCTGATCCAGACAAACAGTTTATTGGAATTCTGTTTACCCAGGTTGGGATGTCAACTCCGGCCCCATCGCATCTTATCCAAGACTTCTGGACCACGGTCTACCAAGCAATCGAAGACTGAAACCGAACTTAGGTATTGTTTAAAGGAAAACTCCAAGACAAATTATACGCATGATGGCCACCATCAACACCATGGTTAAAAGCTATGGCAGGACGGGAAGTGTTGGAAGTACTACGAGAACAGTTTGGCATTATTAATAAGAGCCAAATAAAAAATCCTCTTGGATGCAAGAGGATTTTTTTTATTGGGAATAGTAAGGATGAGGGGAGGTGCATTACATATGGGAAAAGGTAGAAGTAATAATGCTGGTAAAAAGCAACCGAATTTCGATGATTCATCTAATTTCGCTAAACAAAGCCAACCGACAGAAAAGAAGAAGAAATAAGAAAAGGATCTCTCTTTATCAAGAGAGATCCTTTTTTAAATATATTGACGTTTAAGCACAACATATCGATTGCTTAACCAAATAGTCATAAATACAAGGCTTAAACTCCTGCGAATGGAAGCCAATTTAATATTATTGTCCTGCTTTTTCTAATGGGTGGAATGATTGCTCAAATTGTAGCCTTGAGGAACCCTCAGCGAGTTCTAAGTATAACTTTGATTGCATCAAGTATTTTTGGCTCTGAAGACAACAAACGGAATTTGCCTCCGATCGATGAGAAGATACTCACTTACCATGCTAATGGGGCCAAACTAAATTGGTCGGATGAAGAATCTGTTGCAAATTACTTGGTTACAGGATCAGTGTTACTCTGTGGTTCAAAGCATAAGTTCGATGAGAAGAGGGCTTATAAGCAGGTAGAAAAAGAAATAAAACGAGCAAATAACCTACTCAGTATGTTTAATCACTCACTTCTTAAAGGCGATGATTCTTATGAGGGGAAGTTAAAAGAAATTAATATACCTACTTTGGTTATCCACGGTACAGAAGATACAGTGCTTCCATACGAGCATGGTCTTGCTCTTGTTAATGGAATTCCCCATGCTGTATTACTAACCGAAGGATCGGGGCACGAGATTCATTGCGACGATTGGGTTCATATAATCAGCGCTATTTCGAACCATACTTCACTCTTATAATCATTATAGGAATCGCATAAAACAAAAACACTTGGAAAAAGGGCTACAATTGAATTTGTAACCCTTTTTTTCTATTGAAAATCAGTTTTGGAGCTGTTACTCAATTATAGAATATTAATACTCAGTGATTGATAATTCTGTCTTGTAAGGGCCGGTACCGCTCGTTATTGGACTATTACTTTTCCATCCATTCCTTTCAAGTAGTGGAACCGACATATTAGTTCATATGTACCGGGAGTTTCAGGTTTTACGGTAATTGTTATTTCTTTTCCTGACGGGACTTCGGCGTCAATTCCGAGTTTTTTCACCGTAAAGGTATGTTCTCTATTTCCTTTGTTTTTCAATAGCAACGTCGTCGTTTTCCCAACCGGAACAGTGATGATACTCGGATTAAAGTAATCATCATTCAATTCAACCTCAATAGGCTGTCTCACAACGTCGGATTCGGCAAATACACGGAGCGAACCTAAAGTAGTCATAACTACAATCATCGCAAGTGAAATGATTAATCCAGTTAATAGCTTTTTCACAGACATTCGTAATCCCTCCTTTCCTAAGCACTAGTGTTTTCAAATTACTAAAATATTATCAATATAAATGGGGTTTAGGCGTGGCTTAAATAGTAATTCTTTCGGCAACTCCTACTAACCAAGTACTAACTGGAATAGGATTTGGGTAAATAAAAAAAGCCTCCACTACTGTGGAAGCTTCTCCAAATGATGTGCAATATCAATATACATATCGGAATAAACCGAATGGATTTCATTACTAGGCGCAGCGTTAGAAGAGAAGTGGACGATTACCATACTTGCTTTCGGATCGATGTAAAGAGTTTGTCCGTAACTGCCTAACACTTCGAAAGCACCTTGTTCATTGTGCGGAATCCACCATTGATTATGATAAGAAATGGAAGCACCATGACCAATTGCGAGCTCACCTTCTTGTACATTTTTCACACTTTCTGTAATAGAAGAAGGGACGATTTGTTTTCCGCTATATTGACCATTATTTAATAGTAATTGTCCGAACCTCGCCATATCTCTAGCAGTTGCATTTAAGCCAGCGCTTGCTTGTTCTACTTTTGTTTCATCTGTAACGTAATAAGCGTCTTCTTCCATACCAATGTGAGACCAAATTCGTTCGCTTACATTTTCAGCTAACGATTTCCCTGTAATCGTTCGGATAATCCAAGCGAGTGTTTCAGTTGATCCGTTATTGTAAGAAAAAGCTGAACCAGGTGGTGCAGTTTCTTCTGCTTCTAGTAACATATCATAAATTTTCATAGGCCCCTCGTAATTTTTACCTCGGGGTAAAATATTACTAGCTAAATATAGTTGTGCATCTTGATTTTCTAGTCCTAGCTGCATATATCCGTGAGTAGGGTATTCAGCGGAAACTTGCATGTCCAGTAATTGCTGAAGTGTTGCTTTTCCAAACGGTGTATTTTTTAATTCTTTTATGTAAGTGTCAGCTGTTTTCTCTACATCAATAAGATTTTCTTCAGCGAGAGATTGTATGATTGCACCAGTAAACACCTTTGCTAATGATGCCATTCCATGAGGTTCACTCTCGTTATATCCATTGAAATATCGTTCATAAACAAGTTGACCATTATGTACAACGACAAAAGCATCTGTTTTGTTTTCGTCTAAAAGTTTTTTTAGAGGAGTCGTATTTCCAAATCTACGCTCCACAGCAAAATCGTCTAAGTTTTGTAACGCGGTAGGGAAGGGAGCAACTTGGTCAGGGATGTTTTTTACTTCATTTATTAAAGTGAATTCTTTCATATGTGTATACGACCAGCGTAAGTAAGGATCGTCCAACCAGTTTTCTTTTGTGACATTTGCTTTAGTGGGGGTCGTTTTATTATTTTTTAAAAAAGTAAACCCAAGCCCTGTAACTACGAATAGTAATACTAGTAACAGTAATAGCAGGGGAGATTTCTTTACATTCATATAGGTACCTCCTTTAGTTTCTATTATAAGTATACGCTCGTCTTAAAATAAATACAAAATAAGGAAAGTAAACGGGTAAGTTTACTTTCCTTATGAACGTTAAGCAGATATTTGTCCGTCTGTACTTTGTTTCTTGAATTTTTGTTTTCGTCCGTGTAATCCATAATATAGAAGTAAAGTGAACGCAACGATAATAGCTGCGATAAAATACATATTATGATAACTTGATTTGGCAGCGACTATACCTAAAATGAAAGAACCGAAGCCAATGCCACTATCAAAGAACGAGTAGTAAGTAGCTGTCGCAGAACCACGTCGATGGTTTGGAGCGGCAGAAATTGCAATCGTTTGGAAACTTGGAATTAATGTTCCGTATCCTAAACCGATTAACATACCTGCGCCAAGGAACCAAAATGAAGTTTGCGCTTGGCTTAAAATGAACATCCCAATTGTGAAAATAATAATAGCGGGATAGATAAGTACATTTTCACCGAAACGATCAAATATTTTCCCTGTAAATGGACGAGAAATGACCACAACAAGTGCGTATAAAATAAAGAAGTAACTTGCAATTTCGCTTAAACCGAGTTCTTTCGCATAAATAGGAATAAAGGATAAAATGCCACTATAAGAAAAGGCTAAAACAAATCCTGTAAGAGCGATTGGAATAGAAGATGGTTCAATTAAGTCTTTCCATTTCATTTTTTCTCGTTTTTGTTTGTTTACTGGTGCTTCATGCGGAATATTGACTAGTAATCCTAATAAAAATGCGAGTAATGAAAATACTGAACAAACGATAAATAGTACAGTAAATGAAAAATGAGAAATAATTGTTAAACCTAAAAAAGGACCAATTACCATCGGTAGACTCATAAATACGCCGTAATAAGCAAGTGCTTCGCCGCGTCTATGAGCTGGTGCTACATCAGTTACAATTGTTCCAGTTGCTGTTGTTGCCATTCCGAATCCAATACCATGTAAGAAGCGAAGGGCAAGTAATAAAAATAAACTTTGCGTACCGAAATACATAACAGTAGCGGCTAAAAATAGTGAAAGTGAAATAAATAATATTTTCTTTCTTCCTAAATCATCGAGCCATTTTCCTGTGAATGGTCTACATAAAACAGATGAAATAAGAAAAACAGTTGCAACTAAACCAATTTCCTCAGGTTTTCCTTTTAGGCTGTCTATAACATAGACAGGCAGAGTAGTCATAAGCATGTAAAATGTTAAAAAGAGAAACAGACTACTAAAACAAGTTCCGAGGAAATCCTTCGTCCAAAGTTTTTCACTTTGCATCGTCATCCCTCCATATTAATGATCTAAATTTTTGATAATTTGTTGTAACAATTGAAAAGCTTCATGTAAGTCTTCTTCTTTAATACCTTCTAGCGTCTTTTCTTCAAAGGAATCAACTTCTTCTTGCCATACTGGAATCATTTTTAGTGCAGTATCAGATAATGAAATCAACTTTTCACGGCGATCTTTTCCTTCAGTACGAATAATCCAGCCCATCGTTTCCATACGTGTTAACGTACGAGTCATCGTTGGTGATTCAACATTTAAATATTGACATAATTCTGTTTGGGTACAAGATCCAGTTTGATTAATGCGGAAAATAACAGCCCATTGCGCACTAAATAATCCTGTTGGAGATACACGTTCATTAAATTTCTTCGTAAACTTACGAGAAGTTTGACTGACAATGTGGAAAAAATGTTGTTTTTCGTCCATGTATTTTGATCCTTTCAAATTAGTTACCTAGCTAACTATATACCTTTTTATTTTACTTGTCTAGTAATAGACATGTTGTTTTATGTGGAAATTTCGTATAGATTTTGTATTGAGAACGTACATTCTACATGGTATTCTTTAATTAAGTAAAGAATTTTCTTTCTATTAAATAGAATGGGGGAACTTGTGATGATTAAGCCTGCAACAATGGAGTTTGTTTCACTATCGAACGGAGAAACGATTGCGTATCAGGAAGTTGGAAGGCAAAATACAGAAATTCTTGTACTCATTCACGGGAACATGACATCGTCACAACACTGGGATTTAGTTATTGAAAAGTTGCAAGATCAATACCATATTTACGCTCTTGATTTAAGAGGATTTGGCCAATCAACATATAATCAATCGATAGATTCATTACAAGACTTTGCAAGAGATGTAAAACTATTTATCGATCAATTAAAACTAGAAAAATTTTCATTAATGGGCTGGTCAATGGGCGGTGGTGTTGCGATGCAATTTACAGCGAATCATCCAACATTTGTCGAAAAGTTGATTTTAGTAGAATCAGTGGGAATGAAGGGATATCCAATTTTTAAAAAAGATATTAACGGGCAACCGATCGTATCAAGTTTAGTAAAGACGAAAGAAGAAATCGCGCAAGATCCAGTACAAATTGCTCCAGTGCTAGATGCGATAAAAAATATGAATAAATTATATTACCGTACAGTATGGAATCTATTAATATATACACATAATCAACCTGAACCGGATCGTTATGAAAAGTATTTAGATGATATGTTAACGCAACGTAATTTCGTAGATGTGAATTATGCGCTCATTACATTTAATATTTCGGATGAACATAATGGGGTTGTAGAGGGAAATAAGCAAATTCATCATATTAAAGCTCCAACACTCATCATACAAGGTGACAGAGATTACGTCGTACCGCAAGTAGTCGGTGAGGAATTAGCAAAACATTTGCCAAATGCAGAGTTGAAGATATTAGAAGATTGCGGACACTCACCGTTTATAGATTGTTTAGATGTATTTATAAAACATGTAGAGGATTGGTTAGACAATAAATAATTCCCGAAATATAAAACTTGCATATACTATAGCATTTGTATGTATAAGGGGAGAGAGTCAATGCATAATCCATTTTTAATATATCATTCTCCATATAATGATCATCAATATATAAAAATGATTATAAATCCGATGTATATGCAAGTTTCACCAGCTGTAGTTCCTTTGCAAGTGCAGCAATCAATGGTCCATACACATCCGATTTTATTTGGGCCTTCATTTTATGAAAATCCATATTTTAAGCATTTTCATTACAATGTGAAAGCGCAAGTATGGGAAGGATAAGAAGCTAAAAGGTTCATTCTTTTAGCTTCTTTTTTATTATGAATATTCGTACACGCATTTGAAGAAACAGTTTATAATGAAAAGTGGAAAGCGTGAGAAGGAGAGGGAAAGGGATGTCGATGCGTTTTACTTTTTGGATTATGGTTGGAATTGTAGCAATCTCAGGTTTGTCACAAGGGATGCTTTTACCGACCATTGCAATGATTTTTGAACAAGAAGGGGTTAGTTCAAGTATTAACGGTATTCATGCGACGGCATTATATATTGGGATATTAGTTATTTCACCGTTTCTTGAAAAACCGATGCAAAAGTTTGGAATGAAGCCAATTATCGTTATTGGTGGGTTTCTCGTTATTATTTCATTATTCTTTTTTACACAAACTTTTTCATTTTGGGTATGGTTCGTTCTTAGATTTCTAGTTGGAGTCGGAGATCATATGCTTCATGTCGGAACACAAACATGGATTACGACAACATCAGACCCGAGTAAAATAGGTAGACAAGTATCGATATACGGTGTATTCTTCGGAATTGGTTTCGCAGTTGGCCCGTATTTAGCAAGCACTGTTCAGTACGGTCTTGCAACACCATTTATCGTATCTACTATACTTTGCTTAATAGGATGGCTTTTACTACTACCAACGAAAAATGCATTTCCAGCACAAGATGAGGCAAAAACTGAAAGTAAATCATCCTTTTCTCGTTATAAACAAGTCGTTGGATTAGCTTGGATTGCGCTAATTGGTCCGCTCGCATACGGCGTACTTGAAGCGATGTTAAATAGTAACTTACCAGTATACGCACTTCGCAAAGGATGGTCTGTATCGGAAGTTTCCTTCTTATTACCAGCATTCGCAGTTGGGGGCATTATTACACAAATCCCGCTCGGTATATTAAGTGATAAATACGGGAGAGACCGTATTTTAACGTGGACGTTCAGTGTAAGTACGGGCATTTTCCTACTTGCAGCAGTATTTGATCAATATTACTGGATCGTCTTTGCATGTATGCTTATAGCAGGTATGGTCATTGGCTCGTGCTTCTCACTAGGGCTTGGATTTATGACAGATTTATTACCGAGACACTTACTACCAGCGGGTAATATATTATCCGGAATCGCCTTTAGTATAGGAAGTATTATGGGACCTGTATTAGGAGGCGTATTTATAGAAAAAATACAGTATACAAGCTTTTTTATTGCGGTTATGATTATAATGGGAATTCTCGCAATGGTATATATGGTCTACATGAAGAATCAATTCGCATCAAGAAAAATAGAAAGTAGGTTAGGGCATGACAAAACAACCTAATAAAAAGAAATTTGAAGTACTCGAAAACGAAACAATTACAGACTGCTTAGCGCGTATGGAACAAGAAGGATATGCACCGTCTCGTCGCATGGAAGAACCAATCTTTCATGAAGTGAAGAAAAACGGCAAAACAGAAGTTGAACCATGCGGTAGAAAAATTGTTTTTGAGGGGAAATTGAAGTAATCAAATAACAGATTTTCTTTTTGATACAGAACAAGCCATCCAATTCATCCTCTATGAATTGGATGGCTTGTTTTTTTACACTTGATCAGTGAAGGAAAATATATTTTCTGGGAAGAACGAAAAGACATGCCCAATTCTTCTAAATCCTGTTTTCTAGACTGTAGCTTCATGTAGAAAACTTTGCAACAGAGCCTTTATTTATTGTTTTTGCTAAAACTTATGTACAATTCACAGTGCGAAACAACACATATAAAATGCCACTTCCTTTTTCATTTCTCCTAATTGGCTTCTTTATATGGATCGCAGAAAATATTGCTACTTTTTTCGTATATTGATAAAATAAGTTCTTGGGTCTTACTTGTTGTTATCAGTATAATGATTGTCGCTCAACTTAAAGAAATTAGTTACACAGATTTCGCACTATCTAAAGAGGGGACGGCAGCGATTCCCTCTTTTTGGAGCCACTCACAAACGTAAAGCAAGAGAGGAGGCTATATGAACTATTCTCCTCTCTTGTTTAGATTAACCAGCTACTACAATTGGAACAGGTATATCAAGTTCAATATCTGGAGGATGTTGATTGGAACCTAGTCGACATCCTGGTGGATAATGTTTTTCTAGCAATCTATCAATTCTGATGGAATCGATAGATTGTTAGAAAGTGGAAAAAAATATCCGTATATTCTGAAGCAGATGTAACAGAGTGTCCTTCCATAATTAAGTGTAAAACCAAAATACGTTGTTTTAAAAAGTTATTTGTTAGAACTGGTTATAAGTAATAAAACAGAAAAGAGGATTACATGTTACATAATTTACAGAGAAGTAAAAGAATTTTTTTATTATGTCTTATTTTTTTAGTGCTTTTAACCGCTTGTGGTAATACGGATGTTAAGACATCTAAAGCTTCATTACCACCGTCTCAATCAAATATAGATAAATCCTTAAAAGCACCAAATTGGGTAGATAAAAGTCCTATTCAACAATCTCCTAATTTTACGGAAGATAAAAAAGTAAAATCGGTTGTGAATTTAATAGCAACGGGTGATAATTTATACCATGACGCAGTAATTAAAGATGGCAAACAAAAAGACGGTTCATATGATTATAACTATATTTATGAAAATATCAAAAAAGCTGTTAAATCAAGTGATCTTGCTATAGTGAACCAGGAGACCCCGATTGCAGGAAATAATTTAAAAGTACAGGGATATCCTACTTTCAATACACCTGAAGAAGTAGGTCAATCTTTAGTGGATACTGGATTCAATATAGTGACTCAAGCGACAAATCACGCTATGGATATGGGTATTAAAGGTGTTGCGAATACAAGAGAATACTGGAAGAAATATCCGGATGTTATCCCGGTAGGCATTAATGAGAGTCAAAACGAGCGCAATGAAATAAAAACGATTACAAAAAATGGGATTCATTTTGCATTACTTAATTATACATATGGTACGAATGGAATTAAAATTCCAGCTGATAAGTCTTGGGCATTAAATTTAATTGATAAAAAAGCGATACAAAATGATGTGGAAAAGGCAAAGAGTAGTTCTGATATGGTGATTGTTATGGTGCATTGGGGAGTTGAATATACCTCTACACCTTCAAAACAACAAAAAGAAGTTGCTCAATATTTAACAGATTTAGGTGTAGATGTAGTAATTGGAAATCATCCACATGTAATTCAACCAATTGAATGGAAACAAAATAAAGATGGACATCAAACGCTAATCTATTATTCTCTTGGAAATCTTATTTCTGCTCAAGAAAAATTAGAAACATTGGTTGGAGGATTATCTTATATACAATTTGTTAAGTATGAAGATAAAACTTTTGGTATACGACAAGCGGCACTCGTACCGACAGTAACCGACTATGCTGATGGTAAGAAACAATTTAAAATTCAATTTTTAAAAGATTATTCGGATGAAAATTCTAAAAATCATGGGATTAAAAAATTTGTAGGTCCCGTTTCTTTGAAGGATTTCAAGGATATTCCTAGAGATGTGTTAGGAAATTGGTATAAAGACTAATAAACAAAAAGGGAATGAGATACAATTAAAAAATTTATAATTTTAGCATTGGTATTGACATTGGGATGGAGCCTTGCTGCTTGTAGTGGAAAACAAACATCTCAGGAAACTACTAATAATAACGATAAAAATAAAAATGAGATAAATGCGAATAAAAAAGATGTTTTACCTATCTCTGATCTTAATGATTGGAGAATTATTCTTGTAAATAGAGAACATATGTTATCAAAGGAACTAGGGATTGAATTAACAAGTATCACTCAAAATGCTAAGCCAAATATGAAAATCGATAGCAGAATTGCAACTTCCTATCAGGATATGGTAACAGCTGCAAAAAAAGAGGGAATCAATCTTTATTTAAGATCAGGTTATCGAGCTATAAAATTACAACAAACTTATTATGATGCTTCAGTTAAAAGCTATAAATCTCAAGGTTTGTCGGATAAAGAGGCTAGTGCTAAGGCATTGGAATATCTTCAGTATCCTGGTGCAAGTGAACATCACACTGGATTAGCATTAGACATTATTTCAGTTGAATGGCAGAATACTGTAGAAGATTTAAATGCAAAATTTGAAACGACTGATGCATTCAAATGGTTAGATAAGAATGCTGCAGAGTATGGGTTTATTCTCCGCTATCCAAAAGATAAAGAGAATATTACTGGCATTAAGTATGAGCCATGGCATTATCGTTATGTAGGAAAAGAAGTTGCTGTTTATCTAAAAGAAAAAGGATTAACTTTAGAAGAGTATTGCGAAAAAATTAAGTCTAGCAAGTAAAAATACACTTGGATTCTATTAAAAAGCCATATCTGGTGGAAGTATTAACCTTCCTCCTAGTATTGCGAAAACGGTGTATGATAATTTGAGCACGTATGAACCAGTTATCGTGTGAAAAGATATATGTATCAAGAAATTAAATTTATAAAAGAAGCAGTGAAAAAGGATCTGATATTCATATCAGATTCTTTTTCATTCGTAACATAGAATACTTGCTTACTGTATCTGCTTAACTAGGCTTTAGAGACTGCCTACTTTCCAGATGCTACAATATTAACCTCGCCATCTTTTTTGTTTTGGATGTTAGCTTTTCTTAGCTTGATAGACATGTGGAGGTAGCCCAAACACTGCGATTGGTAGTGTTTTTTATTTGTTAGCATCTTACAAATTTTGTTAAGATGAAATAGTTGGTGTAGGGAAAATATTTTAGGAGCTGAATAGGGTGAAGAGATATTTTGTTAATAATCGACATAAGAAAGTACACATCACAGAATGGGTTAATAAGAAAAATTCGGTTATCTTTTGTTTACATGGGTTAGGTGGCTCTAGTCTTACTTTTATAGAAGTGGCTGACAAACTAAAAGATGAGTATAGATTTGTTACATGTTTTGTGCAACTAACAAATCAGATGATGTTCACTATTGCTTTCATTTCTGCAATAACGAATTCAATAGATGATAGAACGTATATTTGGTATAATTGAAACATACTACTTAAAATGATGCACATGAGTTATAAAATTTATGTAAAGAGGTAAGGACTACATAACAATAACTAAATTTAAAAGTTCTAGTACATATAAGATTCAGTTCATGTTAAGCAAATTCATTATCAGAAAGGAAAAGATGTAATGAATCAAATTTCATTTGAAGATTTATTTGAAGAGGAAAAAGAAACGGTGGAGGTTGCTGAGATACCAGTACCTTTATCGCCATTGCAACAAGATATATTGGGATTATTTAATTCTGAAGAAATAAGTGCACTTGAGCTATGTGAACAATTAGTACGAGCTGGTAAAATACCCGATGAAAGATTCACTACGAATAAGCCGAAAGCATATGGACAAGTATGCTTACTATTAGAAGGTTTTGTTAAAGAAGGAAAGCTGGTTTTTGTCAAAAGTGATGAGAAAAGAGATAGGGTATATAAAGTGAAACTTTAATCAGTGGGGGGCATCCCCCACTGATTATTAGCCTACACCAATCGGGCGTTTACGGGCAGCTATTCTCCCACCTAACTTCTTTGCTCCAGCCGAATTTTGAGGTGGGAGTCTTACTGCCCACAAATAGCGGGATAAAATGAAAGAAGAAGTTTCTAACACATAAGTTGTACAGGGGATAGTAAAGAAATAAGGATGAAGCATCATTAAGCATGTAAAGAAAAGTTAAAGTTATGTAGGGACTAGGTTTAAACGGCCTAGTCCCTTATATAAGTGGGAAATGTAAATAATATTTTTTGTTTGGCTTTTTCTTCGCGTTGCCATGTTATCCTTTAATAAAGCGATAAATGAAACTAAAACTTAATCACGTGAGGTTAGTTTTAAATGATAAAGAAATTTACTAGAGTAGTATTAACTGCAGTTATGCCAATCGGTCTTATTACCGGTTGTGGGGCTACTGAAAAAACTGAAGTACAAGAGCCGAAAGCGGTACAAGCGGAGAAAAAGGATTATACGGATTACTCATATGGTAGCAAAGGTATATTAGTAAGCGGCAAAGCGAAAGAACGTCAACAATACGAGATTGGGTATATGGATGATAACAAGTTAATTGGGATCGATGAAAATATTGAGGACTGTATTATTTTAGATAATAAAGATGAAGCAGGTTACATTTGGAAACAAATAGAGCGCGGATCTATTATTGAAGTGCAATACGGTAAGGACCGCAACGACATCGTAGGCGTACAATTAGTAGGAGATCGTGAGCCATACGAAATTAGTGACAAGTTTGATCGAAATACGATAAACGAGATTGTTGGAAAAGTTAAAGGTAATTTGTAATAGATGTATTTTGCTAGTATATGATCTATTATCATGACATGGCGAATCGCATACATAAAATTTGAAATCAACGGCATTTTTAATATGAAAATGCCGTTGATTTATTTTAAAAAGTAAATGGTATTCTATAATCTTGTAGAAAAATACGTATTAAAAAATGCACTAATAAATTATTCCCCTTTTATTTATGACGATCGCCGTAAGGTCATTGCCCAAAATAAAAGAGCACAAGCACTAACGGATGCACCTAATATACAAACTCCGTTCCATCCGTAGCTTGCATAAATGTTTGTGGAAAGAATTGCACCTGTTGCACTGCCGATAGAATAAAAAATCATGTAACTGGCAGTGAGGCGACTTCTCGCTTCTGGACGCACTGTGAAAAGCATACTTTGATTGGTGACATGTACAGCTTGCACAGCTAAATCTAAAAGGATAACACCGATAACTAGTAGGAATAGAGAATGGTTCATTAATTTAATTAGGAGCCATGAAAGTAATAATAAGGATAAGGCTATGCCAGTAGTTCTCTCTCCGAATCCGCGATCAGCAAGTTGTCCGGCTTTAGTGGCAGCTAATGCACCAGCAACTCCAGCAAGACCAAATGCTCCGATAGCTGTATGTGATAGATTATATGGTGCAACACTTAGAGGTAAAACTAATGAAGTCCATAAAATACTGAAGGAAGTAAAAATAAGTAATGCTAATATTCCGCGAATACGTAAGATCCTTTCTTCTACAAATAATAAGAGAACAGAACGTAATAATTTACGATAGGTCATAGCTGTTTTTTTATGTTCAAGACTAGGTAAATTACGATATAACAAACCAATTACGAAGAGCATAAGTACAGCAGAGGTAAGATAAACGGAACGCCATCCCGCTAGATCTGTTAATGTTCCGGCAAATGTACGTGCAAGTAGAATTCCTATTACGACACCACTCGTGACGAAACCTACTATTCGCCCACGGTCTTTTGGATTAGCTAAAATGGATGCGTAAGCGACGAGTGTCTGCGTAACGGTCGCAAGAATTCCGACTAAGGCCATACCTATAAAAAGTACGGTACTGGAAGGAGCGACTCCGACCACAATTAAAGCGAAAACGGATAAAATCATTTGAACAATGATAAGTCTTTTTTGGTTTAACAAATCACCAAGTGGAACTAATAACAGTAATCCGAGTGCATAACAAACTTGAGTAATCGTAATAACGACACCAATAGTTGAATGGTTGATCTTAAACGCATTTGATAAAGAATCAAGTAGAGGATGAGCGAAGTATATATTCGCCACAGCCATCCCGCAAGCTATTGAAAATAATAGAGTTATATAGCGGGGCATGATTGTATTGATAGGTGATTGGAACTGATCATTATTCTGTGTAAGAGCAGCTGTCATTTTTTCTTTAGTATCCATAATATCATCTCCTTTTGTTATTAAAATAATGTACCGAATGGTATGTTATTTCGTAAGTCAAATATAATCAGGGATAAGTTACTATGTCAAGTGAATTGTAAATTAAATTCAGTTTCTTTTGACATATCATTTATAATTTAATACGATATATAATATACTGATTAGTACATAAAAACGTGATTTATAATTTAGAAAACAGGTGAAAAAAGAGGAGGGGTTAAATGGCTCGACTACGTGAATTTGATAAAGAAAAAGCTTTGGATGCTGCTATGCAACTTTTTTGGGAGAAAGGATACGCTGCTACTTCATTAAGTGATCTAACTGCTAAAATGGAAATACAAAGACCGAGTTTATATGCAGCATTTGGTGATAAAGAAGGGCTATTTGAAGCTGCATTACGGAGATACACGAATTTACACGCAGCTAGCATTCGAACAAAACTTCAAAAAGAACAATCTGTAAAAGAGGCCATTCGTATATTTTTTGAAAATATGGTGGAAGAGGAATATAAAAAAGAATCAAATAAAGGCTGTTTTTGTATTAACACAATGGTTGAGATTGCCCCTCATAATGAAAAATTTGAAGTGCTGACTAGAGAACATCAAATGTATCTTTCAGTTATATTTCAAGAATTAATTACTAAAGGAATTCAGTCTGGAGAACTGCAAAGTGATGTGAATGCTAAAGCATTGGCACAAACGCTAGTCACTTCATTAATTGGATTAACGGTGTTAATGAAATCTCGCCCAGAACGTTCAGTTGTAGATAATTCGGTATGTATCATATTATCGTTACTAAAATAAATGTAACAGAATTGTATTTCAATCAACTATGTCGATTATAGACACTTTTATTTATAAGCTTTTAACTTTAAGCACTGAATTGTCTACGAAGGCAACAAGTGCTTTTTATTTTCGTGTAAATATGAGCAGGTGAATCATAATGGTTGTCTGCAATATATGAAGATTGTTGGAGACATTTATAATTAGGAATCGGATAAGAGAGGAATGAAAACACTATATAAGCCCCTTCAAAGCCCCTTATAAGCACCTACCAAGTAATAAATCACTAAGAAAAAACAAAACAAAAACAAAAACAACTACAAGAACAAAACAAGCGCGAAAAAATAAAACCGGCGTTGTAGTAGTTAAAAAAATTTGGAATTCAAATGCAAAAATAAAGCCCTCATTCCTATATGTATATTGAAGGATTGAAATTTGCCTTTTTATGAATAAAAGGAGGTGGGAAACATATGGCGGTGTACCGTAATGTGCAGGTGAACTTTTGGCAAGATGAATTCATATTAGATTTAACACCAGAAGAGCGTTATTTTTACATATATTTGTTAACTGGTACGAAAACGAAGCAATGTGGTATTTACATATTACCGAAGCGTTTGGCAGAGCTTGAAACTGGTTACAGTATGGAGACTGTTGAGAAGTTATTGAACCGGTTTGTGGAATACGGGAAGATTTTATATGATGCGGAAACGAAAGAGTTATTCATTATAAATTGGTTACACTATAATCCTATTTTTAATACGAACATAGAGAAATGTGTATTACGTGAGCTGAAAATGGTGAAAAGTAAAGAGTTCCTACATAAGTTTTTGCGTAAATGTCTTGAAGAAGAATGCAAGATTCCATTATTACTTCAGTATTTTGGTATGCCAGAGGAAGAGGTTAGTAGTAATTCACAACAAGCAATTATTCAAGAGAAGGAAGAGGTAGAAAGAGTAGAGGATGCCACTCCGCATAGTGAAGTTTATAAATTTTACGAACAAAACATTAGTAGTCTATCTCCATATATCGCGAAGGAATTAAAGGAATGGATGCAAAGAGTTTCAGGAGATAAAGTACTAGAGGCACTTAAAATTGCGTTTGAAAATAATAAGGGGACACTTGCTTATGTAAAGGGTATCTTGAGGAATTGGTGTAGCGAATATAGTGGAGAAAAGTGTGTAATGGGAAGTTTAGAGAGAAGGAGAAGTGTTTTGAGTAGTGTTTTTTAATTTACATAAATTTAATGCAGAATATACGTTCGTATACGGTGGGTTGTATGCTATACTACAATTAAATAAGGGTATTTTTATAATAGATAAAAAGATGCGGGGGAACAAAGTTTGACTACTAATACATCTCAGTTGTTTCAATATATTCATATGACAGAAGAACAGGAACAATTATCATCACGTTATTTAGAAACGAGAGAAGAAGAGATTTTAAATAATATTCAACTAACGACAATTAGAGATCAAAAAAGAGGCGATTTTGCCGAGCGATTTATAAATGATTTTAGAAAAGTATATAAACAAGATCAGGATTTCTTTCGGTTATTTTATTATTTGCTAGGGGAGCAATTGTTAAATGTTCTTATAATAAGGTTTAAATATGTGAATTTTTCTAATATGAAGGTTTATTTAGAAAAAAGTGAACTTCCGTTGGAGAAACTTGTAGCAAGTGCATGCAAATATTTATCCAATATTTCAAGTTATGTGGATGAAGCGTATGTTTTTCTTAGAGAATTAATAAGCGAGAATCCGAACTATATAGAAGAGCAGTTGTCAGCTTTATCAATAAAGCAGCAATTATCGCTACTTCTTGTAATGTTTGAAGTAGATTATGAGAGATTCCGTACATATAGCTCTTTATTGGACGAGAGATTAGAAGAACATGCTGAATTTATATTGAATTTGAATGGAGAAAAGGAAAAGGTTGAAGCTGTTGAACGGTATATAAAGGGTGAAAGTGATAGGGAATTATTTGTAGGTGGGGCTTTACCAGAATATATTTGGCGGCTATTATTTAGTATTCATAAGTATTCAAATGTTGCGAGGCGATATGTTGAAATATTAGCGAAGAGAAACGTTTGGGGTTTTATGAACCATGCTACGCGTTACATGTGTCAAGCTCTCGGTCAGCTTCAAAACTACAAAAGAACAGGTAGTGTAAATAAGAAAACATATGATGAAATTCAAAGTTTTTGTAAACAGTTTTGGATTTCTGAGGAAAGATTTTTTGCGCACCGTCTGAGGCAACATGATTTAAATAATGAAGAATTTTGTAAGACGTATGAATATGAATTGCTATGCTTCATGGCGAAAGAAAATCCTGAATTTGTTCAACGTACTTTGCATTATTTAAGTAAAATTAATTATCTCATCATCGCACGAATGTTAGCTGAAAAAGGACATGAGCTAAATAGAGGGAAAATGCGAGAAGAATTTTTTGTGGCTGCTTTGCAAATTAAATTGTCTACAGTGCGGGATACATATCGTGATTATTTAATAGGGAAAGTGTCATTTGAGGATATGAAGCAAATACTTAAAAATCCTAAGTATAGAAGTATGTATTGGGGGATGCCAGTATTAGAGGTTGCACTCCTTTGGGACGTAGATGATGTAGCGAAGAGGGAAGCTGTACTTACACTGCAATTCGGAGATGAATATAACGTTAATTTATACGAACTTCTGTACGAATGTTCTGTCAGAGGGATAGAACCGAAACAAGTATTAGAAGATCTTCTTTCGTATGGATTAAGTCAGGAAAAGCTTATCACTTATGCAGTTGAACAAGCTGCATGCTACAGTGAAGAGAGAAACAAGGCGAAGGAAGCGCTTGTTCATGTCATTGTAAAAGAACAAGCATACATAATTGAACGATTTGATGAGTATTCTGCTGTGGCAAAAGCATATATTTTAGAAGAGTTAGCAAAGGATAACATGATTAAAATGCGTCCCATTTTGATCAAATGCTTAGGAGATTCATCTAAAAAAATGCGCGAGTCTGTAGTGGAAATTCTTTCAAAAGATGAAGGAGCTGCGGCAGATGTAGCAGCTGAACTTCATAATAAAAAGAAAATTGTCCGTGAACATGTGATGGAAATACTTATAGATTATAAGATTGAAAAATATATGCAACTTGTACAGGAAGCTTTACAAGAAAAGAAGAACGCCTCTTTTATTGAGAAGTTTGCTCCGTTACTTGGAGTGGGTGGAGATTCAGAAAATATAGAAGAACTTTGTAGTCGTATAGTAACGGAACAAAAAAGAAATTCATTTGTGCAATGGATTGGGAACGAACCACAAATTCGTCTTCGTAATTCAAATGAAATAGCCGATGTAAAACTTCCGCTAGCATATGTAAATCAGTATGTATCAGATTCCGTTATTGAGAAGAAAGATGCGGCTGAAGTAATTAGTACTATTTTGAATGAACAAGACTTGAAGGAATATGTACAAGAAATATATCAAGTATGGATTTCTCAAGATGCAGATGTGAAGAAACGTGGTATTCTTTCGTTATATGGGATGTATAGTGATGATAAAATGGTCGGTATACTTAAAAAGCAAATTGATGAATGGGTCCTTCATATGAGAGGAAAGATTGCAGCAGATGCTGTTCGGGCTCTAGGGTTGTCCTCATCTAAGCTTGCACTTGTGTCTATTCATGCGATGGCATTTAAATATAAGCATAAGTTAGTGCGTAATGCGGCAAAAGAAGCAATAAGTCTTGCTGCGAAAACACGTGGTATAACAGAAGAAGAGTTGGAAGATCAACTGGCACCAAATCTTGGCTTCAATATAAGTGGTGAGAAGGAGATTGATTTTGGGAATAGATGTTTTACTGCTATTTTAACTTCTGAGTCAAAAATTGAATTAGAGACAGAAGAAGGAAAACGTATGAAGTCACTTCCAAAGCCGAATGCAAAAGATGATGTAGAAAAAGCTGAAGAAGCTAAGAAAGAGTTAGCCGCTTTAAAGAAAGAGCTTCGAAGTGCTCTTTCCATGCAGAAACAACGTTTGGAAACTGCTCTATCACTAAAGCGCTATTGGTCATACGATACGTGGAAGCCGGTATTTATGGAAAATCCAATTATGAAGCAATTTGCCATTTCACTTGTTTGGGGTGAATATACGGAAGGAAAGTTGCTGAGAACGTTCCGTTATGCGGCGGGTGATATGTTTTATTCAATGATAGGAGAGCGTCATGAGCTTTCACCTGGAACTGTTATTGGTTTAATTCATCCGTTAGAATTATCCGAGGTGGAAAAGGAAGTGTGGAAAGAGCAACTGACAAATTCCAGAATTGTTCAGCCATTCCTACAAATTGAACGGCCAGTGTTTGTAGTAGAGGAAAATGATAAGATTGATGTTGAGAGATTTGGCGGTATTTTACTAAATGGTCGCTCGTTATTCGGTAAGATGACGACACTTGGATGGACTCGCGGATCGGTTCAAGATGGCGGTGTTTATTATACGTTTTATAAAGAAGACACTAGAACTGGAGTAGGAGCGGAACTTTCATTTAGCGGAGCGCCAATTGGATATGAAGGTGAAGAAGATGTATGTGTATTTGAAATTCAATTTTATAAGGCAGGCAAAGTGAACCGCGGTTCATATGAATACGACGAAATTGATGATGAGAGACGCATTGTACCAAAACAAGTAGATAAGCGCTTCTTTAGTGAAATGTTATATGATGTGCAATTAGCGACCGATTCAAATCTTGGTCATAATGAAAGCTGGCGTAGCGGACGATAAGAAAAACCCCCTTCATTGATAGGAAAATGAAGGGGGTTTTTCAATTTTTCTAAAAGGTTCTTTCACAATAGAAGCGAATAGATTGAGAGAGGAGGGATTGTATGGAAGTCGTCATAAAAAAGAAACGAAATAGGGGAAAAAGAATTTTTATTTGGTCTAGTAGTATCGTTCTTTTTTTGTTTATTTGCGCTATGATTTTTTTGAACATATATACGCTTAGTTCTGTGCCAAAGATAGATGGAACGATAAAACTTGAGGATTTACAACATGCTGTTGTGGTGAAACGAGATAGTAAAGGTGTACCACATATTAAAGCGGAAAATGCGCATGATTTATATTTCTCGCAAGGGTATGTACAAGCGCAAGATCGTTTGTTTCAAATGGATTTAAGTAGAAGACAAGCTTCTGGTATGTTAAGTGAAGTTGTAGGGGAAGCAGCTGTTGATCGAGATAAATTGTTTCGAACGCTCGGTTTACGGCGAGCGGCAGAAGCATCTGTTAGTCAATATGATGGAGAAGCGAAATATGCCCTGCAGTCATTTGCTGATGGGGTGAATACTTTTATACGTGAGGCAAAAGAGGAAAAGAAATTGCCGGTTGAGTTTACTATATTAGGATATGAACCTGCTGAATGGTCAATCGTGGATTCTTTAACGATTGGAAAGTATATGGCGTTTGATTTAGGAGGACATTGGCACGGACAAGCATTTCGATATTGGGCGTTGAAAAATCTTCCGGAAGAGCAAGCAAATGAGCTATTTCCTACATATCCGAAAGATGCGCCTAGATTGCTAGCTGAATTGAAAAATACAAATGTGGACGTAGCACAAAGTTTTTCAAAGACAGTTATTCCACCAGAGTTTAACGGTAGTAATAACTGGGTTGTGAGTGGTGAAAAGAGTGTATCTGGTAAGCCAATTTTAGCGGATGATCCTCATTTATCTCTTGCGACACCTTCTATTTGGTATCAATCGCAACTTGAAATGAAAGATTTACATGTGAGTGGCGTTATTTTCGCAGGAGTACCAGGCGTTATATTAGGACACAATGACAAAATAGCATGGGGCGTTACGAATACAGGTCCCGATGTGCAAGATTTGTATATTGAAAAGAGAAATCCTAATAATGAAAATGAATTTTTGTATAACGATAAATGGGAAAAGGCTACGGTTGTTAATGAATCTATTAAAGTAAAAGGCGGGAAAACAATTCCGTATAACGTTACGGTTACGAGGCATGGTCCAGTTATTTCAGAGTTTGCGGATAAGGGGAAAGAGAAAACGAAAACAGTATTCGCTTTGAAATGGACTGCTTTGGAGCCTTCTGCTGAATTAAAGGCTGTATTAAATATGAATAAGGCGAAAGATTGGAATGAGTTTGAAACGGCTCTTCAAGATTTTCATACACCGACTCAAAATTTTGTGTTTGCATCAAACGATGGCACAATTGCTTATAAAGCGAATGGAAATATACCAGTGCGTAAAAAAGGCGATGGTAGTTTGCCTGTGCCAGGATGGACAGATGAATATGAATGGGAAGGGTATATTCCGTTTGATCAACTTCCAAAAGTAATAAATCCAAAACAAGGGTTTATTTCAACTGCAAATAATAAAATCGTTGATGATAATTATCCGTACCATATTAGTAATACGTGGGCGCAGCCATATAGGCAAATGCGTATTCAAGAGTTTTTACAAGAGAAGGAAAAGTATACGGTGAAAGATTTAGAAGATTTACAGATGGATCAAAAAAATTTATATGGGAAAGAGTTTACTCCTATATTGTTAAAAGAGTTAAATAAAGCATCTTTAAATGAAGTAGAGAAAGAAGGCGTAAAACAATTAACAAAGTGGAATTTTTACGATAGTAAAGATGAAGCGGCACCATTAATATTCCACTTGTTAATGAAAGAGATTTCGAATACGCTATTTTCAAAAGAAATACCGAAAGATGTGATGGAGTTATTTGAAGGGAAGTCACAAGTAGTTGATGAATTGATTCGAAAAGAAGTAGCAGGAGAAAATAGCGCTTGGTTTACGAAGTACGGAGGCTTCACGAAAGTTGTGCATACATCGTACGTAAATGTAATGAAGAAATTACAGAAGGAATATGGACCGAATGTAGCGGAGTGGAAGTGGGGCGATTACCATCAACTTGCTTTTACACATCCAATTTCGAGATCATCTAGTATATTAGCATTACTCGCATTTAATCGTGAGAAACCAGTTCCAATAGGCGGAAGTCAAGTTACCGTTCAAGCAGCGAGTTACGGAGATAACGGTATTGTAAATCATGGGGCATCTTGGAGATTTGTTATTGATACGAAAGATATGTCAAACGGTTATCATATCGTAGGGCCAGGACAATCTGGAAACTTTAGAAGCGATTGGTATCATGATCAAATAGATGATTGGGTGAACGGTGAGTATCATACGACTACACTTAATACAGATGGGATAGAAGGGAAAGTGTTAAATTTAGTCCCTAAATAATGTGTAGATATTTTGAGATGGAATGGTTTGTAAAGGAGCGGGAGAACCGCTCTTTTTTTGAATTATTTTTCTTATGGAATATATGTGAAACATTGTATAGAATAAGCAAGAATGCCAAAAATTATAGGAGGAAACTTGTGAAGAAAAGTAAGAGTTTAGTAAGTATTTTAGGAGTGTGTATCATGTTGTTTTCTTTTTGTTTCCAGGGAAATATACAGGCGGATGTAAATACTGTTCAATCTGGAAAAATAAAATCAGGAAACGTAACGGTATGGGAAGTAGGCAATGTAGCGAAAGTGTTAGCAGATGTAGAGCGCTTGAATTTAAATACGGTGAATGTACCTATTCAAGTAGATATTTCGGATGTAAATTCGGCTAATATGGTAATTAATCAGGCGCAAAAGAAACAAGCTATTATTTTAATTCAAGAATTATTAAAGCGTAATATACAAGTTATATTGGAGCCGTTTCCGTTTATTCAGCAAGGAAATATTGGAGAAACAGAGTGGAACCCTAGTAATATTAACGATTTCTTCTGGAATTGGAAAACGGTTGTTTTACAAGATATTTTTAATTCCATTACAAGTAAGTACAATATTTATGGGCTGAAAATCGCTTCTAATTTCGTGAATATGGAATATGCAGAAGGATATTGGAATGATACGATTAATTTTGTTCGCCAGCAGTATAAAGGAAATGTTTTGTATCAAATGAACTGGTGGTTAACTGCAAGCTTTGATCCTTCTTATGAGGCGAAATTTAAAGAGAAAATAAATCGCCCGTATTTAAAAAAGGTGGACATTGTAAGTATTGATAGTTGGTTTGAAGTTTCAGGAAAAAGAAATCCATCATACGAAGAAGTAAAACAAAGCTTATTTGCGACGACAGTATACAATCGTGGCCAAAATGTCGTTCAGCAACTTGAGACATTACATAAAACAACTGGAAAGCCAGTTTATTTTGGTGGATTTAATGTGCCAGCACGTGAACTTGGACTACAAAGCCCGTGGAACCCAGATGTTACGAATGTGTTTTCGAAAGATGTACAACTTAACGGGTGGCGTGCTTACCGAGATGTATTAGAAGCGAAGCCATATTTTAAAGGTTTTTCAATTTGGTTTATCGGATCTAATGATAGTAATCATTCATATCAAATACATAGTAAAGAAGCAGAGACAGTTATTAATGGCTGGTATCGAAAATAAATTTTATAAAATAGGTAAGTTTTAGAATCTATTACATATATTTTAGTGAAAGGCCTTTCACCATCTTATCACCTAGGGGGCAATCATAATGAAATTTTTGTCATACCTTACAGTAATTTTGGTGATTCTTGGCGGTTTGAATTGGTTGTTTGTGGCGTTAGATTATAATGTAGTTGAGAAATGGTTTGGTTCTATGCCGGCGCTTGTGGATACTATTTATTGGCTCTTTGGTCTTTCAGCTATTTATCAAATTTTCGATCGGTTCTTTACGAGTAAGTAGCTATTATACTTAATTACTAGAGTGTTAAGTACGATTATGTACTTAACACTTTTTTGTATGTTTATAAAAAGCAGGGTGCACATGCAAGCGATTCCATTGCGTCTTGCACCGTAATAACGGAAAACAAATTGACCGTGTATTGTATATAGGTTATAATTCAGAAAGTTTAAAAAATAATAAAAATGAGAAATAGGGAGGTTATCTGGGTGATGGAGAGAGTGTATAATTTTTCAGCAGGACCATCTATACTCCCTTTGCCAGTTTTAGAGAAAGTGCAAAAGGAGCTTGTAAATTATAACGGGACAGGCATGTCTGTTATGGAAATGAGCCATAGATCTTCTTATTTCCAAAGTATTATTGATGAAGCAAGTAGCTTACTTCGTGAATTAATGAACATTCCTGATGAGTATGAAGTTTTATTTTTACAGGGCGGTGCGTCATTACAATTTTCTATGATACCGTTAAATTTAATGAGTACGTATAAAAAAGCTGGGTACGTACTGACAGGTTCATGGTCTAAAAAGGCGCTGCAAGAAGCCGGAAAAGTAGGAGAAGTAAAAGTGATTGCTTCTTCTGAAAAAGAGAAGTTTACTACAATTCCTAAAATGGATGATTTACCAAATGATGAAGAACTAGATTATGTACATATTACAACGAACAATACAATTGAGGGGACAAAATATGTGGATATTCCACATTTAGAAAGAGTGCCGCTCGTTGCGGATATGTCCTCAAATATTTTATCAGAACAATATGATGTTACGAAGTTTGGTCTCATATATGCGGGTGCGCAAAAGAATTTAGGGCCAGCGGGTTTAACGATTGTAATTATAAAAAGAGATTTAATTGGCAGTGCAAATAGTGCTTGTCCTACGATGTTAAACTATGAAACTTACAGTAAAAATAACTCCCTATATAATACACCGCCATCCTTTAGTATTTATGTAGCAAAACTTGTACTAGAGTGGTTGAAAGAACAAGGCGGGGTATCTGCGATTGAAGAACAAAATAGAATGAAATCTTCACTTCTTTACAATTTTTTAGATGAATCTAAATTGTTTACTTCACCAGTTGATCCCACGTATCGGTCACTTATGAATATTCCGTTTACAACACCGTCAGAAGAGCTTAACAATCAGTTTTTACAAAAATCGAAAGAGCGCGGTTTCGTTACGCTAAAGGGACATCGTTCAGTCGGCGGTATGCGCGCTAGTGTTTACAATGCGATGCCAATCCAAGGTGTACAAGAATTAGTAGACTATATGAAGGAATTTGAGCTTGAAAATAGATAGGGAGATGGAGATATGTTTCGTGTTCAGACGTTAAATCAAATTGCCGAAAAGGGTTTGCAAATTTTTGATGGGAATCGCTATGAAATTGGAGACAAAGTAGGTCATCCAGATGGTATTTTACTTCGCAGCTATTCTTTACATCAAGAAGAGTTTTCAGAAGATTTAAAGGCGATTGCAAGAGCTGGTGCCGGTGTAAATAATATTCCTGTTGAGCGTTGTACGGAAAAAGGGATTGTAGTATTTAATACGCCAGGGGCTAATGCGAATGCAGTGAAGGAACTTATTATCGCAAGCCTTATTATGTCTTCCCGTAATATTATAAATGGAGTGAGCTGGACGAAAGAGTTGGATGGAGAAGAAGTACCACAGCTTGTTGAAGCAGGGAAAAAGCAATTCGTTGGATCAGAAATTGCAGGGAAACGTTTAGGTGTTATCGGTCTTGGCGCAATCGGTGCTTTAGTTGCGAACGATGCGTTATCTTTAGGGATGGACGTTGTTGGCTACGACCCGTATATATCAGTTGAAACAGCATGGCGTCTTTCTACGCAAGTACAAAGAGCGTTTAGCCTAGATGAAATCTTTGCAACGTGTGATTATATTACACTGCATATTCCTCTTACGAACCAAACGAAGGGGATTGTTGGTGAACACGCTATAGAGACGATGAAAAAAGGAATGCGTCTATTCAATTTCTCAAGAGGAGAACTTGTAGATGAAAATGCTCTTCAAAAAGCGTTAGAAGAAGATATTATTACACATTACGTAACAGATTTCCCGAATGAAAATGTTATAAAAATGAAAAATGTAACAGCGACGCCTCATCTTGGTGCATCTACGTCTGAATCTGAAGAAAATTGTGCAGTAATGGCTGCACGTCAATTACGTGAATATTTAGAGACAGGTAATATTCGTAATTCAGTAAACTATCCAAACGTAGAACTTCCGTACATTGGAAAAAAACGAATTACAATTATGCATCAAAACGTTCCGAACATGGTAGGACAAATTACAGGATGCTTAGCAGAACATCATATTAATATTGCGGATATGATTAATCGTAGTAAACATTCTTGGGCGTACACAATGATTGATATTGATAACGGAATTGATGATATAATGAAAGAGAATATTGTGGAAAATATAAGCAAAATCACAGGTGTTGTAGCTGTTCGAATGATTGTGTAAAGGAGAGAGAAACTTGGCAAAAATCCGATCGTTTCGTGCTATTCGTCCAGTAGAAGGTAAAGCAGCACAAGTAGCAGCTTTACCGTATGACGTATTAAATAGTGAAGAGGCAAGAGAAGTTGTAATAGGGAATCCATATTCTTTCTTACACGTTGATAAAGCAGAAATTGATTTAGACCCGGCACTTTCACCGTACGATGATCGCGTATATGAAAAAGCGGGTGAAAATTTAAAGCAATTTATACAAGAAGAAGTGTTCGTTCAAGATGAGGAGCCAGCGCTTTACATTTATGAACTGACGATGCAAGGAAGAACGCAGTCAGGCCTTGTCGTTTGTACATCGATTGACGAGTATGAAGATGATACAATTAAAAAACATGAAAGAACGCGTCATGAAAAAGAACTTGATCGTATTCGCCACGTAGATGTGTGTGACGCAAATACGGGGCCAATCTTTTTAACGTATCGTACAAAAGAAGAAGTGAAACGTTTCATTGCAAGCTGGAAAGAAGAACATGCGCCAATCTTTACATTTACAGCAGAAGATGGCGTTAGGCATGTTGCGTGGAAGATTGCAGATGAAGAGGTAATTACGACTTTAGTAAATACATTTGAAGACATTCCCAATCTTTATATTGCAGATGGACATCACCGCTCTGCATCAGCTGCAAAAGTAGGGCTAATGCGAAGAGAGCAATATCCGAATTACACAGGAGAAGAGGAATTCAATTTCTTCCTATCTGTTTTATTCCCTCATGATGAATTATCAATTTGGGACTATAACCGGGTTGTGAAAGATTTAAATGGTTTATCAGTCGAGCAGTTTTTAAAGCAAATTACGCAGTACTTCTATGTAGAAGAAGCAAATGGTTCTCCGTATAAACCAAATGAACCAAAATCATTTGGCATGTATGTAAACGAGAAGTGGTATAAGCTCACTGTGAAAGAGGAAACGTTTGATGCGAATGATCTCGTTAAAGGTTTAGATGTATCTATTCTGCAAGATCATTTATTAAGCCAAGTACTTGAAATACATGATCCACGATCTGATTCACGCATTGATTTTGTCGGAGGAATCCGCGGATTAGAAGAATTAGAACGCCTTGTAAATAGCGGTGAATATAAAGCAGCGTTTTCATTATATCCGACATCAATGGAAGCTTTATTATCAATCGCAGACGCAGGGGAAGTTATGCCGCCAAAATCAACGTGGTTTGAACCGAAACTGCGCAGTGGGTTGTTTGTTCATTCGTTAAAATAAATATAGACTTCTTTAGATTGAAAAACCGAAATGATTATAGTTTCGGTTTTTCTTATGTTAAAAGTGTTTTTGAGGAGGGGTATCGATGAAATTGCAAGTAGGCGAAAAAATCACCTTTGAACGAACGTTTACAAAAGAAGATGTTGTTTTATTTACAGAAGTATCTAAAGATGAAGGTGTTCATCATGTTACACCAGATGAGCAGGGGAGATTTGTTGTACAAGGGCTGTTAACATCAACGCTGCCTACAAAAATTGGCGGTGACTATAACGTACTAGCTCGCAAGATGGATTTTGAATTTTTACGTCCTGTTTTTAGCGGTGATACAATTCGTTGTGACGTAACTATTGAACAATTTGAACCCGATGAAAAACATCGCACAAAAATTATTGCGATGTTTATATGTAGAAATCAACTTGAAAAAGAAGTTATGAAGGGGAGTTTTTCGGGGATTATTCTTTAGTAAGTAGGAAAAGTAACGAATAGGTGGGGGCCATGTCTCTCGGGCTTAGATTTTTAATTCCCCCCATAATTAAAATTTTACACATTGCTGAATACTGATAATAAGACGTTATGTAATATACTCTGTTCTTTTCTTAACTAATAGAAGAATAGTTGAATAAGCTTGTCAACAAAAAGGACATTCCTAGTATTACAAGAAATGTCCTTTCCACTATATTATAGGGTATTTTGCTGAAATTCAAACTCTAAAATCAGTTTACTAGTTTGACCTGTAAACTGATAATTATAGGACCCTCTCAGATTTTCTAAGTTACCGGTAGCTTTAATAATTGTTCCTGGGGAATCTAGATTTCCTTTATCAAATATTCCTTGCTCTAGAGCTGTAAATGTCCCTTGTTGCCCCTTATAAATTCCTTCAAAGTGTAAAAATCCAGAAATTTTAGCAGTAGCCAAGTGACCATCATTTATATTTGAGTCTAAATAGTATAATAAGTATTCAACAAAAGCTTTTCCTTTTAATTCACCATCAATATCATATTCAACATGGGCAATATTAATAGGAAAATCTTTTCTAGTATCATCGATTAGTTTTTCATCCCATTTACTTACTGTAAATGTTACTTCCATAAACGTAATCTCCCTCCAATTAGATACTTTTAAAAAGTATCAATTCACAGTCATATCTCATAGGAGTGATTTTATTTATTGGGGTCCTTTCATGTCGCTATCAAGCTAACCAAAATAAAATACTCTCTAAAATGAAAAAACACGCTATTTTTTCTGTAGGATCAGGAAAATGACTATACTTATTTAAAGTTTTCCTTTATTCCACGCCACTCTCTAAAATAGAGAAAGCCCCATTTTCACAATCAATTTCTGCCAACGCGCCGTAAGGTAAAATAAACTTCGGCTCGGTATGGCCAAAATTTAAATTATAAAGAATCGGCAAATCTTCTAAGTTATGTTCTTTCATAACTTTCAGTATTTCGTGTTTATATTCTTCATAATACATTTCGTCTTTTGGTTTACCAAAAATGATGCCTTTTGCTTTTTGAAGAATGCCTTGCGCTGCGTAATTTCGTAACCAATACTTTATATAGCTTGGTTCTGGATGGTCTTCAGAAGTTTCAAAGAAAATGATGGTATTCTCCCAATGTTTTTTCTCAGGCCAAAGTTCCGTTCCTTTTGCAAATTCCAGTACTTCTATACAACCACCAATTAAACGCCCTTGTACAGTGATAGAGCCTTGAAGTAGCTCATATCCGTTGTTTTGTTGCATCGTACGCCTTTTATCTTTATTTATCTCTATCCATTCTAAACGCTCACTCGTCCATTCATGAGCTGGTTGAATCTCGCCAATATTCTCATTTGAAAAGAGAGTTCGATTTACCATTTCAATTGTATATGGATCCATCTCTACATTTTCGGCAAAATCAGTTAAAATGGCTGGACCGTAAAAAGAGGAAATTTCTGCTTTATGGCAAAACAAATGTGAAACGGTATCGTCAGAGTATCCCATAAAAATTTTCGGATTTTCGCGTATAACATTAAAATCTATATAAGGGAGTAAACGGATGCTATCTTCTCCACCGATATTCGTAATAATTCCTTTAATACGAGTATCTTTAAATGCTGTCATTAAATCTTCCGCACGAGCTTGTGGGTTGTTGTAAAGGTATTCGCTACCTTTTAAACTATTTGGCATTGGGACAACCTTAAGACCGAAGACGTCTTCTAATCTTTTTACTCCTTGCTCATATCGCCATCTTAGCTTAGAATCACCAGCACCTCCCCATGAAGAACTTACTGTCGCCACAATATCTCCTGGCTGTAATCTTTTTGGTTTCATTAACATATTAATTCCGCTCCTACATAATGTAATTAACTACGACTATACAAACCGTAGAGTTGAAGAACATAGTACATGACATTTAATTTCGCCACCATTAACAAATACACCTGCTGTTATTTATGAACCTAACACTATTGTTGAATATATGAATAAGATACAATAAATCTTTTTATCAAACTTTATATTTAAAAATTACAGTATGCAACATTGCATGCGAAAGGTGGTTGCTATTTTCTATAACCTGTAACTATAATAGTTACAGGTTGGTCGTATCCAATCAAAAAATATAATCATCATGAATGGAGAGGTTACATATGGGTATGAAAAAAATAATTTTAGCAGGTGCTTTAGGGATCGCAGCATTATCAGGAACGAATTTACCAGGATTAGAACTGTCAAAAGCGAGTGCTGCTTCTATTGAATCGAATCTCTCGACGTTAGAAGGGCGAGTAGTAGAAGTAGATAACGGTGTAATTGTCGTAAAATCTAAGCAATATGAGGAACCTGTTAGTGTGTATATAGATTCCCTTTCAAATGTGAAAGTAGGGGATGAGGTTAAAGCTACTGGATCTATGATGCGTAATTTTACGGAATATATGATTGCAAATACAGTTGAAAATACGTCAAATAAATTAGGTATGCACATGAAAGAAGACGGTTCTCCTGATTATGTGATTGGGGAAGTATCAAAAGTAGGAACGATGAACGATGAGGGAGACGATTCCACTAAATATGTCATTGTTCAGTATCCATCAGTAAATGGAAAGAAAGCTATTATTGATGTTTTCTTAACGAAGGGACAAGTATTTAATATGGGTGAGAAAGTGAAAATTGATATGAAGTATGTAGGTTGGGGCGGAATTTCTATTAACTACAACACAACGGATCATATCGAAAAAATTCATGAGGTAAAGAGCAACGTTGAAAATAATGATGATGTTTGGATTTGGTCTTAATTAGACGCTTGTAAATAACAAATGTATCATGCAGTATCCATCGAATCATCATATGTATGATAATTCGATGGGTACTTTTTTGTTTTATGTTTTTTTGAGAATAATGGATTTCCGATTAGAATATGATGTTAACACTGGAGCGAAGGTGAAAAAATACAATATTGAAAGAGGTGTTTAAGGGTGGAGCGAGATGAGGTTTATTTACGAGCTAAAAAAAGAATGGAGAATTTAAAAGCATTTTATATTCATTTAACGGTTTATATACTAGTGAACTTAATGCTTTTTATTATAAATATAAGTTCTGATTCAAGTAAATTATGGTTTTTATATCCACTTGCAGGTTGGGGGATTGGTATCGTTATACACGGATTGACAACTTTTCCATTTGGGATATTCGGAAAAGAGTGGGAAGAACGAAAGATTAAAGAATATATGGAGAAAGATAAGTAAATTTATTTCTGGAATGTATGAATATAAATCTCTTTGATCAAATGTTTGATGCGAAGTCTATTCTATAGCTTCGCCTATTTGTTTTGTATTCGAAGTTTGTGCGAGTGAGTGTTCCTATTCATTTTTTTAGCATCAACTGCATGTGAAATCAAAACTTTACTTGTAGTACATAATAAATACAGTTGTTTTACTTTTTAAATTACATGTGGATATAGGATAAAGTTGTTTTATCATCCTATATTAAAATAAAAATAAACCACTGTTCGATTTGAATATTCCACGATATAATGGTGAGAGTTTATGACAGAATAAATATTTACATAAGAAGTGAGGTACTGTATGAAAAAAAGAACGACAGACATTATTTTTATTATTATTGGTGCATTTCTTTTTGCGTTAGGTGTGAATTTGTTTGTTATTCCGAACGAGTTTGGTGAGGGTGGAGTAACAGGTATCACGATTATTACGTACTATTTATTTGAATGGTCACCAGGCTTAGTTAACTTAATTTTAAATGCGATTTTGTTAATAGCTGGTTATAAATTTTTGAATAAGATTACAACAATTTATACGATTATCGCTGTAGTTACGAACTCGCTATTTCTTCATTTGACAGAAGGCTGGACGATTGCTTCGGATGAAATGCTTGTAAATGCCATTTTCGGAGGAATATTTATTGGGTGCGGGATTGGTCTTATTATTCGCGTTGGCGGAACAACAGCAGGTACTACCATCTTAGCAAGGATGACGCATAAATATTTAGGATGGAGCATTAGCTATGGTTTACTGTTCTTCGATTTAATTGTTGCGTTTTCATCTTATTTCATCATTGGTGCAGAAAAACTGATGATAACAATTATTATGCTATATGTAGCAACGAAAGTGATGGAGTTTGTAATTGAAGGTTTAAATCCGAAGAAAGCCATTACGATTATTTCTGATAACCCGAATGAAATTGCCGGGAAGGTGACTACCTTAATGGGCAGAGGGGTTACCGTGTATTCAGGTCATGGCTATTACACGAAAACTCCGAAGGAAATTCTTTATATTGTTATTAATAAGCAAGAAGTAGTGAAGCTAAAACGGATTGTTCAAACTACGGATCCGGCTGCGTTCATCGCTATACACGATGTTCGTGATGTGTTCGGAGAAGGATTTGTTGATATTTCTAAGGCTTAATAAGAGTTAGAATTAGTTTTTAAAAAGGCAGAAAATGAGCAATGTTTTTTATTGAAATAATCTTAATGCGAAAATATGAGAATCTATTTTGATCACTTAATTATCAAGACCTAAATTTTAAAAAAACAAATAAATTCAAGGACATTATATATTTTATATGACTAATATGTAATGTCCTTTCTTATTCCACAATGATACCCGTTTGTTGACGATTAATTTTCATTATGCTTTTTGTGCCGAGTCCAATGCTTTTTTTAATTCGTCCGGTTTTTGAGTGCCGATTACCACTGTGTTATATTTCAACTTTAACTCTATACCTTTCTTTCCATTCATGTTATAGGCCGTTTCACCCTTAAGGTTAAAACGAATTCCCCATCCTCCGAATCTTTTTAGTGGACTGTAAGTAATGCTTTCATAGTGACATATATTTTTGAAAAGGTACTGTTTATATTGAAAATGAAAAGGAACAAAACGAACATAAAGACCTTTTTCACGGACTTCTATAATCAGTTTCAATACCCCAAGCATTAATAGAGGAAAGGCAATCCCAAAAAACAACCACAAAGCAATTAACACACCATTGGGAGCTGGTTTATCTCCAAACGGGGTATCAAGGATAATTTGTTGAATGAATCCATACCACATCAGTGCTGCGATCCCAAATATGAGTATCCATACCCAAATTTGTTGTGGTCGCTGAACCTCACGAAAGATAATACGTTCTTGTTGTTTCATTAATAATTGTCACCTCCTAAATGATTTATTACAGGGAATCCTTTTTGATCCAGTAATATGTATCCTTTGTTTTTATTCTCTATGAGAACTTCTTGTACTCTCATAGCACTTCACCCCTAAAAAAATTAACGCTCAGTCTAAAGACCTCACAACGCTTTCCGTTATGAGATACGTTAGCTACCTAAATTATACAAACTTTTCCGAATTCAGTATACATATAGAGTTTTATTTTTATTATCTGTATAAGTAATCTAATGTTTATAAGAAAAGAGGATATATACTCATATATTGAACGTAATATCCTCTTCTTAGTTTAGTCTATTTAAAATCTATTTCAAAATGGATTCTTTTTATTTATCGTAAAATATTGGCTTGTAGGTATTATTTATGAACCTTTATTCCAAAGCTACATTATCATACGATCTGTTGTACTGTATTGCGGTTCTAATGCGTAGTATCTTTGATAACCTCAATAATTTCACGTAATGGATTTTAAAATTTAGCTCATTGCCATGAAAAAATTAATGCTGTAATTGTTTTTCTTTTTCTTGCAAAAAATCCAATTGTTTCTTAATGTAAGGATGTAGAAGGATGAACAAGAGAGGGTTTAATGAAGATGATACATATTTTATTAGCTGATGATGATAAACATATTAGAGAGTTATTGCATTACCATTTACAAAAAGAGGGCTTTAAAGTTTTTGAAGCGGAAGATGGAAAGGTAGCGCAAGGCGTTTTAGAGAAAGAAAATATTCATCTTGCGATAGTAGACATTATGATGCCGTTTGTTGATGGCTATACGTTATGCGAAGAAATCCGGAAGTATCATGATATACCTGTTATTTTATTAACTGCAAAAGATCAGCTAGTAGATAAAGAAAAAGGATTCATTTCTGGTACGGACGATTATATTGTAAAACCGTTTGAGCCAGCTGAAGTCATTTTCCGTATGAAAGCATTATTGCGTCGTTATCAAATGCTTAATGCTGATATTATTACGCTGCACGGTACAACAATTGACCGAAAAGGGTTTGAAGTGAAGTGTAACGGTCAGACGATTTTGCTTCCATTAAAGGAATTTGAATTATTATCACAACTTGCTAGTTATCCTGGAAGAACATTCTCGAGAGAAGAATTAATTGAATTAGTATGGGGAATGGATTTTGAAGGAGATGAACGAACAGTTGACGTTCATGTGAAGCGACTGAGAGATCGTTTTTCAAAACGAACAGATGATTTTCAAATTACGACAGTACGCGGACTCGGTTATAAGTTGGAGTTGAAATAAAATGAAATCACTATATTCTAGATTTGTTTTTATGACAGTCGGTATTATGCTTCTTAGTAGTATTATCGGTTTTTTATTAACGAACGTATATTATCAAGTGAAGTTAAAACCGTACAATAGTGAAAAGATTTTAATGTATGCTAAAGAAGTAAAATCATTATATGAAAAGCAAAGTGAAGAGAATAAAGAGGCATACTTACAGTCTATTGCGAAGTTAGGGTATGAAATTTATATTGTAGATGACGAAAATCATGGGAAACGTATTGGGAATGCGTTTCGTAAGATAACAATTAGTGATGATACCGTTCATAAAGTATTGCAAGGTGAAACGTTTAATGGCGTTTCCACATATCCAACGCGCCTCTTTATTACAGGATTTTTTGATAATGAATTAATTAATAGTGTCGGTGTACCGCTAAAACACGATGATAAACAGTACGCTTTATTCATTCGCCCTGATATTCAGCAACAATTTGGTGAAATGAGAATTTTTCTAGCGGTATTACTTGGTTTCATCGTTGTATTAAGTATCATTTTTATAGCGATCGCAGCAGGGTATATTGTTCGTCCTATTCGAACATTTACGAAAGCGACTCAAAAGATTGCAAGTGGTGAATATGATATCGAATTAGATGAAAATCGAAAAGATGAAATTGGTACACTAGCGACTAATTTTCAAAAGATGACAAAGAGCATTAAAGAATTAGACCAAATGAGACAAGAGTTCGTTTCTAACGTTTCTCATGAATTCCAATCTCCACTTTCTTCGATACAAGGTTTTTCGAAAACATTACAATCGGAGAATATGAGTGAAGAGGAAAGAAAACGTTACTTGAAAATTATTGAGGGTGAAAGTAAGCGGATGTCTAGTTTATGTAAACAGTTACTTACGCTTGCTTCTTTAGATAAAGAAGAGAAGGTTTTACAGATAAAAGAATTCAATCTGCAGAAGCAAATTAAAGACGTCATTTTTATGCTCGAATGGAAATGGCGTGAAAAAGATATAGCTGTTGAATTTGATGTACCGGACATATTTATAGAAGGTGATGAAAACCTACTACATCAAGTATGGAGTAATATTTTTACGAATAGCATTAAGTTTTCAAACGATGGCGGGACGATTGAATTTGTTGTAGAAGAATTAGAATCCGGTATTGTCATTTCTATATCAGATAACGGAATCGGTATGGAAAAAGAAGAAATGGATCGTATATTTGATCGTTTTTACAAAGTAGATACGGCAAGGGCAAGAAACATAGAAGGTAGTGGTTTAGGGTTATCGATCGTGCAGAAAATTGTTGAACTTCATAATGGAAACGTTTCGGTATATAGCACGAAAGGGGAAGGGACGACTGTTCGGGTTGAGCTTCCGAAATAGATGGAAAGGAAGAGGCTGTTTTTGGAACAGCCTCTTCTTATTTTTGTCAATTGGTCAATATATTATCACTTACGTGTAAAGTGATAAAAAGTTGTTTGAAAAAATGCGAGTCATTCTATTTCACAATTGGGTCAGTTTGTGGAATAAGATTAGCAGGAAGTTTATTTAAAAATGTAGAATCTCTACAGAGTTATAAGGATTTTATTGAAACTTTAACTATTTAGGGAGGCGATTACTTTGAAACGAATTGACTTGTTTTTAAACGGACTAGATTCCACATTCGATAAAGAGAGTTGGTATGCACCGTTTAAACATGCTATAGAAGGACTTACAGCCGAACAGGCTATCTGGAAACCATATGGAGAGGCAACTAAAACCATTTGGGAGAACGTTAATCATCTCATTTATTACAAAGAGAGACTTGCTGCAAACTTGGAAGACCGTGAATGGATACATAATCTCGACGGTGATGAAACCTTTTATCTTACCAATCAATCTAATGATGATAAGGAATGGAAGAAAGTCGTTGAACGTTGTGAAAATGCCCAACGTAATTTAAGACAGGCATTGAGTGCAATTTCCGAAAAAGAACTTGAGCAAAATTCACTTGAGGGGAAATTACTGGACATTATGCTTCATGATGCTTATCATACAGGTCAAATTATTCAATTAAGGAAAATGCAGGGGTCTTGGCCATCAAATCGATAATTGAACGTTTTAGTTGGTGCTATTGTTATATTTTTAGTGAGGTATTTTACATTCAAAATTAAATAACTATAATTATAACCCCGTCTCAAATTTAGAACGGGGTTAAATTTGTTCCTGCTATAAAGCCGCACCTTTCCCGCGCTCTTCCTTAAACCGAAGCCCAAAAGTATCCGCTGTAATTTCATCAGCTTTCGGCAATGAACGTAATTTCGGATGAAGTAGCCATACGAGAGAAATGAATAAAATTCCGATGCTAGCGAGCGCGAAAATGAGTTGGCTACTAAATACATTTGCGGTGTATCCGCCAATTAAAGAGCCGAACGGCATAGCGATTGTACCCATGCTTCGTGTGACTGAATTGATGCGTCCAAGATATTGATTTGGAATTAAAGTTTGACTAATTGTCGCAAATAATATGTTGGTCGCACCAATTGGTATCCAAGCTAAGCCGAATAAAAAAATTGATAACCATTGAAACGGTACAAACGTAGAGAGAAACCAAAAGAAAGCGCTAGTCGCAAAGCTAATAATGGAGACATGGCTAATATTATGTTTACCAACCCATGAACTGAATAGTGCTCCAATTAAACTACCGGCGGATATAGCGGCTAAAAAGAAACCGTATAATTTAACCCCTCCTAAAGAATCGGCGAAAGAAGGGAGTATTGCCATCGTCATACCGATTGAAAAATTAGCGACAACTGAACCGATTAAGAAGATGCCCATTAATGAACGAAAGACGATTGAAAAGCCTTCTTTTAAATCAGAGAAATATTGCTTTGTTGAAAGTGATGTGCCTGTTTCGGTTTGTGTCGGTATTTTTAATGAAATAAACAAAATCGCAGTAATCGCGAATGTGAAAGAGTCGATTATATATAAAGTGATTGCGCCAAGTAATGCTACTAATATTCCGGAAAGAGTTGTACAAACTAAATCAATGCCTTGATAAGCAAAGGAAAAGAGTGAGTTTCCCTTTAATAATTGTGTTTTATGCAGTAGAAGTGGTAAAGCTTTTGATTGTGCGGGATAGGCGAATTGTTCGATAAAGGCTACGATGGGCATAATGATGAGTAGTAGTTGAACTGTTAATAGATCGAAGTAGTGTGTAATAGGAATGATTAATATAAGAATGCATTGCAGGACTTGTGTGATTACAAGGGTGTTTTTGATTGACCATCTATCAACGAATGGACCGGTAAGAAATTGTAATGCAGAAGGTAATAATGTAAGGAAACCAGCCAATCCAGAATAAAAAGGATTACCACTCAGCTCATATACGAGCCACATCGCTGCTACATAATACAAACTATCTCCTATGTTTGTAAAAATTCTCCCTAAAAATAGTAAGAGGAAATTCCGGTTTTTTAATATGTCCACTTTATCTACTCCTTTATAAAAAAATTATTCGGTAAAATAAATTTGACCGTTTATGTAAAAAAAAATCGCATTACGATTTTTCTTCTTTTTTTACAAACTGCTGCATTGTTCTCTCAGCGATTTGAAGTGCAGTAGTAGAAATATAATAAGCTTTACTATTTGGATCTTTATCCGCACTTTTTGTGATTTCGTTTAATTCAGCCATTAATTCATGAAACTTTTTCACCCACACTTGAAATTGTTCTGGCGTAGCATCAAATTCCCAGCAGGATGAAACGTAATTCCACTCAGCTGGGTCTTCACTTGCATTTCGTAATGTAAAAGATTCTTCTGGTGCAGCGAGAATATGGCTTTTCGTTCTTTCCGTCATTTGTAAAAAGATTTGGCGACCTGATTCGCTTAATATTTCTAAATGAGGTAATAGGTCCGCGGCAGGGGTAAATCCTTTAGCGACAGATTGATAAAACTTTTGAACGATGCCATTCTTTTCTTCTGTATATACGATTTCTATAAGGCCATTCTTCTCTAATTCTTTTAAATGATAATGAATTTTCGCCCTTGAAATGCCGAATTTCTCAGATAGCAGTTGTCCTGTATAAGGACGTTCGCATAGACGCATCATCATTTCGGCACGTAGTGGATCGCTTATTGCTTTTAGTTGGCTATAAGTAGTTAGTGTTAACATGGGCTTCAAATGATCAGCTCCTCAAATTAAATTACTCGGTCAAGATTATTTGACTGAATTGTATCAAGGATTTTAATTGTTTTCAATACTTTCTGAAAATTTAATTTTCATTCTGTAATCTTTTGTTCATATTCCGTTCATATTTCTTTTTTATTATAAGTGCATAGAAAGAAAGAGGAAGGAGCGAGCGAAATGTTTTTAGCTCTGCGTGAATTAAAACAATCAAAATTAAGATACGGATTAATCGGACTTATTATGGTGTTATTATCATTTTTAGTCCTTGTTATTTCAGGATTAGCAAATGGACTATCATATGATAATGCTTCATCGATTCAAAATATGGAGGCAAATAAGTTCGTTTTAGCAGATGATGCGGAAAATAAATTACTTCGTTCACAAATTAAGAAAGATGATGTAGATAACGTAGTAAATCAAGTAGGCGAGAAAGAGGCCGTTCCGTTTCGTGTGAAAGTTTCAACGTATGAAAAGAAAGATAGTTCGAAAAAAGTGGATGTTGCTATTTTCTCAAGTGAACGTGATTCATTTTTAGAACCAAACATTGTAAAAGGTGAGAAATTAGGTACAGCAAACAACGAAATGGTTGCTGATGAATCAATTAAAGAAAAAGGAATTGATATTGGGGATACAATTATTGATCCTGTTTCAAAGAAAGAATTTACAATCGTTGGATTTACGAAAGATCAAATGTTTAGCCATACACCAGTCGTTTATGTAAATGAAGATGTATGGGGTGCTATTTCACAACCAAACCAAAAAGATTATAGTGCAATTGCGCTTAATACAGATAAAGAAATTAAAAATGCACATGTTATCGACAAAAAAGAAGTACTGCAAAGTATTCCAGGATTTAAAGAAGAGCAAGGAACATTAACGATGATCATTGCATTCTTACTTGTTATCGCTGCGTTACTAATCGGTGTATTCTTCTACGTAATTACGTTGCAAAAAACACAGCAATTAGGTGTACTAAAAGCAATCGGTACGAAAAATTCTTATTTAGCAAATAGCTTAGTCGTGCAGGCGTTATTCTTATCAGTCGTTGCGATGATAATCAGTATAGTTCTTGTACAAGGATTAGAACAAATTTTACCAGCGGGTATGCCGTTCTTATTAACAACACCAATGATTGCACAATATGCAGCAATCTTTATCGTCATTAGTATTTTAGGAACACTTATTTCGTTATACCAAGTATTAAAAGTTGATGCATTAGAAGCAATTGGAGGCGGGATGTAATGACTTCATTATTAAAATTAGACAAAGTAAGTAAAGTGTACGGAGAAGGGAATACAGAAGTAACAGCCCTTCATCCGATGTCGCTTGATGTGAAAGCTGGAGAATTTATCGGAATCGTCGGTCCTTCTGGATCAGGGAAAAGTACGTTATTATCAATCGCAGGTGCTTTATTATCACCGTCAAAAGGGGATATTTACATTCGTGAGCAAAATATTACGAAGTTATCAGAAAAGGAAATGACAGACATTCGTTTGAAAAAAATCGGCTTCATTTTCCAGTTCGCAAATCTTGTTCCATATTTAAATGTAAAAGAACAATTGCTTTACATTGCAAAGTTAAAAAAAGACAACAAACAAGAATCGGAAAAGCGTGCGGATCACTTGCTAGCAGCATTTGGATTATCTGAAAGAAAAACTCATTATCCAAATCAACTATCGGGCGGGGAAAAACAAAGGGTAGCAATCACTCGTGCTTTCATGAACAACCCAGATTTAATATTAGCGGATGAACCAACGGCAAGCTTAGACTCAAAACGCGCACGTGAAGTCGTGGAAATGATGAAACGTGAAGTGAAAGAAAGTCAAAAAGCAGCAATTATGATTACACATGATGAAAGAATGCTTGATGTATGTGATCGTATATTGACGCTTAGAGATGGGAAGTTAATATAAAGAAAAAAGGCCAACCGTACATATATGTGCAGTTGGCCTTTGTATGATTATTTTAAAATAGATATAATGGCTTTATTTTGAGAATAACGTTTTAATTTTATTTCGTGTTATTAATAAAACCCCGCCTAATACAGATAACATACCTAAAGCCATATTATTTGATTCTTCACTACCAGCGTTAGGAAGTTCTCTAGCATTGTTTTTCGCTGGAACAGTAGAAGGTGTAGTAGTAGTGTTATTATTCACTGTCGTTTGTTTTGGTTGTGATACTTCATTAATTTTGTTATCTACATTTTGCTTTGTTGTATGTAACTCAGCTAATTTGTCATCAATTTTTTTCTCAGTATGTTTAAAATCGTTTATTTTAATATCTAAGTCTTGTTTTTTCTTTGTTAAATCGTCTGAAACAGTTTGTTTCGCTTGTTTCATTTCGTTTATTTTATTTAGTAAATATTGTCTAGCTTCTTGTAACTCAGCTAATTTGTTTTTCACATCTTGTTTAGCTAGTTCTAAGTTAGATGAAAGACTATCTAAATTGCCTTTAATTTTCTTAAGTTCTTCTAATGTGTTACCTGTATTCGGTTTATTTTCTTTAATTTCAGCAAGTTTGTCCTCAGCGGTTTGTTTCGCTTTCTTTAACTCAGCTAATTTGTCATCTACCTGTTTTTTTACTTCCTTAAGCTCATTAACCTTCTGATCGATGTTTTCTTTATGCTGCTTAATTTCATTCACTTTTTCATCGACAGTTTGTTTATGTTCTTTAATCTCATTAACCTTTTCAGCAACAGTTTGCTTATGCTCTTTAATTTCAGCAACTTTTTCATCTACTTGCTTTTTATGCTCTTTAATTTCAGCGATTTTATCTTCGGCGATTTGTTTGTCTTGCTGAAGTTTTGCATCTAACTCTTGTTTATGTTGTTTAATCTCGCCAATTTTTTCATCTGCAACTTGTTTACGTTCATGTAGTTCATTCACCTTTGTATCAACATTTTCCTTAACTTGGTTAAGTTCATTTAATGTTTGATCCACATTTTCTTTGTGCTGCTGCAATTTCGCATCTAACTCTTGTCTATGTTGCTTAATTTCAGCTAAGCGATCTCCCGTACTTTGCTGGGGAGTAGCATCAGTTACTTCCGCATGAGTAGAGTTTGCGCCAGCAATCATTGCTAAAGCTAGTGTAGACGCAGCGATTGTTTGTTTTGTTTTCATATTTTTGTACCTCTTTTCTTTCATATGCATGAGCTGTTTTGTGTAAAATTGAGCATATAGAAGTAGATTATTTTATTATTATATACCATGTTCGGCGCCTAGAGGAAGTATTTGCATAATAATCTATGATTATGTGATTCTTATAGTCTCTTATTTTGGGATAGGGGACAAATCTTCAGCAAGATGAACAATTTCTTCTATAGTAGATTTTACATCTTTACTATCGCGAATAACAAACAAATAATCAGCCTCATTTTCTACAGGATCTACTACATCTTCATGTTGAGATTCAGCCTGTTGCCGAACGAGTACTTCTTTGAAACTGGAATAGTTACCTCTAAATATATTTATACTTCGCTTACTACGAGCTACTCTTTCATAAAGAATATCATCTGGAATGTCAAAACGAACGAGTATGCGTACATATTCCTCTTCCTTAAACAGCTCATTCAGCAAATAGATCCGGCCGTTTCGGCTTCTATTTGAGTTGCAAATGATAAGGTGTAAATTTGTATGTTCTTTTGCATAATCAACAATGAATTTCGAAAGAGCGTGCTTAAATGTATTAGGGCCTTCAGTTGGCTGTAATTTTTCATAATGCGTGTTAATAAATTCTGCTTGGTTATCTTGATCCATAACGAAAGAGTGGGGTAACTTTTTTTCTAGTTCTTTAGCAAATGTTGTTTTTCCACTGTGGGTTTTTCCTACTGTAATAATGACTAATCGTTTCATATTGGCCTCCATATGTATTGTTATAATCTGGAATGTTCGGTGTGAATCGACAATTTTCCTGCCGGAGAAAATACAAAGTGGCTGAGTAGTAATGGGCTGAAAATTTCACCAAAAAACTTATTTATCCAATAATTCCCTAATGTGAAAAGTGTGATGTTGTCCTAACTCAAATGAACTAAAAAATATTCTGTTTAGAAAGGGGGCGACAATGCTATCGTTATTGAAATATATTATGAAAATGTTCCTGGTGAAAAGGAGGTTTAGAACAAATATTAATAATAAAAGGGTAGGAAACATATACCCTTTATAGTTAAATACAGCCTTTCATAATCTATGTTGAATCAATTGGAAAACTAATGGAAAAGTGTTATGGTTTATTTGGGAGCTGCACATTATTTATGTTCAGTAAAAAAGGGGGATTAAAGTGGGGGCTAAAATTTTTAACGGCAGGCATATAGCCAATAGCAAGGATCAAGAATTTGTTGTTTTTATTATTGGTATGCGTATTAATAACCTATTAAAATTTTGGAAGTGGATACCAGTTTTTAATGCTATGGGACCTATGATTAAAGAATTGTATCAAAATCCACAATGGGGTTTCTTACATACAGAATTCTTATTTAGTTGGAGAAAAGTAATCCTAATTCAATACTGGAAGGGATTCGACGAATTAGTAAACTATGCTCACGGAAAAAATCATTCATATGCTTGGAAATCATACAATAATAAGATTAAAGATAATGGGAGTGTCGGTGTTTTTCACGAGACATATCAAATAGAAAAAGGTGCTTCTGAAGCAATCTATGTTAATATGCCAAAAATAGGTTTATCTAGAGCTACCGAACATATACCAGTATCTCAAGATACTAATACTGCTCAAAAAAGAATGAATAAATAATTCGGAAAATTGTGCATATAATTTCGATGTTCCTGCCGGATAATATACAAAGTGTCGGAGTGTTAGCAGGCTGAAAACTTGACAAAAAAACTTATTTATGTTATAATTTACCAGTATAAAAATAAAGTGTATAATAGGGTTCTCCTGGCCAGGGGGACCCTATTTTTGTTGTGAAAATGAAGGAGTGTATGTGCGTGAAACAAGGTGAATCAAGTGTAACGTCGCTCGTATCAGCTTTCGGAAGGGCGTATCATAGTGAATTTGATAGTTCTAAAATCTTTGATGATTATGTAGCTAAAGATCTTATTTCACAAAAAGAACGTAACGATATTGAAATGAACATGGTTCAAGGAATACATTTTTTCAATACAGACATTGCACAGCAGTTTCAAGACAATCCGAAAGAAATTTTAAAATGGATTACACAAGTTCAGTTATCACCAACACCTTTGGCACGTGCAGCATATTGTGAAAGAGTGCTATTACATGAAATTACATTAGGCGCGAAGCAATACGTCATACTCGGTGCAGGCTTAGACACGTTTAGTTTTAGACACCGAGAATTAGAAAATAAAATAGAAATATTTGAAGTGGATCATCCTTCTACGCAAGAGTTTAAAATACAAAGAGTGAAAGAAGCAGAGCTTGAAATCCCAAGCAATCTTCATTTTATTTCAATGGATTTTACTAAAGGTTTCTCGAAGCAAACATTAGTAAATGAAGGATTTGAAAATAAAAAGACTTTCTTTAGCCTTTTAGGTGTTACGTATTATTTAATGAAAGAGGAACTTTCCAGTTTAATAGAATATTTATTCGAGATAGTTCCAGCAGGAAGTTCTATCGTTTTCGATTATCCTGATGAAAATTTATTTACGGAAAAAGGATTATCCAATCGAGTTGAAAATATGATAAAGATGGCTGAGATAGGCGGAGAACCGATGAAATCATGTTTTTCTTACGGAGAAATGGAAGCACTGTTAGAGAAATCGGACTTACTCATTTATGAGCACTTATCACCAGAGGATATTCATACATTATATTTTGAAGGACGAAACGATTATTTAGAAGCTTTTGAGACGGTGCATTATGTACATGCGGTGAAGAAGTAGAGGATTAGTAGGCATGGGGAGGGATCTCTGTGTCTTTTTTTGTGGAAAACAAGAGGATGGGATTTATTGAGAAAGATAATGATAGATATATTGTTACATGAGTTACTACATCTAGATGAACATAAGGAAGAATGTGGGGTGTATTTGTCGAAAAAACAGAATGTTCAACGAAAATTCGCGATTATGTTATATAATGATTTTAATAAACCATATTTTAGAAATTACCCCCGATTATGTAGAAAGTATATTTTGTTTTGATAAGCTAAAAGAACTTGTAGTGGGGCTTGTTACAAGTTCTTTTATTTGTAAAATTTTTATTGACTAAAATATGGAAAAAAGGAGGGTGCAAGTTTGATAAGAAATTTAAAGAAAGCAGCACTTAATTCGTTAGATGGGAAATGGGGAGTAAGTATAGGGGTATCGGCGTTATACTATTTTGTACCAACTTTAAGTGCATCAGCGATTGCTAGTTTTATATATTTAATACTTGGCCTGTTTATTGGGGTAATTGGTTTGGATGTTTTCTTGATTTATTCAATTGGTGGGCAACCACAAGTAGATCCAACAGCACTAGTTTTACTTATTCTAAGTTATGTTTTTATAGGACTGATTTGTTTCTTAATTTACAGTGTCATACAAGGTATCTTTAATTATGGGTATTCTGTTTTCACCTTACGCTTAGGTAAAAATGAAGATGCTAAGGTGGACGATGTATTTGTGGGGTTTAGGAAGAACAATTTGTTTAAATCAATGAAATTAGGAGTGTTGCAGGCTATTTTTCTATTTTTATGGAGCCTGTTATTAATTGTTCCAGGTATTATTAAATATTTTTCTTATTCAATGGCATATTATATTTTAATAGAGAATCCGGATTATACAGCAAGTGAAGCACTAAGGGAGAGTAAAAGAATAATGAAAGGGCAAAAGTTCAAGTTATTTGTTCTTTGGTTATCTTTTATTGGTTGGTTTTTGTTAACAGCATTTATAGGTATGTTTACATTTAATCTGTCATTCATATTTATTTCTCCTTATTACAACACAACTGTCTCGCATTTTTACTTAGACTTAATTAAGAAACAGGATGCTAGAGAAGCGAAGGTAAGTATATAAAGAATATAATTAGTAAGAAAATATTTTTAATGCATATTTTCTCGATTGTAGTCATGCAATTAAGCATATCCCTTTTTAATATGATATTGAAAGAAATAAAGTAGCTGCAATTGGATATGTTTTACTTATAATAATTTGGGTAAGGATATTATAACATTGGAGGGATTTAAAATGGGGAAGAGTGAGATATTTCAGGATTTTAATTTTAAATTAGTAGTAATTGATGCTTTATTAGATAAAGAGCCATTATTTTCAAAAGAATTAAAAGACTTAATAGAAAAGTATACGAATAATTTCGAATGGTATTCAGGAGCTGGGCCAATTGTTCAAATTAGAGATTTTTTAGAAGAGCTAATTTTGGAAACAAGTGATTTGGAAAAGATTGAATCCCTTTGCTTTGATGGAGGAAATGAAATTTATCATATCTTAAAGCCAGATTGGGATGGTGAAGACAGTTTGTTTGATGTAATATCTGTTGAAGGATTTCAAAATTTAAACAATCTAAAAACAGTGGAATATATTTCAATGTGTTACCCAAAAGTATTAGAACCATTTAAACAAGCTGGAATTGAAATTGAGGATTAATGAGGGAAAAGTTATAAAATAATGGAAGTGATTCTTATTAAGAAAGAGTCACTTTTTCTTATGCAACGAACAAAGCAGAATGGAGGATATTATGATAATAATCGATAAAGATGGTGAAGGCTACTGGAGTAAAACTGTTGATTTGGGCATTTTAGGTAAATTCAATAGCATTTTTATAGATTTAGATGGATGTGATATAACAGGGGCGAAGGATAATATGACTCAAGAAGAAAAGGTAGAAAAAGCTAAAAAATATTATGGTAATAGATTCAAAGAGTTAGAAACCAATGTTGGATTTATAAATGAGCAATTTCTAATGTGGATTATAACGCATTTATGTGATATAGAATATCCATTTTGGGAATTTGGTGATGAAGATGAAAGTAGTGAAGATTATCCAGATTATATAGTAAAAGAAGAAATAAAAAAATTCGAAGATGAAAATGGACAATTGCAATATGATCCGTATAGTCCAAGTCCGATTTATAGAGAAATTCAGAAATATAATGCATATAATAATGAAGATAATTTATTAAGCTATGAAATCATAACGAAATATTTACCGGTTCTTGATTTCAAAAAACTTGTAGATACAATTAGACCTAATAGTATAGATACATTTGAAGATAACATAAACTTTCAAGTGAGTAGTGAGGTTTGTGGTGGAATGTTATTTTGTGCTACTTACGGAACAATTTATGCTAATAATGAGCTAGAAGTTACGCATAATTGTTAATACAAAGATTACTGAGAGGTATATGGCTACACATCTATTAACTGAAAAATATTAATTGCAATCAAGCGTAAAAAAAACTCGATTCTTATTAAAAAAATAGCGTTCTTTTACTATTCAAATATGATTACATCTGAAGTTAATGAAGATTTCTTCTGCAAAAGTAGTAGATTTTTTATTTGAATTTACTACCTCAGTTTGATTTATCATATTTCAATCTCAATAGAATAGTAAATAGGTATAAAAGATATGGAGATACATACTTTAGGTTTTAAAATACAGTAACTTTTGTGAAATCAAAATGGAAAATAGAAGATGTTAAAATTACATGTATGTACACCCCATATGTGTATATTTGCTGCTCAATAAACTACCATCTCACGTAAGTTTATACCACATTTTCACTTTTATTTACAAAAAATACTATTAAATATTTTCGGATAATTGTTATAATATAATTAAATTGATATAAAAGTTTTTTTCTAGATTGTGTATTTGAAGAATTCTCATGCAAAAAGAGCAAGTTCTCAAGTAGAGAGCTTGCTCTTTTTTGAAGAGAAATAGGATTAGAAGTACATAAGGGGATAGCAGGATTTTATAAAAAGACTTTCTGTATGTATCCACAACAATGTTTAGATGTAAAGGATTTTTAAATTTATAAAAAGATTAAGAGGCGATAGAGAATGAAAAGATATATTAGTATAAAAGGAATTGGCACATATCTTCCGAAAAGAAAGGTAGAATCTTTTGAAATAGATCGCATGCTACATGTGCCAGAAGGCTGGACATTAAAAAAAGCTGGGGTAAAAACAAGATATTTTGTTGATGGGGAAACGTCTTCTTATATGGGGGCAGAAGCTGCAAAAAAAGCTGTAGAAGATGCTAAGTTAACTTGGGATGATATCGATTGTATTATTTGCGGAAGCGGAACGATTCAACAGGCAATACCTTCTACAGCGTCACTTATTCAAGAACAGCTCGGGCTACAGCATTCTGGTATTCCATGTTTTGATATCAATTCAACATGTCTAAGTTTCATAACAGCACTTGATACAATTTCTTACGCAATGGAATGCGGGAGATACAAAAATGTTGTTATTATTTCTTCTGAAATTTCTTCTGTTGGATTAAATTGGGGACAAAATGAAAGCAGTATTTTATTCGGTGACGGTGCGGCAGCTGTAGTAATAACAAAAGGCGATCATACATCTTCTATTATTGCTTCCCATATGGAAACATATAGCTCTGGTGCGCATTTATCAGAAATTCGTGGCGGTGGAACGATGATTCATCCTCGCGAGTATAGTGAGGAACGAAAAGAAGACTTCTTGTTCGATATGAATGGAAGAGCCATTTTTAAACTATCTTCTAAGTATTTGTTGAAGTTTATCGACAAGCTACTTATGGACACTGGTTATACTCTAGCCGATATTGATTTAATTGTTCCTCACCAAGCAAGTGGACCAGCTATGAGACTCATTCGTAAAAAATTAGGTGTTGATGAAGACCGCTTTATGACCATTTTTGAAGACTACGGTAATATGATTTCCGCATCTATTCCAGTCGCTCTTTTCGAAGCGATTAAGCAAAAGAAAGTGCAACGTGGAAATAAAATACTATTATTAGGTACTTCTGCAGGACTTTCAATCGGGGGCATCCTTCTTGAATACTAAGAAAACAGTATTAATTACAGGGGCACGTGCACCAGCAACTCTGCATGTATGCAGACTGTTTCATAACGCTGGACATACCGTTATTATTGCAGATAGTATTCCTTATCCATTAAGTAAAGTTTCAAAGAGTACGGATTACTTTTATGAAATTCCTTCTCCAAAATGGAAAACAAATGAAAGTATCCGTGCGCTACTATCCATTATTAAACGTCACAATGTGGATTTACTTATTCCTACTTGTGAAGAAGTGTTTTATATATCTAAATATAGAGAAGAATTAAGCGCATTTTGCCATGTATTAGTAGATGATTTTCAAAAACTTTCATTACTGCATAATAAGTGGGAATTTATTCAGTTCGTAGCGAATTTAGGGTGGCAAGTACCTGCAACATATAGAATAAATAATGAAGAAGCGATAAGTTCAATGATGCACAAAACACCAGCTCATACTCCTTTTGTACGAAAGCCGATTTTTTCCCGATTTTCTGATAAAGTGGAATTTATTACAAAAGAGGATGCTCTAAAAGAAAGCATGATAGATAAGCCGAATTATATTATGCAAGAGTTTATACGAGGGACGCAGCATTGTTCCTATAGTATTGCACAATCTGGAGAAGTGTTAGCTCACTCTACGTATAAAACGGAATTCACGGCAGGCTTAGGTGCTACCATTGCGTTTCAGCACACGAATCATCCTAAAATTGATCAGTTTGTGAGACATATTGTAAAAGAGCTAAATTTCTCAGGACAAATTGCTTTTGATTTTATCGTTACAGAGGATGGAGATGCGATTCCGATTGAATGTAATCCACGTACTACAAGTGGATTACATTTATTCGATGAGGAAATATTGCCGGCCTTCTTTCATGAAAAGGTAAACAATACACTCATTCCAAGACCGAACTCTGAGTGCGCAATTCGGTTAGCGATGCTTCTATATGGATTTCCTTATTTAAAAAGTAAACAAAAACGTAAGCGATGGTTAAAAGTTCTATGCTCTTATCCAGATATCGTTTATCGTCACAATGATTGGAAACCATTTTTTTATCAGTTTTTTAGCATGTATAAATTGTGGCGTGAAAGTTATAAACAGGAACGGACTATTTTAGAGCAAACAACATATGACATATCGTGGGATGGTGAAGATTTATGAAAATGCTAGTAACTGGTGGAACGGGCTTTCTAGGACAAAAACTCGCCTTTCGACTGAAAAATATGGGCTATGAAGTAACGGCAACGGGAAGAAATAAAACAATCGGTAAGGTATTAGAACAAAATGGAATCGAGTTTGTTCATTGTCCTCTTGAAGACAGGGATCGTGTGCTACAAGTTTGTAAAGATAAAGATTATATCTTTCATAGCGGCGCACTTTCTTCCCCTTGGGGCAAATATGAAGATTTTTATAATGCGAATGTGTTAGGAACGAAACATATTATCGAGGGATGTCAAAAGTACGGTATAAAACGCTTGATCCACGTATCAACACCAAGTATTTATTTCTATTATGATGAGCGACAAAATGTAGTAGAAAACGCGAAACTTCCTGATACATTTGTAAATCATTATGCAACAACGAAGCACATGGCTGAACAAGCTATTGATCAAGCTTTCATGCATGGTTTACCAGTTATTACAATACGCCCGCGCGCTTTATTCGGACCAGGAGATAACGCGATTCTTCCGCGTCTTATTAAAGTATGTGAAAAGGGTGCTTTACCGAGAATTGGTACTGAAAATGTTCTTGTTGATATTACGTATGTTGAGAATGTTGTAGATGCTTTACTTCTTTGTATGCATTCCCCAAAACATACATTAGGGCAAAAGTACAATATAACAAATGACGAACGTGTAAATTTATATGAGGTCATAGAAAATGTAATGAAGCGTCTTGATAAGGAAGTAAAATATAAAAAAATTTCCTACAAAACCGCTTTTTCACTAGCTGCTATACTAGAAGGAATCTCAAAAACTATTTTATTTGGAAAAGAACCTATTCTCACAAAATATACTGTTAGTGTCCTTTCAAAAAGCCAGACCTTAAATATTGATAAAGCTAAAGAAGAACTAGGATATGCTCCAAAGATCAGTATAGAAGAAGGAATTACAAAATTTGTAGACTGGTGGAAAATACAATGAAAATCAAATCTTTAAAGCTATATGATACAGGATATTGCACACATCCAGAAAAAATCGCATATTCCAAGGGCAGTTGGAAACAAATCAGTTTTCCAGCTACAGTAGGATTACTCCAGCATCCAGTATTAGGATATATTTTATTTGATACTGGATATGCGGGACATTTTAAAGAGGCGACAAAAAAATTTCCTTACTCTGTATATGCAAAACTTACGCCTGTTCATTTCACGGAAGAGCAATCTATTAAACAGCAACTTCTTCTTGATGGTATTCAGCCAGAAGAAATTAAATATATTATTCTTTCTCATTTTCATGGCGATCATACTGCTGGTTTACCTGACTTTCCAAAAGCGAAAATATTAACCTTCGCAAAAGCTTATGAGGATATTAAAAAGAGAAGTAAATTTGGTGCTCTATTAAAAGGGTGTCTAAAAGATACACTGCCGATGGATTTAGAGGAAAGAATGTCATTCATTGATCAAACTTCATCCCTTAACTTACCTTCTACATATGGAAAGTTTGAAGAGGGGTATGATGTATTTGACGATGGCTCATTATTTGCTGTTGACTTAACAGGACATGCAACGGGACAATTTGGTCTATTCGTTCATTTACAGAGTAATAAAATTGTCTTTCTTTGTGCAGACGCAGTGTGGCTAAGTAAAACTTATCAAAATCTTGTATTTCCTAGTAAGATTGCCAATCTTTTAACTAGCGATCCAAAATCTTATCGAAAGAATATTGAGAAGTTACACCATTTATCACAAACATCACCTGAGATTGAAATTGTACCAACTCATTGTGAACATACATGGGATAAAATTAAAGTAGGGGTGTACTATGAATAAACTACGAATTCTCAAGCAATACTTGAAAACAAAATATGGCTCGAGATTTTCAAATCGTAAACAGTTGGAACAGTTTCATAAACAACAAATAGAAAAACAGCTTTTGTTCACGATAGAGGCATCTCCTTTTTATCGCCAATTATATACGCCATTTTTAAATGAAATTCAAAAGGGGAATTTGGCTGCACTCCCCATTATTGATAAAGAAGTAATGATGGAACATTTTGATACATTAAATACAGTTCATATTTCAAAGGAAGAAGCGTTTCATGTAGCATTTGAAGCAGAAAAGACCCGGAATTTCTCCCCAACCATTCGTAATATAACTGTTGGTTTATCATCAGGTACTAGTGGAAATCGTGGGGTTTTTCTCGTTTCTGAGGAAGAACAAACGTTGTGGGCTGGCTCGATTATTGGAAAGGTGCTTCCATCTAGCATTTTACATAAACACACGATTGCTTTTTTCTTACGTGCAAATAGCAATTTATACGAAGCGACAAAAAATGAGCGAATCTCATTTCATTTTTTTGATTTACTAGATTCGTTTCAGCAGCATATCACGCGATTAAATGAAATACAGCCATCTATTTTAATTGCACCTCCGTCTATGTTACGGAAAATCGCTTACTGGCAGCAAGAAGGACTCATTACGATTTGTCCCCAAAAAATTATCTCTGTAGCAGAAGTGCTTGAAGATATTGATAGAGACTTTATTCGTGCAACTTTTAAGCAAACAGTACACCAAGTTTACCAATGTACAGAAGGTTTTCTTGCTACCACCTGCAAGCAGGGGACGTTACACATTAATGAAGACCTCGTTCATATTGAAAAAGAATACTTAGATCAAGAGAAAGGGATATTCGTTCCCATTATTACTGATTTCATGAGGAAAACACAGCCTATTATACGCTATCGTCTCAATGACATATTAATTGAGAAAAAAATGCCGTGCAGCTGTGGTTCACCTTTCTTAGCATTAGAACGAATTGATGGTCGATGTGACGATATATTTATTGGAATAAGTGAATTGGATAATAAAGAAATATCTATTTTTCCAGATTTCATTAGAAGAGCAATTTTGTTTGCATCTAGTGACATTCAAGAATTTAAAGTAATACAGCATAGCGTAGACAAAATTGAAATTAAACTTAAAGCACTCCCTGAAAATCTGGAATTATGTAAATCAAATGTAATGAAAGAGTTACAGACACTGTGGGCTACTAAAAAGTGTGCGATACCACATTTTTTCTTTTCACATTACGATATTCAAGTATATGATAAAAAATTAAAAAGAATAGAAAGTCTTGTAAGGCGTGGTGAACATAAATGATTCAGTTACATGATGTTCATTCCTTGCATAGCATTGATTGGGAATCGAAAAAAGATGGAGCATATGTGCGAGATAGTTTCCTGCCTCTTTTTCAAAAGGGCGTTACAGCATTTATTGAAAATGTTAACACGCAGCTCTTTCTATTAGAAATTGATGATCTCATCTTACCAGTTACTCTTAATAACGCAGAGTTCGAAAATTCATATGTATGTTCTCCTTATACACATTACGTATCTTATGCGTTAGAAGAGCTATGGGAGTTGAAAAAACCATGGCTAGAGAAGCTATTAACCTATCCAATTCATCTTATGGGAAGTTGGTTACGACGAACGAATATTAATAAAGTAATTGTCGTAAATAATTGGATGCTTTCAACAAATCTTTATCACTCTATCAACGAACGACAAATCGAACAAATTACGAATCTATTTGTTGAGAAATTTCCAGAGCATACAATTTTAATTCGTTCTTTAAATAACGAATTATATCCCGTAACGACAGAAGCACTATCTACAGTAGGTTACAAGAAAATTATGTCTCGTTCTATATACTTATTTGATCCGAAACACTATAAAAAAATGAATCGAAAAAAACGAAAAGACTTATTAAACGATAAAAGTTTATTAGAGAAAAGCAATTATGAAATCATTGCGAATGAAGAATTAACAAAGGAGGATATTTTACAAATTTCCCAGCTATACAACCAACTATATATTGAAAAATATTCCGCCCATAACCCAATGTTTACACCCGCTTATTTATGGAATGCTCTTCAGCATCGTTTATTTGAGATAAAGGCCATAAAAAAAGGGGATACAATTGATGGTGTTATTGCTTATTTTATTAGGGATGGAGTTATGACAACGCCGATCCTTGGCTATAATACAAACTCTGACCAGCAACAAGGTTTATACCGTATACTTTCCCTCCTTATTACAATGGATTCTATCGAAAAAGATTTAATTTGTCATTGTAGTGCTGGGGCTGGAGAGTTCAAAAGAAATCGTGGTGCAATACAGCAGATCGAATACAGTTATGTATATAACGCTCATTTACCACCTAGCCAACAAAGGGTATGGAAAGTATTAATGTGGATATTAAATACATATATAGAACCGATGGCAAAAAAACATCGCTTTTAAACAAAAAAGTTAAGATTCGTAATATGTAGGAGCTATAAGTATTTTATATTTATCCACAGAAACAAGAAAAATTAATAATATGAGTTAAGTGTTTAATCTTGTTCTGTTAGTTGATTGAATAAAATGTTTTTTTAAAAAGTGAAATCTCTATGTTAAACGAATAGCTGTGTTTATTTAAGTAAGCTACATAAAATAATCAATCTTTTTCATGAAAATTTAAGGAAGCCAAAAGAACCCCGTACATTTTAATCAAAATGTGAACTGTACCCCGAATCATGGACACTTAAAAAAAGCCCCATGATTCGGGGTTTT
>NZ_PCOH01000027.1:0-65362 GCF_002976445.1 Bacillus sp. MYb56
AAGGTAATACAGGTGCCACTGGACCTCAAGGCGTTCAAGGTAACACGGGTGCTACTGGACCTCAAGGCGCTCAAGGTAACACGGGTGCTACCGGACCTCAAGGCGCTCAAGGTAACACGGGTGCTACTGGACCTCAAGGTGCGCAAGGTAACACAGGTGCTACTGGTATAGGAGTTACCGGACCTACCGGACCTTCTGGTGGGCCTCCTGGACCTACTGGACCTACTGGACCTCAAGGTAACACGGGTGCTACCGGACCTCAAGGTGTTCAAGGTAACACGGGTGCTACCGGACCTCAAGGTGTTCAAGGTAACACAGGTGCTACCGGACCTCAAGGTGCTCAAGGTAACACAGGTGCTACCGGACCTCAAGGTGTTCAAGGACCAACGGGTGCTACTGGTATAGGAGTTACCGGACCTACTGGACCTAGCTTCCCAGTAGCAACAATCGTTGTAACAAACAACATCCAACAAACAGTACTCCAATTTAATAACTTTATTTTTAGTACTGCAATTAACGTAAACAATATTATCTTTAACGGCACAAATACAGTTACTGTTATTAACGCTGGTATTTATGTAATTAGCGTATCTATTTCTACAACTGCGCCAGGATGCGCTCCACTTGGAGTAGGAATTTCAATTAATGGAGCTGTTGCTACTGACAACTTCTCTTCAAATCTAATAGGCGACTCACTTTCATTTACTACAATCGAAACATTAGCTGCTGGAGCAAACATTTCTGTCCAATCTACTCTTAACGAGATTACGATCCCTGCAACAGGAAACACTAACATTCGTCTTACTGTATTTAGAATCGCTTAAATTTCACTATTTATTGTTTATGACAAATAAAAAAAAGAGCGAGAAACTCGCTCTTTTTTTGTTATGTACAATAATTCATTACTACTCTAATTCAATTGAAACATTTTTTTGTGGTACAAATGTAGAAATTGCATGTTTATAAATAAGCTGTTGCTTACCTTCTGTTTCCAGCAGGACTGTAAAATTATCAAATCCTTTAATTAATCCACGAAGCTGGAAACCATTTAATAAGTACAGCGTAACGAACGTATTCTCTTTACGGAGTTGATTTAAAAACTGATCTTGAATATTGATTGATTGCTTCATGTCGAATCCTCCTCTTTTTCTCTACTTACTATTATTCGACTTTAGTTGTAGCTTTCCTTCTATGTATCGTAAAATTTCTGACGTTTTTTCACCATCAGTAACATCGAACCACGTGACATCCATCTTATTACGGAACCACGTTAATTGACGTTTTGCATAACGGCGTGAATTCGTCTTTAATTGTGATACCGCTTCTTCTAAAGATACACGATTCTCAAAATAATCATATATCTCTTTATAACCAATCGCTTGAATAGATTGACAATCTCGCACTCCTCTTTCATGTAAACCTTTTACTTCTTCTAATAAACCTTGTTCAATCATTAGGTTAACACGTAAGTTAATGCGATCGTATAGCATTTCTCGATCCATTGTCAAGCCAATTAATGAAACATCGTACAGTAACTCATTTTCTTGTTTTTCGAGCTGGTTACTCATTTTTTCACCCGTCGTGTGAAAAATTTCTAACGCCCGAATAACACGCCTTACATTATTGGCATGAATACGCTCCGCACTTTCTGGATCTACTTCTTGTAACTTTTTATGTACATATTCCACACCGTGTTCTAATGCTAACTTTTCCATCTGTTCTCGGTATGTAGCGTCCCCAGCCTCATCTGTAAACTGGTAATCGAATAGAACAGATTGTATATAGAGACCGGTTCCACCAACAATAATTGGTAATTTCCCGCGCTCTGTAATTTCTCGAATGCACTTACGGACACGTTCTTGAAATTCCGCCACAGAAAATGAATCTTCCGGATCTTTTATATCAATCATATAATGTGGAATTCCGTCCATCTCATCTGTCGTCACCTTTGCAGTCCCGATATCCATCGTACGATAAATTTGCATGGAATCACCACTAATAATCTCACCATTCAACGCTTTTGCAAGATCGATACTTAATTTCGTCTTTCCGACAGCAGTTGGCCCAATGATGACAGCAACTTTTTCACGTTGCACTTCTCCCATATCATTCAACTCTCTTTATGTAATATACTCCATCTATTGATTATACCCAATCTTACCAATTTTAACGGCATGATTGCAAGTTCTTTGAATCTAGTACATGAAATTACACAAAAAAAGAGCATAGCTTGTCCAATTCTGCATATACATGATAAAAAATAGCTCGGAGAGGGTGCAATGACTATGAAACAAGCGACTATCGATTTTCCATTATTAATAAAAGACCTTATTTTAGCTACTGCTACAAAAGAACAAAATTGTTCACAAGAAGAATTATACTTCGCACTAAATTGTTTACTACGTTCCTTTCATTCTACTCTTCAAGAAGCAACGTTACATCCAGAAAATAAAAATACAGAGTATATGCAAACTCAATTTTGCACCGCGTATAAAATTATTACAGGTAAAACAATTTACCCTTTTCAATAATTCTTATATAAAAAAAGCGGCCGCTTAGACATTTTCAAGCAGCCGTTTTTTATTTTAATAAATTATTTTATAACTTTCACTTTAACGGATTTACGCCCCCAACTATCAGCAGTGCTATCTGAACCAACTAAAACATCAATACGGTTTCCTTTAATCGCGCCACCAGTATCTCCAGCAATTGCTTCTCCATATCCTTCTACCCACACTTTTGATCCGAGAGGAATTACTTTCGGATCAACAGCAATAACTTTCATATTTGGATTCGCTGTTAAATCATGCCCCATCGCAGTTAACACACGACCACCATATGTGCCATTTTCACTCGGGTGAGCTGTGTAAGCTGTCGCTTCTACTGTTATTTCACGACCAGCAGGTTCACTTGTTTCAGTAGATTTTGCCACTGGCTTAGTTGCCGGCTTCGCTTGCGCTACTGGTTTACTTGATGCTCCACTTTTAACTGATTCTTTTCCATTAACTGCCGTATCATTTTTAGCCGGTGCTTTCTCCTTAACTGATGTATCATTTTTAACCGCCGTTTTCACCTTAGTTGGCGCTTCATCTTGAGCTGGAACTTCTTTTCTTTCAATAACAGGTGCTGTACCTGTTAAAAATGGTATGTGAACATACGCCGCTTTCCCGCCATATTCGAATTGTAACCATTCGTTTTGTACTTGATTTGTCGTTTCAATCAAGTCATCTTTTTTAAGCGTGCCAAGAATTTCTGAATCAGTATTCGCTCCAGCACGAATGTTTAATACGTTTGCTGTTACATAATAAGAACTTTTCGTAAACTCAGCACTTACAAAAGCTTCTTTACCATCTAATTTAATTTTGGACCATCCGTTTTCTGTATTTATAACATCTAATTTATTTCCACTTAACATTTTACCTACAAGTTTTGATTCTACAGTTGGGTTTTCTCTAACGTTTAATACATCTGTTGTTACAATCGTTTCCGCTTTAGCAGAACCTGCAAAAATCCCAAGACCAAAAACTGCTGCTGTTGCTATACCTAATAATTTTTTCATGAATAGCCTCCATTTGCTTTGTTTTCGTGTTCTCATTATAGCAACAGTTTTTTGTAGAATTTCGAAAATCACACAATTACAAAGCATTCGTAATAAACGATTAATGATTTGTAACATAAATTTCCATATTAAAAAATTGTATTTCTACCAAAATTAGCAATAGTTTTCATATATTTCTCACAAATTAGTATAAGAATTTTTTTCCAGAAAAAATTACAGTATTACTTTTTTGTTACAAAAAAATCACTTTTCATTACATATTTTACCAAAATCCATCATAATCCAATTATTAAATTACTTTTTATAACGAAAAAGGAACAACTCCTATTAGCTGTCCCTTTTTATCTTTTATTTAACTTTCTTCTTCCAAACACCTATCATAATAGCTGAAACAATCGTTCCAATTAATATAGAAACAATATATAGCAACGGTTTATTCACTAATGCGATAACAAACAATCCACCATGCGGTGCCGGCAATGTAATTTGGAATAACATAGATAAGGCACCCGCGATACTTGAACCAACAACACAACTTACTATTACTCGAACCGGATCGGCAGCTGCAAATGGAATCGCACCTTCTGTAATAAACGATGCTCCCATAATATAATTTGTTAAACCAGATTTACGTTCTGCTTCTGTAAATTTTGTTTTAAAGAATGTGGTTGCGAATGCAATCGCAAGTGGCGGTACCATACCACCAGCCATAACTGCTGAGTGCACTCCAAAATTCTGCGCTTCTATTGCAGCAATACCAAATGTAAATGCCGCTTTATTAATTGGACCACCCATATCAATTGCCATCATACCACCTAAAATAAGACCTAATAATATAGCATTCGTACCGTTCAAACCATTTAACCATCCTGTTAACATTTCATTTAATGCTACTACAGGCGGATTTACTACTTTTTGCATAACAACTCCTGTAATCAACAATCCAAAGACTGGATATAACAAAACAGGTTTAATTCCTTCTAACTGTACTGGTAATCCTGAAAATAATCTTTTCAATCCTAAAACAACATATCCAGCTAAGAAACCAGCAATTAATCCACCTAAAAATCCCGCATTCGCTTGTGCTGCTAAAAACCCACCTACAACACCAGGCATAAAACCAGGACGATCAGCAATAGAACTCGCAATAAATCCAGCTAAGATTGGTACAAGGAATAAAAACGCACCTGTTTTTCCTCCCCCAATAGACATGAACAATTCAGCTAAAGGACCTTCCGCTTTTATACCACCAAACGAAAACGCTAGCGCTATTAAAATCCCACCACCAACAACGAACGGAAGCATATTACTTACACCGCTCATTAAATGCTTATAAATTCCTAGCCCTTTTTCTTTCTCTACATTTTCTGCCTTCCCATCCTCTTTTACCCCTTTAAAGATTGGTGCATCTTGTTTTATAGCTCGATTAAGAAGGATTTCAGTTTTTCTAATCCCATCGGCGACTGGTACTTGAATGACATGCTTCCCAGCAAAACGATTCATTTCTACTTGTTTATCTGCAGCTACAATAATAGCCGTTGCGCGTTCAATGTCCTCTTTCGTTAAATCGTTTTTAACACCTGTTGATCCATTCGTTTCAACTTTAATCGCTATTCCTAACTCTGCTGCTTTTGCTTTCAAACTATCCGCAGCCATATATGTGTGAGCGATACCAGTCGGACAAGCTGTAACAGCTAATACGTATGGCTCATTCCCTTCCGGCTTTGCTACTTCAACTTCTTCGTCTTCTTTTTCATTCTCTTTTTCATCAAATAAACGGAGAAGCTCATCCTCATCCTTTGCTTCTAATAATTGCTTGCGGAACCCTTCATCCATCAATAACGTAGAGAGACGAGATAACGTTTCTAAATGAGTATTATTCGCCCCTTCACTCGCAGCAATCATAAAAAACAGATGTGCAGGCTGTCCATCAAGCGACTCATAGTTGATACCGCTTACACTTCTACCAAAACAAATCGATGGTTGTTTTACGGCATTCGTCTTCGCATGAGGTATAGCAATCCCTTCCCCTATGCCAGTTGTACTTTGTGACTCCCGCTTTAAAATAGCTTCTTTAAATTCAGCTTTACTATTTAAACGATTTGCTCCGTCTAATTTCTCAACTAATTCATCTATGACAGCTTCTTTATTTGAAGCTGTCAAGTTCATAATAACTGTATCCCTTTTTAATAGTTCTGTAATTTTCATATGTTGCTTCCCCCTATCGCTTAGTTACAATTACTTGCGACAATAATTCTTCTACTTTTTCTTTTTCACATAAATCAGCTGAAAATGCTGTTGCACTCCCTGTTGCAACGCCATATTGAAATGCCTTTTCAATATCTTTTGTCTGTTCATATTTACCTACAAATCCTGCAACGAGAGAATCTCCGGCCCCAACCGAATTAATTACAACACCTTTTGGAACAGTTGCTTCATATATACCTTGTGCCGTAAATAATAAAGCCCCATCTCCAGCCATTGATACGATAACATGCTCTACACCTTGTTCAACTAATTTTCTTCCAAACGGTAAAACATCTTCTACTGTTGAAATCTCTACTCCGAATAACTCACCAAGTTCATGATGATTAGGCTTTATTAAAAATGGTTTATTTTTAATTACATGCTGCAGCGCACTTCCACTTGCATCGACTACTACGCGAATACCTTTCTCAGCTCCGAGCGCTGCGATTGATTCATAAAAAGTAGTTGAGATAGACGCCGGTACACTTCCAGCTAGTACAACACAATCTCCCTGCCTCATACTTTCGATTTGTTTCATTAATTGTTCAAATTGTTCATTTGTCACATTAGGACCTTGCCCATTTAATTCTGTCTCTTCTTGCCCTTTTATTTTCACATTAATTCGGGAATCACCGTCTACTTGGACGAAGTTTGTTGTTACACCTTCCGCCTGTAATACATCTTTAATAAATCGACCGGTAAATCCACCAGTAAATCCAAGCGCTACATTTTCAACACCTAAACGATGAAGAACACGAGAAACGTTAATGCCTTTCCCTCCAGGAAATTTCATATCTTTCTCTGCTCGATTTACTGCGCCTAAATCGAAGGAATTAACTTGTACTACATAATCAATAGATGGGTTTAAAGTAACTGTATAGATCATTGTTTATCAGCCTCAATTACATTGGTTTGTCTTTTATATTTTTCTAAATCAATTTCTAAATGGTTTGTAATAATATTCGCTTCTTCAACATTGGCAATTTTCGCAAATGCAACTTCTGAGAACTTACTTTCATCAATTAAGAAATATCCTTCGTTCGCAAATGTTAATGCCATTTGTTTTAAAAGTGCCTCTTCTGGATCTGGAGTTGTAAAACCAAGCTGTTCATGTACACCATTTGCTCCTAAGAAACATTTATCAAAACGGTACTTTTGCATACTTTCCTGTGCCATAGCACCAATTAAAGCTTTCGTCCTACTCTTCATCATCCCGCCTAGTAAATACGCACGAATATTATTTTCAACTAAAGCTTCAATATGCATAAGTCCATTCGTTACGACAGTAACATCTTTGTTTATTAAAAATGGAATCATTTCAAATGTTGTACTTCCTGCATCTAAATAAACGCAATCCCCTTGTTCAACAATACTAGCCGCATACTTGGCAATTTGTTGTTTTATTTGAATGTTTTTGGATGATTTTTCAATCATCGTTGGCTCCTGTCCTTTTCCTGTTAAAACAGAGGCACCACCATGAACTCTTTTTAATAACCTTTGTTTTTCTAATTGTGCTAAATCACGACGAATTGTCGATTCAGAGCTTTCTGTTCTTTCAACTAATTGTTGTAATTTAACAACCTTCTGCTCTTTTACAAGTTGCAATATCATTTGATGACGTTCAGGAGTTAACATTTTATTCACCTCTTCTTTGATTACAGTATAATGAAAACGATCACAAAAATCAACCATAAACAGTCAAAAATAATCACTATCAATCAAAACCGGTTATAAACAAAAAAAAGAAACCTATTTGATACAACAATCAAATAGGTTTCTTCTCTCGCTTCACTTATAAAGAAGCTTTATAAATTGCAAGAACATCATCTTTATTTAATTTTTTAAAGTTACCGAATTCACCATAAGCCATCGCTTTATCCGCCATTAAGTCAATTTCACTTTCTCTAATAGCGTAATCAGCTAATGTTACTGGAGCTTCAATTGAAGTCCAAAATTGACGTAACGCCTCAATTCCCTCTAATGCAACCTCTTTATCTGTCTTCCCATCTGTTTCTACATCGAATACACGAATAGCGAACTGTTTAAAGCGACTCACATTTTCATCTATAACAAGCTTCATCCAGTTCGGGAATAGAATCGCGAGTCCGCCCCCATGCGGTATGTCATGAACAGCAGAAACTGCATGCTCAATATTATGAGTTGCCCAGTCTCCTTTTACTCCCATCGCTAAAATGCCGTTTAACGCCATAGTACCGCAATATAAAATTGTTTCCCTATGCTCATAATTTTCTAGATCACTTAAAAGCTTAGGAGCTGTTTCAATTACTGTTCTTAAAACAGATTCACAATAACGATCTTGTAATTCTGTATTCATGCCGTGATGGAAATATTGCTCTAATACGTGCGACATAATATCGACCATACCATAAATCGTTTGATCTCTCGGCACAGACGAAGTATGTAGTGGATCTAAAATTGAAAACTGAGGAAATGTAACTGGACTGCCCCAGCCGTACTTTTCATTCGTTTCCCAGTTTGTAATTACAGATCCTGCATTCATTTCAGAACCTGTTGCCGCAAGAGTGAGTACAGTACCGAACGGTAACGCCTCGCTAGCAAATGATTTTTTCGTTACAATATCCCATACATCTCCATCATATTTACTACCAGCAGCAATCGCCTTCGTACAATCGATTACACTTCCTCCGCCAACCGCTAAAATAAATTCGACTCCATTGTCTTTACAAATTTGAATCCCTTTCTTTACTGTTGATAAACGAGGATTCGGTTCAACTCCTGTCAACTCAAATACTTCCGCATTTATATCCTTTAAAATAGAAATCACATTATCATAAATACCATTTCTTTTAATGCTGCCTCCTCCATACACGAGAAGAACTTTTTTACCGAACTGTGGAATTTCCATTTTTAACTGCTCTAACTGTCCTTTACCAAAAATAAGTTTTGTCGGATTACGAAATACAAAATTTTGCATATATCTTTACCATCCCTTCTATATAAAAAGCAACTATACTTTTGTATACCACAATTTTTTCATTTCACAAAAATATTTGCCTAATAAAAAAAATCCCAGCCTACAGGCTGAGATTTTTTTTATTGATAATAAGGTGAGATCATTAAGTAAACAATAACACCAGATAAACTTACATATAACCAAATCGGCATCGTCCAACGTACAATTTTACGGTGACGTGTTAATTGATTCGTAAAACCAAACACAAGTGCAAACAATGCAAGCGGTACAATAATTGCTGCAAGGATAATATGTGTAATTAAAATGATGAAATACACATATTTAATAAATCCTTCTCCGCCAAAATGTGTTGCTGGCGCCAAGTAATGATACGATAAATAAGAAACACAAAATAGCAACGTCGTTGTAAATGCTGCTAGGATGAAACCACGGTGCATTTTCACATTCTTCTTAATAATAGAGTATAAAGCTGCTAATAAGAATACGAACGTAAAGCTATTAAAAATTGCATTTAACATTGGTAAAATTGTTACATCAAAATGTACTTCTCCTTCATAGCCAACAGGTCCAAAGAACAAAAATAAAATAATCGCATTTACAATTACAGAAAGCGTTATCACAATAGGAGCATAGCTTTTCTGATTCGTTGATTGATCCACCAAAATGGTCACTCCTCTTCCTTCAAATATGTATACGTAACCTCACTATTTTAACATATTATTCACAGTGTAAATGTGACAATAGTTTGACACAGTAAGACAGGGCAAAGAAAAAACCCTTCTTAACAATACTTCTTAAGAAGGATTTTATCGCTTTATTATTCAAATAGCAATGCGATTAGTTTTTGTTAAAAAACGTACTGCTATACGCTTGATATATTTCAGACACTTGATATCCCATTAATGAAATTGCTGTTAATGAAAAGAAACCAATCATAAGAAATCGAAACCACATATAAATCTCCTCCTTGTATTTAGCTTAAAAAACAGTCGCTATATTACAAGTTGAGTGGCACTCTTCATCGTCACTTTCCTTTTTCTTTACAATTGCTGTTATAAATCGAATCATAAAGAAAATCACAAAAGGAAATTGTTCGTAATTTACCTTGGCATAGTTTGGCAACGGCTCGCGCTGCACATCGAACGGAGATGAGAAGGAATAGAACATACCTTGCTCTTCCATATATACAATTACAATTTTCATACAAAACATTATTCCTAGAAATGAAACAATATCTTGCCATTCTGTCGTATATAAAAAGTTATACAGCTCTAATACGTACTCTTCCATCGTCATCCCCCCTTCCTTTTTTACCATTTTGCTCGCCTTCATATAAAAAGTCAAGAAAAAAGTTTATATTCACTATGACAATAGTAATTACTTGTTTCTATGATTATATATGATTCTTTTATAGCAATGATTGGGTGTAACTCTCTTCTAAAACAAGAAATTAGAATCGAACAGATTCCTCATTCTTACTTTTAGGATTCAACAATGTACTATTTTTATTTCTATTAAAAATAAAATAAGAAATTATTATAAGAACAGTAACAAGCATTGTTAAAAGCGCTTGTGAACGTAAAGATTCAATTGCGAGCATGGCAACTAAAACTGCTATAATCGCAGCAATTGTAACATATGTTACATATGGAAAAAGCCACATTTTCACTTTCAAATTTTGTTGTTCCGCTTTCCCCATTTTTTTACGTATCTTGAAATGTGAAACTGCTATAACGAGATAAACGAGTAACGCAATCCCGCCAGATGCATTCACTAAAAATAAAAATACTTTATCTGGAGATATGTAACTAAAAACAACTCCAATGTAAGCAAAGAAAGTTCCAAATAAAACCGCCCGAACTGGAACACCACTACTATTCAATTTCAAAAATGCCTTTGGCGCATCTCCTCTTTCTGCCATTGAAAAAAGCATTCTTGAGTTCGTATATAAACCCGAATTTAAACAAGAAAGTACAGCTGTTAAAACGATAAAATTCATAATTTGCGCTGCCGCTGGTATCCCTATATGTTCCAGTACCGCCACAAATGGGCTTTTTAGTATGTTCGCCGAATTCCACGGAAGGAGTGTAACAACTACAGCGATCGATCCAATGAAAAATACGAGAATACGCCAAATTACACTATTTGTTGCTGTTTTGACTGCCTTTACAGGTTCGGCAGACTCTCCAGCGGCCACTGCAACAATCTCAGATCCCATAAATGAAAATATAACGACGGTGATTCCAAGTAACACCGAACTTATACCATTTGGCATAAATCCTCCTTGACCTACCAAATTCGAAGTGCCAGGTGCTTCCGTTCCTGGTACAAATCCTAAAATAACAGCTAGTCCAAGACAAAGGAACAAAACAATACTTATTACTTTAATAAATGAAAACCAATATTCAAATTCTCCAAATGATTTCACCGAGAAAACATTCGTCAACGTTAATAAAATCGTTAATATTAAGCTTAATAACCAGAGTGGGATTTCTGGAATCCAGTATTGAATAATACCAGCACCTGCTGTAGCTTCTATTGCAATAACAATTACCCAGAAAAACCAATATAGCCACCCAATTGTATAACCTGCCCATGGACCAATTGCCTCTCTTGCATATGTTGCAAATGAACCACTTGTCGGATTAATAGCTGCCATTTCTCCTAGCATTCTCATAACGAAAATAACTAGAAGTCCTGCTAATGCATATGAAACGATAGAACCTGGACCTGCTGAATGCACAACCGCACCACTTCCAACAAACAAACCAGCTCCTATTACGCCACCAATGGAAATCATTGTAATGTGGCGTATTTTGAGGTCTTTCTTAAGATTTTTATCCAACTCTTGTACATCCCCTTCCAAACTTAATTTTGAAATTTATGTAAGAGTATTATGTGAAAAATCTTATCCTATACTTTAAAATATATCAAAATATTCTGAATTTAACAATCGTAATTCGACCTCCTTCAAAAATTATTTCATTAGGTTTAATAATTTCCCATACACAATTGTTGAGAAAATTATAGTCACCTTACAAAAGAATGAATTTTCAGATATCATTAAATAAACAAGATTATACATCTAGACAACTTTTTGTATAGGAGTGTTGATATGTTAAACAAGTTTAAATTCATTTGTTGTACTTTAGTAATTTTCTTACTGCTACCGCTAGCTCCCTTTCAAGCACAAGCAGCAAACAATTTAGGGTCAAAATTACTCGTTGGATATTGGCATAACTTTGATAACGGTACTGGCATTATTAAATTAAAAGATGTTTCACCAAAATGGGATGTAATAAATGTATCTTTCGGTGAAACTGGTGGTGATCGTTCCACTGTTGAATTTTCCCCTGTGTATGGTACAGATGCAGAATTCAAATCTGATATTTCCTATTTAAAAAGTAAAGGAAAAAAAGTAGTTCTTTCAATAGGTGGACAAAATGGGGTCGTTTTACTTCCTGACAATGCTGCTAAACAACGTTTTATTAATTCCATACAATCTCTAATCGATAAATACGGTTTTGATGGAATAGATATTGACCTTGAATCAGGTATTTACTTAAACGGTAATGACACTAATTTTAAAAAACCAACAACTCCTCAAATCGTGAATCTTATCTCAGCAATTCGAACGATTTCAGACCATTACGGTCCAGATTTCCTATTAAGCATGGCTCCTGAAACAGCTTATGTTCAAGGCGGCTATAGCGCATATGGAAGCATCTGGGGTGCATATTTACCTATTATTTACGGAGTGAAAGACAAACTAACATACATTCACGTTCAACACTACAACGCTGGTAGCGGGATTGGAATGGACGGTAATAACTACAATCAAGGTACTGCAGACTACGAAGTCGCTATGGCAGATATGCTCTTACATGGTTTTCCTGTAGGTGGTAATGCAAATAACATTTTCCCGCCTCTTCGTTCGGATCAAGTCATGATTGGACTTCCTGCAGCACCAGCGGCCACTCCAAGTGGCGGATATATTTCTCCAACTGAAATGAAAAAAGCTTTAGATTATATCATTAAAGGAATTCCTTTCGGAGGAAAGTATAAACTTTCAAATCAGAGTGGCTATCCTGCATTCCGTGGCCTAATGTCTTGGTCTATTAATTGGGATGCAAAAAACAACTTTGAATTCTCTAATAACTATAGAACATATTTTGATAGTCTTTCCTTGCAAAAATAATAAAAAACAACAATAGGTTTTATATGACCTATTGTTGTTTTTTATTTATGTAAATTACTTTTTCACTTCTACATGATGAAGAAATTCTTTTCCATCTCTTGAATAACTATTCACAAGACTTAAAAGCAACTTCCCACCAACCAACATCGCACGTTCATCAAAATCGAATTGAGGATGATGGTGTGGATATGTTGCCCCTATTTCTTCATTACCGGCACCTGTGAAGAAAAATGCTCCTGGAACATGTTCTAAGTAGTATGCAAAATCTTCTCCGCCCATAATAGGTGGTACTTCCATGACCCTTTCTTTGCCAAGATCGTGTTCCGCAACCGTCATAAAATGACGTGTTTCAGCTACATGATTTATTAATATTGGATAGCCTCGTTTATATTGAATATTAACTTCAGCATGAAGGGACTGACAAATCCCCTCAACAACTCGTCTAAATTCCTTCTCCATATATTCTCTCACTTCAGGATCTAACGTTCGAATGGTTCCTGTAAACGTAGCAGTATCCGCAATAATATTATCGGCTTGCCCGGCATGGAATGTACCAACTGTTAAAACTGCTGATTGAAGTGGATCGACTTTTCTACTCACTAAAAGTTGCAACTGATTAATAACTTGTGTTGCAACGATAATAGCATCTACAGTATGATGTGGCATACCGCCGTGACCACCTCGCCCTTGAATCTTCACTTCAAAAGTATCAGCTGCCGCCATCATTGCTCCAGCTTTCGTTCCAACAATTCCTAAAGGCATCTGAGAAGATAAATGTGTACCAAAAACAACATCTACTCCTTCTAAACAACCATCCTCAATCATGGCAATTGCTCCGCCAGGCTCTTTCTCTTCTGCATGTTGATGAATAAGGACTATTTTTCCTGAAAGTTGGTCTCTGTTATCACTTAATATTTTTGCAACTCCTAAAAGTGTTGCTGTATGTCCATCATGGCCACAAGCGTGCATTACACCAGGAACCTTTGATTTATATGAAACTTTCTTTTCATCTTGAATAGGTAGTGCATCAAAATCAGCACGTAGCGCCATCGTCTTCCCAGGTATTCCACCTTCAATTACGCCGATTACCCCTCTTCCCCCGACATCTGTTTTCACATCAATATGAAAACTTTTTAAAATTTCAGCTATTTTTTTCGGTGTTTCTATTTCTTGAAACGATAGCTCTGGGTATTGATGAAAATCTCTTCGCCACGAAACCATTTGATTATATAAACTTTCCAATTCTTTATGCCATGTTTCTATCATAGAAATTCCCCTTTCTTTTTAACAGTTTAAATAAAAAATACATAATATTCTGTATTTAATCAATAAAAAAAGAGAACTTTCTTTAAAAGTACTCTTAATTCTTCAAAATATTAAACGTTCTACTTCAGTCACTACTTTGCTTCAATACAAATAGTGAAAGTTCCGGTACACTCAAAAATCTAACAGGCATTCGGGTTGTCCCAATACCACGATTTACGTATAAATGTAACAGCTTACTCTTCCCTTCTAATTCATACATACCTTCAACATGACTCTCAGCTAGTTTTGTAGTAATTAAAGGACCTACAAAAGGAATTTGAACTTGTCCTCCGTGACTATGTCCTGACATTTGAAAATCGACTGGATAACGAGATACTTTATCTACAACATCCGGCTCATGTATTAATAGCATATTGAAATCTTGTTGTCTTAAGTTTTTTAAAGTCGAGTCTATTTGTGGCTTCCCTAATAAAAAATCATCCAAACCTGATATTGTAATATACTTGCCGTTTTCCGCTTTAATTTTCTGCACTTCATTTACTAACACAGAAAAACCAGCTTCCTCCATATACTTTTTGTAAAATAAACTACCGCCCCCACCTCTATCATGATTCCCAAACACAGCATATTTTCCTAGGGGAGCTTTAATTTTCTGCAAAATAACCTTTGCTTCTTCTCTTTCCGCACTATAGGATCCAAACTTATCTATTAAATCTCCTGTAAAAACTACTATATCTGGATGTAATTCATTCATCTTCTCCACCAAATTTTCTAGTTGTTTCAATGTAAAATCTGGTCCTAAATGTAAATCTGAGAACTGCAATATTTTTTTATTATTAAACTCTTTAGGAATTGTAGGAGCTTCTATTTCATTCCACGTAACTGTTACTAGTCTTCTTTCTATTTCAGTCGCATAGAAATACAAACTTACTGGTATCATTAATATACTTATGAAACTAATAATAAATATCTTTACGATTGATTTTTTTCGTTCTTTTTTTACATGATGCGTATTCATGTTTTCACCTCTAAAATCACTTTAAATCCTTATTGTTACATTAATGTGACAACATGAACAATGTTCGTTATATCCAATTTCAGCCCCAATCACTTTGACAAATTTATACAGAAATCATATCATATTTTTATCATACATAGATTCTTTAAAATGTTTCTTCTATTCATTCCATCATTCTATTAAGGAGAGGTTATTCATGTCTGTATTTACACCAGAAGAAATGACGGAACTTGCTGCTAATTCTGGAAGAAAAAAAGCTCATTTATCATTGCTCCCTATGCTAATTCTCGGTTTTTTTGGTGGTGCTTTCATAGCATTAGGATATTTACTTGATATCCATGTTATCGGAACAATGCCAAAATCTTGGGGATCATTTACTAGCTTTTTAGGTGCTGCCGTATTCCCTATCGGTCTTATACTCGTTATCCTTGCAGGCGGTGAATTAGTAACTGGCAACATGATGACCGTTTCAATGGCATGGCTTCACAAAAAAATCGACTTATTTCACTTCATACGAAATTTAGTTATTGTTACGTTTAGCAACTTCATAGGTGCTATATTCGTCGCTTATTTTTTTGGTCATATCGTCGGCTTAACGGAGGGAGCTTTTTTAGCAAAAACAGTTACTATTGCACAAGCTAAACTACAAGATACACCACTGCAAGCCTTCATTTCTGCAATCGGGTGTAATTGGCTCGTTTGTTTAGCTGTTTGGCTCAGTATGGGAAGTAAAGAATTTATCGGAAAGATTGTCGGTATTTGGTTCCCTGTTATGACTTTTGTTGCGATTGGATTTCAACACGTTGTAGCCAATATGTTTGTCATCCCAGCTGCAATTTTTTCTGGTCATTTAACTTGGGTTGAATATTTTCCAAACTTCATTTTTGTTTTCTTCGGAAACTTAGTAGGGGGTATGTTATTTGTAGCATTACCTTATTTCATATCTTATAATAAGAAACTACCTTCCAATAAAGAGCAAACTGCATTAAAGAAAAAATCTGTATCCGCTTAAATTGAATGTCTATAAATTGGTCCTAAAAAATATCACAAATTTCATTTTTTTTGCGAATATATGTACGTACACTTGTTCTCGAATGTTTTATACGTTATAATAACAACTTAAATAGCATTATTTACATATGAGGTGAAAAACATGAATAAGACAGAATTAATTAAAAACGTAGCACAAAACGCTGAGATTTCTCAAAAAGAAGCTACTGTAGTTTTACAAACTGTAGTAGAATCAATCACTAACTCTTTAGCTGCTGGCGAAAAAGTACAACTTATCGGATTCGGTACATTCGAAGTTCGTGAAAGAGCTGCTCGTACAGGCCGTAACCCACAAACGGGTGAAGAAATGCAAATCGCAGCTTCTAAAGTACCTGCTTTTAAAGCTGGTAAAGAACTAAAAGAAGCTGTAAAATAATGAAAAATAGCCTTCTCATTTATGAGAAGGCTATTTTTTTCATGACATAATTAATAAAAATCTGACCATTATGCTGCTTATTTTGTTCCTTTATGCAAATAAAACCTTTGCTTTCAAAGAAAGGTTTTGCTGTAATACTCGCCTCTGTATATATATCCCTATGCTGCAAGTTCACTGCTTCTTTTTCTAACTTCTGTAGTATGTATGATGCTATCCTTTGTCCTTGATAATCTTTATGCGTAAATAAGCGATCTACGTAATGATCATCATTATAATCCCCAAATCCCACTATCACACCTTTATAATCAGCAACGTAACAAATATTCTTTTCTAAAGACTGTAGCCATCTCTCTCTATCTAGTCGCTCTGGGGCCCACGCCTGTAGCTGTAACTCGTTATAATCTTTTGCATTCACCGTATGAACCGTTTCATAGAACAATTGTAATACTTGCTCTAAATCCTCTTTCTGGAATGTTCTAATTTTAATATCTTTAAACATATGTAAAACTCCTTATCAAACTAACTCTTTTATTTCGGTTATCCGGATAATTATTTCGTGTTTATTTTCGAAGCAGTTTCTTCCACTATATGTGATTCTACTTCTGCTCTTTCTATATTATATCGACTTTTCCTTCTAAACGAACAATAAACAATACTTATACAAAGTATTGTTTATTGTAAAAAAGCATATTAAATTCGCTTTATAGCTGAAAGTGTTTAAGATTTCAATTTAACTCTTTGTAATCTTAATGCATTTAATACGACTGATACAGAGCTAAATGCCATTGCTGCACCTGCAACCCAAGGTGCTAAGAAACCGAGCGCCGCAATTGGAATTCCTAGGCCGTTATAAGCTAACGCCCAGAATAGATTTTGCTTAATATTTCTAATCGTCATTTTACTCATAAAAATTGCATCAGCAATACTATTTAAATCACCACGGATTAACGTAATATCTGCCGCTTCCATCGCTACATCCGTTCCGGTTCCAATTGCCATACCGATATCCGCCGTAGCCAGTGCAGGAGCATCATTTATTCCATCTCCAACCATTGCTACTTTCTTACCTTGCGCTTGCAGTTTTTTCACTTCTTCTGCTTTTCCTTCTGGTAATACTTCTGCAATTACGTGATCAATACCAACTTGCTTAGCGATTGCCTGAGCAGTTTGTGTATTATCTCCTGTAATCATAACAACGTCTAGACCCATTTTCTTAAGTCTTGCGATAGCTGCTTTTGAAGTATCTTTTACAGTATCCGCAACAGCCACTATACCAGCATATTCTTTATTAATCGCAATAAGCATTGCTGTTTTTCCTTCTCGTTCTAGCGCTTCCATCGATTTAGAAACTTCTTCAATATCAATATAGAATTTCTTCATTAATCGACGTGTACCAATTAATAATTGTTTCCCTTCTACAACTGATTCGATGCCGAATCCCGGAATCGCTTCAAATGTTTCTGAACTTGGGATAACAATTTTCTTTTCTTTAATTCCTTCTACAATCGCTTCTGCAAGTGGGTGTTCAGAATTTTTTTCTGCCGCACCTACTAAACGTAGTATTTCTTCTTCATGGAATCCATCTGCTACAATTACATCTGTTAACACCGGTTTCCCATTTGTCACAGTACCTGTTTTATCTAGAATAACTGTATCTAATCGGTGGGTTGCTTCTAAATGCTCCCCGCCTTTAAATAAAATGCCATACTCAGCCGATCTTCCTGATCCAGCCATAATAGATGTAGGTGTCGCAAGACCTAATGCACACGGACAAGCGATAACAAGTACTGCTATCATTTTCTCAAGTGCTCCGCCAAAATCACCAGGTGTAACAAATAGCATCCACACTGCAAATGTGATAATAGCAATTACAACTACAACTGGTACGAAAATACCAGAAATTTGATCAGCTACCCTTTGAATAGGCGCTTTCGATCCTTGAGCTTCTTCTACTACTTTAATAATTTGAGCTAATGCAGTATCTCTTCCTACCTTAGTTGCTTTAACTTTTAAAAATCCATTTTTATTCATTGTAGAGCCAATTACTACATCCCCAATTGTTTTATCAACAGGAATACTCTCGCCTGTTAACATCGATTCATCTATCGCTGATTTTCCTTCTACAATTTCTCCATCTACTGGGATTTTTTCACCAGGTTTAACATAGACAACATCACCAGCTACCACTTCTTCGATTAAAATTTTCATCTCTGTTCCATCTCGCACAACTGTGGCAGTTTTCGCTTGTAGTCCCATCAACTTTTTAATAGCTTCTGATGAACGCCCTTTTGCTCTCGCCTCAAATAATTTACCTAAAATAATTAAAGTAATAAGTACCGCACTCGTTTCAAAATATAAATCTGTCATATGTTCTGAAGAACCAATCGACCTAATACTTAAATACACACTATAGAAATAAGCTGCGGACGTTCCAAGTGCCACAAGAACATCCATGTTTGCACTTTTATTACGTAACGCTTTATAAGCCCCAACATAAAACTGGCCTCCAATTATAAACTGTACTGGAGTTGCAAGAGCTAGCTGCACCCAAGGGTTCATAAGCATATCAGGTAAATAAATAAATGATGTAAATGAGAAATGACTTACCATTGCCCACAGTAACGGGAATGATAAAATAAACGAAATGATAAATTTCTTCTTTTGTCGTTCAATTTCTTGTAAGCGATGATCAGTTGATCCATCTTGCTCATCTGATTTCACTTCCAATTTATATCCTAATTTCGTGATTGCACTCTTCATTTCATTTACATTAATTTCATCAGGATTAAAATCTACTGTAGCTGATTCCAAAGCGAAATTTACTGTCGCTCCGTTCACACCTTCTAACTTATTTAAACGCTTTTCTACTCTATTCGCACATGCTGCGCATGTCATCCCTGAAACAGTAAACTCAGCTTTATCACTTACAATTCCATATCCTAGCGACTCAACTTTTTCCTTAAATTGTTGTGGATTTGTTTTATGGGGATCATACATTATTTTTGTTTTTTCAAGTGCAAAATTTACATTTGCATCATGAACACCTTCTACTTTTTTCAGGCCTTTTTCAATTCTATTTGCACAGGCTGCACATGTCATGCCTGATATTTGGAGATTGGCCTCTTTTTGTTCATTCATGTCTCTCACCTCTATATACCCTTATAAGGTATAATTTTTAGCAAAATAAATCGTACTCCATATAAAGTACGATTTATTTCTATATTAAAAATTATTATTGAATTTCATAGCCTTGATCTTCAATTACAGCAACGATATCTTTTAACGTTACAACTGATGAGTCGATAGTAACTTCAACAGTTCCTTCTGCTAATTGAACTTTTACTTGTTCAACGCCGTTTAGTTCTTTCACATTACTTTCAATAGAATTTACACAATGCCCACAAGACATACCCTCAACTTTTAATGTTAACTGTTCCATTTAAAATCCTCCTCTTGTTTATTCATTGTTTATTAATCACAACTACATCTTACCATACCCCCCTAAGGTAATCAATGGTTTTGTATCATGATTTTTATTTTTTTCTAAAATCTTTATTTTTTTGCTCCAATTATGAATTTATATATCTTCTCCTATATAAACAAAAGCCAAGCTAGTCAAATACTAGCTTGGCTTTTATGCTTTTGAAAAACGTTCAAATACTGTCATTAATTCTTCAATTGCTTCGTCACCATTACCATTTTTAATAGCTCCTGAAACACAATGACTCGTATGATTTTTTAAGACACCCATTCCTACTTTTTTCATCGCTGCATTAATCGCAGAAATTTGAACTAAAATATCCACGCAATAACGATCATTTTCAATCATATTTTGAATACCACGGACTTGGCCTTCAATTCTCTTTAATCTATTTATAATTTGTTCTTTTTCTTTTTCTGATCTATGTGTTACTGATTCATGGTCCTTATGATCCATATTATCACCTTCTTAAAGTTTCTCTTCATCCAATAAAACAATTGCTTTTATGAGTATACCAATTATATCATCAAATATCTATGTAGGATACCCCATATGAGTATATTTTCGCTTTATGATTATTCTTAACACATCATTAGCTTCTCAGTCTCAATTAATATGATACCCTTTCTTTTTTTCAAAAAAACAATAATAAGCAGGGATTGTCCATCCCCGCTTATTATTCATCCACAAATATAAAAGTCTCAATTTTCACACGTGTAAATTGAGACTTTTTTCCTCCTATATATAATTATTGCTGATCACATACTTTTGTATCATTCACTACTGAAGTTCCTTCAACGGTTACCGTATGAAAACAGTCATTTACACGAACTGTCACAACATTATCTTGCCGATCAATGATATGATAGTCATTAAAATTTTTATTCAGAGCACTGCGAATTTGTTCTCCTTCATAAATTGGAATACCATGCGATAAAACCCAAATAAGCCCAGCGATAGCAAGAATAGTTTTCATACGATCTACCTCCTTGAGAATATAGTGAACTTTTAATCCATGCTTTTTCAGCTCTATTAATCATGAATGGAATGAATCAAGCCTTTTTGGAAATAAGTTCATTTCGTCTATTTTATGTTTATGCTAATTGTGACCGAATTGTGACAACTTTTTGTCTATTTAGACGAAAAGTTGAAACAAAACTTTCAAAAAGGACAATTCTACTTATAAAAAAAGGTTATGGAATGTTTCATCCATAACCTTTTTTCAGCCCTATTCTACAACTCATCCACCGTACTTCATGTGATTTTTGTAGAGTTATTTTATTTTTATTCATCGACATCAAAACAAAATCTTGAAAAAACTTCCCACACGAGTTCATTTCTACTACTTACCCCAGTCTTTTCAAAAATGGATTTTAAATGATCTTGTACCGTGTATATAGATATACAAAGTTCATGGGCTAATTCCTTTGTCGACATACCTGTAAGAATTTTACGTATTACTTGCTTCTCACGTGTTGTAAAACTATACACTTCCGTAATAAGCGGAAAGATTTCTTCCGGTCTTGCTCTTTCGAATAGAACAACATAACCACCCTGAAAACTACTTGTACGTTCTAACTTACTGGCCCGAATGATTAAAAAATGTCCATAGGCTAAAGGTATACAAACTTTTTCTTCTCTATTCATACAACCTACATTATATTCGTTAGCCTTTACTTTCGAACAAACCGCACGTATTGGCCTTGATATTTCTTTTATATTTAACTGTTCATACTTTCTAAGATTTGAGAGCCAATCGCTGCCATCTTGATTCCAATATAATAAATTAAAATCCTCACTTAATATAATCGTACCTGTCCCTATTACCTTCTCTTCTGAAAAAGGTTTAGGAAATGCCTTTTTTAAAGCCTCTCCAGCAATCGGGACTACCATTGCCAAATACTTACAATTATCTATATGAAAAGCGGGACTTGTACTCCCTCGAAATAAACTAAGATGCCCAAAACAGTTCCCCTTACTCATACAAACGCCCCTTAATTCATCTCCAAAACTTGCTGGTTTTAAAATATTTCGGTATCTAGAGCTTTTCTTTTGTTCACCATTTGTCACCATACTAAGAGAAGCAACATGAGGATAGTGTTCTGATAAATATTTAAATTTATTAAAATCATCTTCTAGAAATTCATTCATAAACAATTGTGGATGAATCTTTTCAACACTTTCATCCGTAAATGCCCCAGTAGATAAAAAAGAAATTGGGTCTATAGCTGTAAAACAAGCGGCGTCAAAATCAATGACTTTACGTATTAAGTGGAGAAATGACTCTTGAAATGTCCTTATAGAACTTATACGATTCGCTACCATTGTAATTTCTTTCGTTATTTTTTCATACATCCTCTTCCCCCCAGATTTACGGGATTGTTTCCCTTCATAATTTCATTCCATAATAAACCTATAACACACATACTTAGGAGGTTAAAAATGAATTGGAATGATACTACCGTAAATTCATATGAACAAAGAATTCCATGTAAAATCCCAGGCTACTACAACCTATATGAAATGATGAATCATTTCTTGTTTACTACACTCCCTAAAGAAAATATGAATCCAAATTTTCTAGTTATAGGTGCTGGTGGTGGACAAGAAATTCTCTCAATAGGCAAACAAAATAGCAACTTATCTTTTACAGGTGTTGATCCATCTGAAAGCATGCTACAGCTAGCTAAAAAAAGAATTGAAAGCGAAGGCATACAAAATCAAATTCACTTTGTACATGGAACTGTCCATTCATTATTAACCAATCCATTATTTGACGCTGCTACTTGTATGCTTGTTCTTCATTTCATCCCAACTATTAAGGAGAAAAAAGAGCTTCTTAATGAAATTAGTAGTCGCTTAAAACCTGGTGCTCCATTCTTTCTCTCTACAATAAATGGTGTACCCCATACAAGTATGTTTTCTGCACAATTGAATGCTTGGCGCAACCACATGATGCAAAATCAAATTCCATTAGAAGATTGGAACCGATTTGAAAATTCTTTTGAAACAGAAATATTTCCTATTTCCGAAACGAATCTACTAGCTATCATGGAGGAATGTGGATTTATTCACATTCCTCGCTTTTTCAGTAGCTTTTTAATTGATGGATACGTTGCCTTTAAACAATAATGAAAAAAGGTAAGCAATTGCTTACCTTTTCCCTCTTCTATAGGTGACTAATAAACCTTAACCCTTTACTTAAAGAAGTCGGCACAACTGACGCATGATTTTCCCCTTCAGCTTCATAAAACGTAAATCTAAACTGATCGTGTTTTACTTGGAGAAGGCGCTCTGATAATTCGTTTGCACCTAAAACCATATGCTCTCGTTCCAATGACCCAACTGTAAGGAATACTCCCGTTTCAACCTTAGCATTGTTTAATTCATTTATAAGATTCTTTTCTTTTTCAAGCACGGATTGGTTATTCCACCAAATAGATGGACTACTTATAAAATAATTTTGAAAGGCATTTACGTTTGTGAATAGTATATGTAAAGCAAATAGACCACCTAAAGAATGTCCAAATAACGTTTGTTTTCCTTTATCAATCTCAAAATCATTTTCGATTTGAGGCTTCAGTTCTTCTTCTATAAAAGTAAAGAAGTTATGTGCTCCTCCTGTTTTAGGCCACGGTTTGCCATCTGGTTTTAAAGGCGCATCTTTTGAAATTACGCTAGGCGTAAAATCATAACATCTTTCTTCACCTGAAAATGCCCCTTCAATACGATAACCAATACCTACTATAATGGCTGGTGAGACACCTGTTTTCTCTGCTCTAACTGATTGTATTTTAACCGCTTCATGGAATGTTTGAAAAAAGGCATTGCCATCTAATACGTATATAACAGGATATCCTGACTCTGGTGCTGGCTGCCTCGGCTTTGAAATATGAATTTGATATTCTTTACCTTCTAATTTTGAATACATTTTCCACTGTTCTGTATTAAATGTAATAACCTGCTGTTTTTCAATAGTAGTATTCATCTTATATCCCCCCCTTCTTAACTCGTTACATATATTTCTACTTTCTCTTCTTGAGATACAACGCTATCGTAACCGAAACAAACAGGAGACCCATTATACGGATCAATCATGACACGTGCATCAATATGAAATACTTCTTTTAACACTTCATTTGTAATTATTTCTTCTGGGCTACCAGTTGTAACGATTTCCCCTTCCTTCATCGCAATAATTTCATCTGAAAACCTTGCTGCATGGTTAATATCATGTAATACCATAACGACCGTACAATTATGTTCTTTATTTAACTTCTCCACAATTTGTAATACATCTAATTGATGAGACATATCAAGATATGTAGTTGGCTCATCTAATAGCAACACTTCTGTCTCTTGTGCTAAAGCCATCGCTAGCCATACCTTCTGTCGTTGACCACCTGATAAATTTGCAATTTGTCTCGTTCGAAATTCAGAAGTTTTCGTTATTTCTAATGCCCAATCAATCATTTCTTTATCTTTTGAAGTTAACTTATTTACGTTATTTCGATGTGGATAGCGTCCATAAGAAATTAACTCTTCTACTTTAAGCTCTCCTGGTGCAATTGGAGTTTGCGGAAGTAAAGCTAACTGCTTCGCAATTTCTTTCGTTGGAATTGTATTTAAATCCTGTCCTTGCAAATATACTTTACCGCTCTTTTGCTTTAAGATTCTTCCCATTGTTTTTAACAATGTCGATTTACCGCACCCGTTTGGCCCTATAATTGTCGTTACTTTTCCTTCTTGTATTTCCACATTTAAATCGCGAAACACTGTAAGCTTTTCATAACTCGTCTCTAAATTTTTTGCACTTAAAATACTCACTTTTATTCCTCCTCTTACGCTTTCGCCTTATAAAGTAAATATATGAAATACGGTACACCGACAATAGAAATAACGATTCCAACTGGTAACTCTACAGGTGTGAAAACTGTTTTTGCAATAAAGTCTGAAGCAATTACAAGGAACATTCCGATTACTCCGCACGTAGGAATTATATGCTTATGCTGAATACCGACAAGTCTTTTCGCTATATGCGGTGCCATTAGTCCAATGAAACCAATACTTCCTGAAACAGCAACACATGCGCTCACAAGTCCGATACTACTTAATAGTAAAATAGATTTCTCTCTTTCTACTGAAACACCTAGACTTGTAATACTCGTTTCTTCCAATTGAAATAAATCTAATAAATAAGCTTTCTTTTGTATAAGCGGAATTAATATGATAAGCCACGGCAACATAGCAACAATATACTTCCAGTTTGCACTATATATGCTTCCAGACACCCAAACTGCAGCCATCTCGAAATCAGTTGACTTCATTTTGAGCGATAAATACATAGAAAACGCTCCAAATCCAGATCCAATTGCAATCCCTGTTAATAAAAGACGTTGCGAGTCTAACTTACCGTTTTTCCAAGAAAACAGATAAATTATTATAGCGGCTCCTAGCCCACCGACTAAACCAAACATCGGCATCATCATAATAGAAACCCAGTCTGTGCTCTTTAATTGCCCTTGAAAGAAGAACATGAAAATTACGATGGCTGTACCTGCTCCGGCATTCACTCCTAAAATACCTGGGTCCGCCAATCCATTTCTCGTAATCCCTTGAATTACAGCACCCGCAACACCGAGGCCTAATCCTACTAATCCAGCAATTACAATGCGCGGAAGGCGAAACTCAAAAATAACTAAATCATGGTCTGGTACTGGATCTATTCTAAAGAGTGTTTTAAATACATCTGTAATCGTAATATCAAACGTACCATTCGTTAAACTAATATAAATAGCACATAATATTAAAAATATACTAATCCCCATTGTCATTCCAAAACGTTGACTTGAACTTTTAAGCATGTCTCTCTCCTCCTCTTGTACGGATTAAATAAAGGAAGAAAGGAATTCCAATTAAGGAAGTAACGACTCCAATTGGCGTTTCAAATGGATAGTTTACAAATCTACTTAAAATGTCACATAATGCTAAGAAAACTCCACCAATAACGCCTGCGCAAGGCAAAATCCACTTATAATCTACTCCAATTATAAAGCGCGTAATGTGTGGAATAATTAAACCTACAAAACCAACTTTCCCCACTAAAGCAACTGCTGTTCCTGTTAAAAAAATAACTGATAAAATTGCCATCGCTTTAACTAGTTTTGTACGCTGCCCTAGATTAATAGAAACTTCTTCTCCTAAAGAAAGAATGGTAATAGATTTTGATATTAACAGTGCTAAAATTATACCAATTATCCCAAATGGTATCGTGATTTTAATGATATTAGGGTCCACTTGATCTAACTTTGCATTAAACCAAAAACTAACATTTTGAGAAATTTGGAAATATGAAGCCATTGCAGCCGATACACTACTTAAAAATGTTCCAATAACTGTCCCTATAATTGCTAATCTAACTGGGGATAAGCCATTTTGAAGGAGTGAGCCAAAACCAAACACTATACCGGCTCCTAGTGCAGAGCCAATCATTGAACATAAAACCATACCAATCGATGACATTCCTGGAAGAAAAATCATACAAAGTGTAATAACAAAGGCTGCACCATCCGTCACACCCATAATAGAAGGGGATGCAAGATAGTTTCTTGTCATCCCCTGCATAAGTGCTCCTGATATGGCTAGAAATGCTCCGACTAAAAGAGCTGCAACTACCCTTGGTAAACGTGAAGTAATAATAATATTATGATTTACATCGCTTGAATCAAAATGAAATAAAGCATTCCACACTGTTTCAGCATCAATGTTTTTCGCCCCATATAAAACAGAAAGTATAACTGTAAATAAAATCAATATGGGTGCTATACATAAAATGGTTACTGGTACCGCATTCGTTTTCTGCATATCATTCAACGCACCTTACTTATTGTATTATTTAGATAAATTTTTCACTGCTTCTTTTAAGAATGCTGTTTTACTCCAAGCTGTGCCACCTTGGGCCATTGGATCTACAACGTTTACAAATACTTTCTTTTCTTTCGCAGCATTCATACTTTGCCAAATTGGATTGCTTTCAATTTCTTCTAGCACTTTCGGGTTTTTATTTTCACTTGCCTCATATTGTAAGAAAACATAATCTGGGTTAAGTTCAGCAAGTTTTTCAAATGAAATTTTCTCTTGTGCTTTTACAGTTTTAAGTTGTTCTGGAGCAGTTAGTCCAAGATCTTTATAAATTACAGGGTTGAAGTATACTCCTTCTGGATATAGGAATAATTCATTTGCTCTTAGTCTAATTACAAGTACTTTTTTGTCTTTTAACTTATCTCCTAATTTTGCTTTTGCTTTTTCAGCGTCCGCATTGTAATCTTTAATAATTTTTTCTGCTTTATCTTTTTTACCAGTTAATTCTCCCATTAACTTTAAGTTATCTTCCCAATCTGTTGAAACGTGTGATACCGGGAACGTCGGAGCTACTTTCGTAAACTTTTCAGCTGTTTCTGCTGGGAATTTCGTACTAGATGTAATAACATCCGGTTTTAATTGAAGTAATGTTTCAAAATTAGGTTGCATTTTTTCACCCACAGATTTTGCACCCTCTAATTCTTTTTCAAGATACTTTGGTAATTTACCACCTACAGTAATTGCACCGACTGGTTTAATTCCAAGTACTGCTGCATCTTCCATTGACTCTAAACTAGCTGTTGCAATTTTATCTACTTTTGCTGGTACTGTATATTCTTTACCTAAATATGTAATTTTTCGTTTTTCATCTTTTTTTGTTTCCGTAGCTTTTGTCTGTTGCTTTTGTTCCCCTGAAGTTTTATCCGTACTATTACATGCTGCTAAACCTACACTTAAAACTGTAACCATCCCTAATGTAAATAACTTCTTGTTCATCTTTATATATCTCCTCTCAAAACTTGTAAATAGATTATTTTCATATGAAAACTTAACTACATGAAACTTGTCCCAAACATATATTTCATTAGATTAATAATTTTATCCGGAACTCATTCTCATTCACTTCCCCTAAACTATAATTCTTTTACACTTCATCCATCGATAACCTTTTTCAATGATAATGATTATCGTTACTAAGTATATATTTAATATGCAATTATTTCAAGAATGATTTGAAAAATTTTAACAAACTGAATTAAAAAGAAGTATCCGCCTATTATTAGCGAGATACTTCTTTTTTTAGAAATTTATATGTAATTCAACTGGACAATGGTCTGATCCCATCACTTCACTGTTAATTTTCGCATCGGTAATTTTATGTTTTAGCCTTTCAGAAATCACAAAGTAGTCTAAACGCCAACCGATATTTTTCGCTCTTGCATCCATACGGTATGACCACCATGAGTACGCTCCTTCTTGATCAGGATAAAGATAGCGATACGTATCAATGAATCCCGCCTCTAAAACACATGTGAATTTCTCTCTTTCTTCATCCGAAAAACCAGGATTTTTCCGATTACTTTTCGGATTTTTTAAATCTACTTCTTTATGGGCAACATTTAAATCTCCACAAAAAATAACTGGTTTCTTTTCATCTAATCGCTTAATATAGGCCCTGAAATCATCTTCCCATTCCATTCTGTAATCTAAACGTTCTAATCCTCGTTTAGAATTTGGTGTATACAGCGTTATCATATAAAAATCATCAAATTCTAACGTAATAACTCGTCCTTCTTGATCATGCTCTTCAATCCCTAAACCATATGTAACAGAAATCGGTTCTTTTTTCGTGAAAATAGCCGTTCCTGAGTAGCCTTTTTTCACAGCATAATTCCAATATGTATAATATCCCTCGGGATTTAAATCAATTTGTCCACTTTGTAATTTAATTTCCTGTAAACAAAATATATCTGCATTAGATTTTTCTAGATATTCTAGAAATCCACCTTTTGCAATAACTGCTCGCAAACCATTTACATTCCATGAAATCAACTTCATCTATGTTCCTCCTCTTGATGTGCATTTTCAATTTTCATGCTAACACAAAATAGATACCCTATCATAGTTTCATCTTTGTAATCTTGCTCTTACATTCGTAAATACGTACATACGTACTTTATTCAGGTTATACTAATGCCAGAGGTGATGTTCTGTGCATAATGAAGAGTTCACAGTAACAAATGAGTATTGGCAAGCAATTATTCATAATGACTCCACATATGATGACAAATTCTTTTACGCTGTAAAATCAACCGGTATTTTTTGCCGACCATCATGTAAATCGAGAATACCGAATAAAAACAATGTACGTATTTTTCTTAAGGCAGAGCAAGCATTACATGAAAATTTTCGTCCGTGTAAACGTTGTAAACCAAACGGGCTAACTTTACCTAATGAAGAATGGGTAGAGCAAATTAAAGAATATATCCAAAAACATTATTGTGACGTGCTACCCTCGACTTACTCGCAGAAATATGCCATGGTAGCCCTTATCATCTACAACGCACTTTCAAGAAAATTGTAGGGATTAGTCCAATAGAATATATACAGCAATTCAGAATTAAAAAAGCGACAGAATACCTTTCACATACAAATCAATCCATTATGGAAATTAGTACTGATGTTGGGATAGAAAATCCGGATTATTTCGCGACTTTATTTAAAAAGAAGACAGGATTTACCCCTACTGAATATCGAAAAAAGAACGGAATAAAAGAGGTATGAAATAATGAAACCATATGAAAATAAAACTATATATTGGACATTGCTTATTCATAAACATTGGCGTATGCATACTGCAGCTACTTCAAATGGATTATGCTTCATCGGATCGCAAAATGAAACTTTTGAAGAACTAAATACGTGGGCTAGCAAAAAACTGCCACAACATACATTCATCCAAAATCCAGATTATCTGCAAACATATACAAAAGAACTTATCGAGTATTTGGAAACCAAACTAGAAACCTTTACAATTCCTATCGATGTTTACGGAACTGCATTTCAATTAGCTGTTTGGAATACGGTACGTGAAATTCCTTATGGGGAGACACATTCTTATTCAGAGATTGCGGAAAGAATTCAAAAACCTAACGCTGTACGTGCAGTTGGGACTGCCGTTGGGGCAAATCCTCTGCTTATCACTATTCCTTGTCACCGCGTTATTGGGAAAAATGGTAAACTTACCGGTTTTAGAGGTGGTTTAGAAATGAAAAAAGAATTGCTCAAATTAGAAGCGCTTCGGGAGGAGTAAATATGACAGAGGATTGTAATGAAATATTGTCTTTAGTCGTTCCAAAAGAATTTAGTTTTCAAGAAAACTTACGCTATCTATCGCGTTCTAAAAATGAATGTATGTTTCATATTGAAAATAATAAAATCTATAAAGTCATTCCTGTTCAAAACATAAATCCATTAGTTGAAATTGGTTTTAATGCCGATAGTAATATTCAAATACGTTTTTTAGGAGAATCATATGTCTCTGAAAAATGGGCACACGATGCCGTATCTAACTATGTAAAAGAGTGGTTTGATTTAACTACTGATTTAGCTCCCTTCTATAAATTAGCTAAACACGACCCACTCCTTCAAAAACCCATTAAAGAATTTTACGGTCTTCGTACTTTGGGAATTCCGGATTTATTTGAAGCACTATGCTGGGGGATTCTAGGTCAACAAATCAACCTCACATATGCCTATACTCTAAAAAGAAGATTAGTCGAAAATTTTGGCGATTATGTAGATTGGAACGGTAGAAAACATTGGATATTCCCATCACCTGAAGTAATAGCAAATTTAGATGTAGAAGATCTCGCAACATTAAAAATGACTACAAGAAAGTGCGAATACTTAATTGATGTCGCGCAGCTCATTACAGAAGGTAAATTATCAAAAGAATCTCTATTACAAATACAAGATGTGAAGCAAGCTGAAAAACAATTAACTAGCATTCGCGGTATAGGGCCATGGACAGCTCACTATGTTTTGATGCGTTGTTTACGATTCCCTTCAGCTTTTCCAATTGATGATGTTGGTTTGCATAATGCAATTAAATTTATAGCAGGTGCCGAAAAGAAACCGACTAAAAATGAAATAAAAGAATTTGCATCAAATTGGACAAATTGGGAGTCTTACGCGACTTTTTATTTGTGGCGGGTGCTATATTAAAATTTCCTAATAAAAAATAGATAGGGAAACCTATCTATTTTTTCACATGTAAAAACTTCACACATACTGGCTCTGGAACATTTACGTCCGTCTGTACAAGCGTTAGCTCCCCTGTCATTTCATCCCTAGCAAATAAAGTCAAAGTATTAGATCTTTCATTCGCTGCAATTAAAAATTTTTCATCCGGATCTAAAGAAAAATCACGTGGCCAATCACCTTCTGTCGATACTGTTTCAATAAAAGCGAGCTCTCCATTGTGCTCATTCACTCGGAAAACCGCGATACTATTATGTCCCCTATTTGCTGCGTAAACAAACTTGCCATCAGAAGAAATGTGAATTGCACTTCCGTAACTATCTTTTCTAAAATCTTCAGGTAATGTAGAAATGTATTGTTTTTCTTTAAAACTGCCACTCTTTGCATCATATTGAAGTACAATAATCTCTGAACTTAATTCTGTCATAACATATGCATACTGCGCACTTGGATGAAATATAAGATGCCTTGGACCACTACCATGTTTTACAGATAACCGTGTAACTTCTATTAGTTCTCCATCACTTTCTTTATATGTAATCACCTTGTCTATTCCTAAATCAACTGCTACTACATATTTTTCATCAGGAGTAAAATCTATATAATGAGCATGTGCCTTTTCTTGCCTTTCCTTATTTGGTCCTGACCCTTTATGTTCTACAATTACCGTAGCAGCATTTAAACTTCCATTATCCTTTTTCACTAAATAGGACTCTACTGTTCCTTTATGATAATTAGCTGCTACTACTATACTATTCTCCCGATTCACACTTACATAGCACGGCGATGCCCCTTCTAAAACTTGCATGCTAATCGAATTTAGATTACCGGATTTATTATGAATAGAAAAACTAGCAATTCCACCTAACCCATTATCTTTCGCAACAGAATAAAGGTACTCGTTGTTATGACTAATCGTTACATATGTCGGACTTCCTATATGAGCTGCTAATTCAATCCCTTTAAGTTCTCCGATGTTCGTATCAAGTATAAATTTATAAATCCCCTTACTCTCTGCTTTGGTATATGTCCCTATATAACCATGAAACTGATTTTCACTCATAACATTTCCCCCTTTTACAAACGTCTTGTAACAAGTTTCACTTTGTATTTTTTACTATAGAAAAGAACCAAGTAGCACTTCATTACTACTTGGTTCTCTTTTTAAGCTTGTTCTTCAAATCGTCTTGCGATTTCTACAATTACTTGAACAGCTTTTTCCATAGTATCTACCGAAACATACTCAAATTTACCGTGATAGTTTTCACCACCAGTGAAAATATTTGGCGTTGGTAATCCCATATATGATAATTGCGATCCATCTGTTCCACCGCGAATTGGATGAATATTCGGTTCAATATTTAAACTTTTCATTGCCTCATACGCAATATCAACAATTTCTCTCACCGGTTCAATTTTTTCAAGCATATTATAATACTGATCATTCATCTCTAAAACGATTGCATCTTCGCCGTACTTCTCTTGCATGTTTTTCACAATATCTTTAATGTTATTTTTACGCGCTTCAAAATGATTACGATCAAAATCTCGAATAATATAGTAAGCTTTACTTTGCTCGACATCACCATTTAAAGAGAGTAAATGATAAAACCCTTCATATCCCTCTGTATATTCTGGCGCCTCTTCTACTGGCAACTGTCTATCGAATTCCATAGCGAGTTTACTTGCGTTACGCATTTTGTTTTTCGCTGTTCCAGGATGTGTATTTGTCCCTCTAAAAGTTAATTTGGCACTTGCAGCGTTAAAACTCTCATATTCTAAACCACCTAATGGACCTCCGTCCATTGTATAAGCAAACGATGCACCAAACGCTTCTACATCAAAATGTGATGGTCCACGGCCAATTTCTTCATCCGGTGTAAATGCTACTCTTATTTTTCCATGCTTAATTTGCGGATTATGTATTAAATAATTCATTGCGACCATGATTTCTGTAAGACCAGCTTTATCATCTGCTCCAAGAAGTGTTGTACCATCAGTTGTAATAATTGTATGTCCTTTATATGATGGTAATTCCGGGAACTGTTCAGGTGTTAACACAACATTTAATTCTTCATTTAACGTAATCGCATTACCATCAAAATTTTCATGAATTTGTGGTTTTACGTTTTTCCCTGTAAAATCTGTTGCTGTGTCTAAATGAGCTAAAAAGCCGATTACAGGAACATCCTTATCTGTATTAGCAGGCAGTGTTGCCATTACGTAACCATTTTCATCCATCGTCACTTCTGGTAACCCAATCTCTTTCAACTCTTCCACTAATAACTTACCAAACTCAATTTGCCCTGGTGTTGTAGGCACTGTATGACTTTCTTCATTTGATTGTGTATCAATCTTTACATATCTCGTAAATCTTTCAATAAGTTCTTGTTTCAAATTCGTTCACTCCTTTTATAGTTCTCTCTCTATTATAATCCTTATAACGAAATATTTTAACTTTTTTGACTGTGGAAATATATATCCATTTACATTTTTAATAAATCATAAAAAGACATAATATTTGTACATTGAAATTCAAACATGTAATATACATCATTATATATTGGGAGGTTTTAAAGATGAGGCTAACTCTCTTTCGCTATTTTCTTTTTTTCCTAGGATTAATTTTTTTTGGACTTGGAAATGCTCTCGCAGTCAAAGTTAAATTCCTCGGTTTACATCCTTGGGAAGTTTTAAATATGGCTCTCTACCAACGGTTTGGGTGGACAATTGGTACTTGGAGTGTCATATGTGGATTATGTCTCGTTCTTATCTCTTTACTAGTAGATCGAAAATATATAAACGTGGGCACATTTTTAAATGCACTACTTATCGGTCCTATTATGGACTTTTTCTTACAATCAAAAATCCTTCCAAACGCTAGTGATTATTTATGGATAAACTTACTCATTTTATTTTTTGGTATTGCAATTACAGGAATTGGGGGCGGCATGTACGTCGCGGCTGGCATTGGTGCTGGACCCCGCGATGGATTCATGCTTACCATTTCTGACAAAACTGGGTTATCTATTAGCCGTGCTCGAATCATTGTAGAATGCTTTGTACTAGTCATTGGATTCATGCTAGGAGGTCCTGTTTTTATCGTAACTTTTCTATACACTTTAATTCAAAGTCCAATATTCCAGCATTCATTTAAGGTATTTCAAAAACTCTTACATACTTTAAATAACAAAAACAAAGAACGTATTAGTGAAAATATTTAAAACTCAACTTAATGCAAAAGAGTGTGTTTTAAAAGTAATTTTTAAAACACACTCCATATACCCCATTTCATTCTTCTCTCCATAATCTCTCTACATTCATTAATTGCTCTTCTTTAAATTCTAGCTTATATATATCCGGTTTGGATGTATTCATTAAAAATTCAAGTCCATATTGATTATCAAAATAGTTCATCATTAGTGTCATTACAAGCCCATGTGTACCAATTACAATTTTATGTCCTTGAAAATTCATTAATATTTCTTTTAACACTCTCACTACTCTTCGCTGACAATCCGCATATGACTCTCCATCTGTCAGTGCATATTCTGGATTAAAAAACATCTCCTTTACAAGTGGGTACACTTCCTTATCCGATATAATTTTATTTTCATTTGAAAACTTACACTCTTTAAGATCTTCATATACTAACATTTCTTTTTCATGGAGATTCGCTGACTCTTCTATCGTTAACATAGCCCTCTTATACGGACTTGAAATGAAAGTATTAATTCCCTCTGTTTCTAATATCTCAGTTATTCTTTGAGCATCTAAAATTCCCTTCTCAGTTAATCCACGTGTTCTTTCATTTCCTTCTAATTTTGGCGATTCACCATGCCTAACCATATAGATATATGTATTCATAATTCCTCCCTTTTCTATATCCCTCTTTAAAGACATGACTATCAACCCATAAGAATATACGTTCTTATTTCATATCTTTCCAGAACAAATTATCAAATGTTAATCTTCAGATAAATTCACAAAAAAGCTTCACCTTGATTTTATCCCATTCAAGGAAGCTTATATATATTTTCTTTTACACTATCAAAACTCGAAACGTCTTTCTCCTCTAGTTTCGCCACACCTCATTCTTCTATTTTCATCAATACAATTCTCCAACCATCCGGATCTTCTATCGTTATCCCCTTTTCTTTCCAATACGGATTTTCTGGTTCTACTTCACCATACCCCATTGTATGCAGCCTTTTACTCACTTTTTTCATTTCACTATCTTCTCGCATGTAAAATACAAGTAAGTTATCTTTTGTTGGAGCTGGACATGGGCTCCCATCTATATATCTTGTAAATTCTAAATGATATTCTTCATCTGGTAGTCCAAACATGACGCCATCGTACCCTTCATGACCGTAAAATTCACCTATACGCTTTAAACCTAATCCTTTTTCATAGAATGCTATAACCTCTTCAAACTTATCTGTTGGACGTGCTATTCGAAACTTCACCCAATTTTTCATGCTTTTCCTCCCATACTAAAAACGTAATGAATGACTATATTTTATTGTATATTCTTAAAACATTTTTGAAATCCCTCATTAGTATGAAAATAGATACATACAAAGGTGTTACTTACTAGCCTATAACAATCAAAAACTCACCTAGAAAGAAAATCCCATCATTTTATATGCAAATTTGCATCTCCACTTGCAAAGCACTAAAAAACCTTTAAAATATACTGGATGACTAAATATACAATTCCCATCTAAAATCTTGATACACTAAAAATCATTAAATATAGTGTTTTTTCATTTTCAAGAATTATTGCACTCTTGTTTTTTTCCTTATAAGCATGCTTTTTATAAGGAAATCTGATACAATCCTTAAGTAATATTATTACGTATAGATATTACGAATATAGTACATACTTAAAGAAGGTGATTTTTTTGAAATTAAATAAAAATTTACAGCTATGTATATTAATCACAACATTAATATGCTATTCAATCTATTTTATGTTTTTCTTTCTGTTCCCTACTAATTTTTCAAATTTCAATGTACGCTTCGCTTCACTCATCGTTGAAGTCATTACATTTATATCGCTAATTTACTCTATATACTCTAAAAAAGTTAGTTCAAATCCTTTTTGGATATGTATTACAATTGCAATTGGTAGTTTTTTATTAGGAAAAGTAGTATATACGTATCAAGATACCTTTTTCGAACTTCCAATACATCATTTTACTATTTCTGATGTATTTTACATGTTTTTTCTATTCTTCTGCCTTATCGCTTTTTGCTATAAGATCTTAAAAGAATGCAATAAATGGGAAAGAGCTTTCTTTATTTGTGATATATGTATAGTACTTACTTCCATATTCACATTAGAATGGTATTTATTTAATCAGCCAAATTTAAATATATTCTCACTTTCACTCGGAGATATTTTCCTTTCATTTCTATATCCAATTGCAGATCTATTATTTCTTCTACTAGGTGTTAGTCTCTTTTTCCGCCCAACAATTTTTAAGTCCAAGCGGAAAATTTATATCTTTATTTTTGTATTGATTAGTTCTGCAACTTTTAACTATATTTATTTTTACTTAAATACCCATTTATCAACTGACACTATAACATTTTTACGTCTTTTATATAGAATACCTATATTGCTTATCGCAATAGCTGGGTCTATTTCAGAAGATGATAATAGCCATAAAAATTATTTCATTGTAAACCCTATACTAGGAAAAAAAGTATTAGTCGTATTTCCCTATCTTGCTGTTGCAATACTAATCGGGTTTACATTAAAAGAACAAACATCGTCTTCAACTCTCATTACAGGAAATTGTATCGCTTTTGTTTTCGTACTTATTCGCCATTCTATTGTGCGTATGCAAAACGACACCCTAACAAAACGTTTACAAGTATTTAATGCTCAACTAGAAGAAAAAGTTACTTTAAGAACTTCTGATTTAGTCCATAAATCAGAGGCCCTATCTCAGAAACAACAAAAATTCAAATCATTATATGAATATCATCCTGATCCCATTTTTACGATTGATTTAAATGGAATATTCTTAAATGTAAATAAAGCAGGAAGCATACTACTTGGAGCACCAACGAACGAGTTACTTGGTGAGACATGTTTTTCTATTATTTTAGATGCAGATAAACATAAACTGATATCTGCATTAGAAAAAGTTAAACAACAAGAATCAGCATCCTTACAACTTAGTTCTCAATATAAAGATGGCTTTACTTATTTTTTATACGTTACCATCGTTCCTATTATGATAGATGGACAAATTTCAGGAAGCTATATTATGGTAAAGGATATTACCGCACTAAAAAAACAACAAGAAGAAATAAAATATTTAGCATTCCACGATACTGTAACGAAAATTGGGAACCGATCCTTTTTCCATAGGAAGTTAAGAAAATTTATAAAAAATGCTCAAACAACACAAAGTGAGTTTGCATTATTATATTTAGATTTAGATCGCTTTAAAGTAATTAACGATACACTTGGACATTCGTCAGGTGATTACATATTAGAAGAAGTAGCAAAACGTTTCCAATCATGTCTTCCATCACATACTCATCTGTCAAGAATCGGTGGTGATGAGTTTACAATCTTAATTGAAAACTATACTGACGAAGATTCCTTATTCGAGTTATGTAACCAATTATTTGAAAGCATGGAAAAGCCGTTTGTCATACATGAGCATAAATTAACTTTATCACTGAGTATCGGTATCTCCATTTATCCACATTCCGGAATCGATACCGCTACACTTCTGAAAAACGCTAATGTTGCAATGTATAATGCAAAGGCAAAAGAGCTTAACTCTGTCTCTATTCATGACGATGTAATCGCTAAAAAAATCGAAAGACGATTACGATTAGAAAAAGATTTACCAAACGCAATACAAAATGAAGAATTGTTCCTTTTGTATCAACCTCAAGTTGATAGTGAATCTAATAAAATTATCGGTGCAGAAGCTTTAATCAGGTGGAATCATCCTGAATTAGGTGTTATTTCTCCATACGAGTTTATTCCGATTGCAGAAGAAACACTACAAATTATTCCAATAGGAAAATGGACATTACAGCAGGCTTGTGAGCAAATGAAACGTTGGCGCGCACTCGGATATTCGCATTTAAAAATAGGGGTAAATTTATCTGCTAAAGAATTTGAACAAGAAGGCTTTGTAAAATCTATTTCTTCTACTTTAGCAACTACAGGCTTACCAGCAAGTTCCCTTGATCTAGAATTAACAGAACGAATTGCAATGATGGATGAGAGAGAAACATTGATAAAACTGCGTACACTAAAAAGTTTAGGGATTCACATTTCAATCGACGACTTTGGTACAGGCTATTCTTCCCTAGCCTACTTACCTTTATATCCAATCGATACGTTAAAAATCCCAAGAGAATTTATTACAATGTCTGAAACGTGTGAAGATGGAATGGAAATCATTAAAACAATCATCACATTAGCAAATACATTAGGAATGTCTGTCATTGCTGAAGGCGTAGAAACGAAAGAACACGTAAATTTCCTTCAAAAAAATAAATGTCAGTTTATTCAAGGTTACTATTACAGTAAACCTATTTATGCCAATGCATTTACTAAGCTGTTAGAAAACGGTATTCGTCCATAGTAAATCAAAATGCATATAACTCTATACGGAATTTAATCGTTATAGGTAATAATGAATTTGAACAACTATAGTAAAAAGGAAAGAAAATAATTTCTTTCCTTTTTTTATTATTTAACTACTTCATTTATTAAATCTATTAATTGATGAATTCCCTCCTCATTTGTTTTCTTAAATCCATTCATGTTTTGAATATATCTCTCCTTATTTACATACAACTTATTTACCACATCTGTAAATGTACTGGTGCTTATTCTATCTTGAAGTAATACTTCCGCATATCCTTGCCTAGAAAAATAGTCAGCATTTAAAACTTGATCCCCTCTACTGGAACCATTAGTTAACGGAATAAGCAACATCGGTTTCTTCAAAAATAACAATTCAGAAATAGCAGTAGAACCAGCCCTGGAAACTACAACACTTGCCATATTCAGTATATGTGGCAACTCTTCCCCTATATATTCAAATTGCATATAACCTTCCATTCCGATAGAAGGATCCACCTTCCCTTTACCACACATATGAACAATATTAAAACTTAATAATAATGTATCTAAACTTTTCCTTACCATATCATTTATCCACTTAGCACCTTGACTCCCACCCATTATTAACAATACCGGTTTATCTTGCTGAAATTCACAATACCTTCTTCCTCGTAATACGTTACCTCTCTCAATTTCTTCCCTTACAATTGGTCCTACATAAACCTTTTTCTCATTACTTACATTCTTCCCTGTATGAGGGAATGTTGTGCATAGTTTTGTAGCAAAAGGTAATGCTATTTTATTTGCAAGTCCTAACGTGCTATCTGGTTCACGTATTACGATAGGTACACTATTTAACCATGCCCCTATTACTACAGGAACTGAAACAAATCCTCCTGCCGAAAAGATAACGTCAGGCTTTATTTTCTTAATTAATTTATAACTTTGTAAGCAGCCTCTTATAATTTTAAAAGGATCTTTAAAGTTCTCCCAATCCCAATATCTCCGGAGCTTCCCCGTTGAAATACTATTGTACTTAACATTTTGAACTAATAATTTTTCAATTCCATTTTGAGATCCAATATACTCAACTCCCCATCCTTTTTCCATAAATTTAGGAATCAATACCATATTAATCATTACGTGTCCGGCTGTACCGCCCCCAGTAAAGAGAATCTTTTTATTCATAACTTATATCCACCTTTATCATTTAAAGTCTAGCTTTATAGTAATCTTTCAAATGTACATTAACTTACTATGATTTATATAAATCTTTAACTCCAGACCTATGTCTTGCAAAAGATCTTTGATGAGTTCATAAAAATCATTTCCATACTCACTACATTCATACTGAGTAAAGACTTGGATTACAGGCCTAGTTCCTGTATATATTGTTTTGGGTTTTCGATTAACCTTTTCCACATATGCTCGACATGTATTTATCGCCTCATAGATGCGCAAAACATGTTCTTCTTCATCTTTCCAATCCAGCGTATCAACAATCGAAAGCGATAGCATATTTTGATTATTTATAGTCTCATAACAATTCATATATTTCTTACATCCTTTTATATTTTTCATTAAATGCAGATGTCACTACACTTCGCATACTCAAGTACATCTTTTAATGATTGCTGAAATGGGATTTCTGGAACCCAACCTAACTTTTTTATATCCTCTAATACTAAACTTTCATTTGAGCCGCTCTCACTATTCTCTGTTTCTTTTATAGTAAAATTCAACTGTGTTAATCCTTTATATTGTTCCAATACATCTAATAAAGAGCGTTTTACTCCTGATCCAATATTATATTGTTTTCCATTTATACCATCACGTAATAACACATGATACGCTTTAACTGCATCACGTACATCTAGAAAGTCTCTACTATCTTTCAAACTGTTTACTTCAATAATCGCCTTACTTCTACCCGATTCTATATCTATCATTTTTTTTGCGAGAATTGAACAAACACCATTCGATACTCCTGGACCAATTAAATTTGAGGGCTTTGCAATGATAATATTTGAATCCATTAATCCGCCCCAAGCCTCCGCAATAATGACTTGCATAGTTTTACTTAAACTATATGGATTTGAAACTTTTATGTTTTTCATACTATCTGCTTGCAATGCAGATCCTATAACTAATGTTTTACAATGCGAGGCTTCCTGCTTAATGGCTTCTAATAAATATAAAGTCCCTATTACGTTAATCTCTATATATTCCAGAGAAGCTGTCCAAGACTCATTAACTGAGTTTCTTCCTGCTAAATGCAATACATAGTCTGGTTTTATTTGTTTAATTACCTTCATTACTTCACTCTTATTTGTTAAATCACAAGTAATACCATTTTCGATTTTTTCTCTATGTGAACGATTTTGAAACATAGGAATTACATGAAAGCCCTGCTCTAAAAAATATTGGCAAGCATGACGTCCTGTGAAGCCATTTGCACCAGTTATTAAAAGGCTCGCATTTCTTTTCATCGTAAAAACCCTCCTTTTTCTAACATTTGTTTCACCTCATGTTTTGTAAGTAAGTCTTGTTGAGAACTAAAACTCTTCACATCCACAAGCGGATAACTAGCATAATATTCTTGAAGTCCTTCTATAGGAATAGTCGGTAGTACCACAAAATAATTTTGATCAAAACTAATACTTGTTTTACTCTCTACCTCAGATAAAAGCATTTCACTTAATTTTTCACCAGGTCTTATCCCTACCTCTTTTATCTTCACGTTTTCTTTTTTTGAATCTTCAATCAATATTCTTGCTAAATCCGTTATTTTACATGCTGGCATTTTCATAACAAAAATTTCTCCTCCTCTTCCTTCAGATGCTGCTTTAAATAACAATCCAACAGCATCTTCAATGGTTAAGAAAAATCTAGTCATATTTGCATCGGTAATCCCTACTTTTGAAGATTGCTTAATTTGCTTTTTAAAAAGCGGTACCACACTTCCACTCGTTCCTAAAACATTTCCGCCACGAACACAAATGAATTTTGTTTTCTTCGTTTGCACATTCGCATGAACCATTAATTTTTCACCAATTGCTTTTGTCATCCCATACGTATTTGATGGATCCGCCGCTTTATCAGTTGAAACATATATAACTTTCTCAACTTGATTCTGGATAGATGCTTCAATTACATTTTGCGTACCATGTATATTTGTTTTTATAGCTTCATAAGGATAATATTCACATACTGGAACATGCTTTAAAGCTGCAAGATGAAATACATAATGTACACCTTGGCAAGCATATACTAGTTGCTCTTTATCACGAATATCTCCAATAATAAATTTCAATCTCTCTTCATTTATAAACTGTTGCTGCATTTCAAACTGAACCGTTTCATTCCTTGAAAAAACTCTAATTTCTTTCGGTGATTTTTCTAATAGTTGTTTTATAAGTTCGTGTCCCCACGAACCTGTACCACCAGTAATTAAAATTATTTTATTAAGCATTCCTTTTCCTCCTACCATACATTTCAATTCAAATTGTATTTATTAAGGTTATTGAATTATTTTCAATTGATTCAAATCATAATCGTCGTTTGTTACATTTAATTGACAAAATAAAAAAACAGAAACTATTTTTTAATAGTTTCTGTTTTTCATTTCACTTCTTAGCAATTAGATTTTCTTTATACTGTTTGAATGATAACTATATTACTGGTTTAAAAAACACCGCTCATTTATTTCTTATACTCGTAATAAAATAAAGTGAAACTTTAATTAGTGGGGATTTTGTCCATCCCCCACTGATTATTAGTTGAATCAATCGGGCTTTTACGAGCAGCCCCACCCTCACCTAACTTCTTTGCTTTAGCCGACTTTTGAGATGGGAGTCTTACTGCTCGTTAATAGCGGGATAAATGGAATGATTCATAACCAATACCACATTTAAACTCATAGAAAAGGGAGGTAATGGAATGTACCAAAGCAATTCAAACAATACGTCTAAAGAATTCTCAAAAGCACTCCCTCTCTCCCTATTCGACGTGAAAAACGAGTTACAACAAAAAAGCGATCTCATCTCTTCTGTTACCATATATAAATTAACGAAAGAAGAGCAACTTATCATCGATAAAATTAAAGCTCAGACAAAAGAACTAAATAAAAATAACGTCACAAGAACACGTGCATACTACCAATTTTACATTCAATATCCAGAAATACATTGGGCACTACTTGGGCATATCGTATCACGTAACGGTGGCTGGAATATGACAGATTTAAAGGGAGATTTATATACGAGGCTTTTATCCGAGAAAGATCAAATTACATTTTTCTCTTTTTTAGAAAGAGGAAATTGGCTCATTTTCCAAGATGTATATCCTCAATTTTTACTATATGAGCAAAGTGTAAAAAAATCAAAAAAGCTATTTCATCTTCTCACTCACTTAAATGTTTCTACATTTATGGAAACAATGTGGAACGATTTTTGGAAAACAGGTAACAAAAAAACATTAGCGATCGCAACTATTATTAATGAACAAAACTACTTAGAAAAAAGAGTTATTCAAAATGCACACTTTAAAAAGACTGTATTAAATAGTATTGGATTTAAACTCTTTGATTTTTTTCAGTTTAATCATATCCTTTTCCCATTTTACGAAAATGATAAAAAGCAAAAAGTATTACTATTTGGTGATACAATGAAACATTTCACTTCTTTGCATGAACGAATTTCACTTGGAAAACGGTTGTATTCATTGTTATTTCGGGATACACATATTTTATCTCAAATAATAAACTGGGTCGATCACCATCCACATACAGGCTCAAGAAAAGATTACTGGCCTCATTTATTTTCTAGTGTAAATGAATCTTTTTCGCGTGAGTTTTATAAACGCCGAATAAAGAAATGCCAGTTACGTAGTGACGCGTATCGTATATACAGCCCTGCACTCATCTATGCATGGCGGGATATGAAACATGAAGAAGTTGAAAATGAAGATTGGTTTAACGATTGGCAAGTTGTAAATTATTTAGTTGATAAGGAGGAAAATATAAATGGAAAAATTACAGAAGACTACTGCAAAACACTCGAAAAAATTGAACTCGCAATTCTCGCGAAGAAAAATGTCCTCCTTCGAGAAGAAGAATGATTTTTTACCATTATTAGTTACAGTCTTACTTTCTTCTATTATTGGAACTTGCTTAGATGCTTTATTTGTGCATACACAAATATATTCCTTTCCAGTTAGACCTTTCTCATCTATATTTTCAGTTAACATAGGCTTTACGTTGTTCGTGCTACCAATTTTAACAATCATTTTCATACAAATTTCAAAAACATTATCTGCAGTTTCTAGAACTCTATTTATTATTTTAATAGGGCTTTGTGCTAGTATTTTTGAACAAGTTGCTGAGAGGTTAGGTTTATTTGTACATAACGGGAATTGGCATCATGCTTATTCTTTATTTGGATATATCATTTTCTTTTCTCTTATTTGGAAATTATATACTTGGATGCAAAAATAAAGAGACCGTTATAATAACGGTCTCTCCTTAAGCATAATCTTCAGTTACTGCTACTGAACGACTTTGAAGGCTTTTTGATCGCAAACGATATGCAACTACTTTTTTCTTATATTGCTTTACTACATCAACGTGTTCCTCGTAGCTATATATAGAAAATCTAATCTCTCTTTTTCCATTCTTCGTCTCCATGACTATCGGTGTACCACTCCCTTGCGGCGGAAAATAATGTTTATCTAAAAATAAAGCCTCGTTAAATTCATGAATAACTTGAAGTTTCATTTCTCCTTCTATACTTTCCCCATCTACCGTTACAGTAGTATTTTCCTCATCAAGTTTTTGGTGTAACTCAAATCTACTAATAATTGATTCTACAACAGAAGTTGGCATACTAGAAACTAGTACTTTAAGAGCACCAAAAATAAATAATGTAACTATAAACCATGTTGTCATTTTAATCATCTCCATTACGCTCTAAAATGAGTAGTGTTATACTCCTTATTACGATTCATTAATTTTCAAAATAAAAATTTCACTCCATAAGGTACTAATATACTAATAAGTATCCCTGTTACAATCATCGTTACCGAACCGATAGTTGCCTCTTTCTCTCCTTCTTTCACTAGACGGCTCACACCAATAATATGTGATGCGCAGCCCATCCCCACTCCTTTTCCAATCGTACTTGTTATACGGAAAAACTTAAGTACTGTCGGTCCGATAATAGCACCTGTTATTCCTGCAACAACTACAAAACTAGAAGTCATAGATGGAATGCCACCAATTTGATCCGCTAATGAAATGGCAATAGGCATTGTCGCTAATTGTGGTAAAGTTGTTAATATAAGTTCCTTATCTATATTTAAAATTCCACCAATCACTATATTCATACTCGTTAAAGCCACTATACCTATCACTACGCCGATTAGTATCGCTAAAAAGTTTTTCATAAGTATCTTTCGCTCTTTAAATAGAGGTATGGCTAACGCTACAATTGCAGGACTCAAAAAACCTGAAAGAATGTCTCCCCCATTTTTCCTATACTCATGATGAGAAATACCAAATATCAAAAATAAGCAAATCATAATTGCTGTAACTGTTAATACCGGTAACGTAAATGGAAACGTAAATTTTTTATATAACTTTGTCGCCAATAAATAAATTACTACAGTAATAATAATTAAGACCATTTGAATCGTGCACCTTGTCGATTTTATTTTTTTGATGTTACTAATAATTGACTTACATACCCTGAAACAATCAATGTTACTACCGTACTTGCAATTACTAAAAGGAATATAACACTCCCCTTACTTAAAAGAAAAGATCCATATTCCATTAATCCTGTTGTCGAAGGAATTAGAAATAACGGTAAAAATACTATTAACTTTTCTGCCCCTACCTCAAACCACTTTAATGGAAAAATACGAGTAGAAAGGAGTAGAAACAATATTAACATCCCTATTAAACTTCCTGGCATCGACAGATGGAATACTCCTTGAATCCACGTACCAGCTAAGCTAAACACATATAGCACGCCTACTTGAAGTAAAAGCGTCACGTACTTCATTTCTTTCCCTCATTTCCATATTACGCTTCACTATTATGAAATCTCATTTAATGTTTCCGCAAACCTTGTAACTCCAAGCTGAATTTGTTCTACATTCGCTCTGCCAAAAGTAAATCGGATATATTCACTTTTCGAACCTAGGACGCTTCCTGGGACAAATGCTACACCATTTTGTATAGATTCACCTAGTAAATGATATTCATCAAAAGTTCCTTGCACTTTGCACCATAAATGTATTCCGCCCTCAGGAACAAAAAATTCAATCTGGTCCCCTAATATTTCTTCAAGCTTTCTAATTAACTCATCTCTTCTTTGTTTCAGTTGTCCACGAAGCATCGTAATATGCGTATGAAAATCCTCAGATTCTAAAAATTGGTTCGCTACCCACTGTGTAAATACACTATGACCGAAATCAACTTGCTGCTTCGCATCTGCCAATCTCTCAATTACGCGCGTGGGGCCAATTACCCAACCAATACGTAATCCTGATGCAACAATTTTTGATAATGAGCTCACATAAAGAACATTCCCATTTTGATCCATCGATTTCAATGTTGGATTCACTTCTCCATTAAAAGAAGTCAAACTATACGGATCATCTTCTACAATCGGTATACCAAATTCAGAAGATAGTTCTAAAACCTTTTTACGTCTTGCCAATGAAAGTACCGTTCCAGTTGGATTTTGATAATCCGGATTTAAAAACACCATACGAATGCGATGCTTTTTGTGCAAATCGATTAAGTCATCTGGATTCATACCATGCTGATCAACTGGTAAACGGAATATTTTTAAACCTGCTGATTTAAACATCGGAAGTGAATAACAATAGGAGGGATCCTCAATTGCAATCGCATCTCCAGGCTTTAACAAACATTGAACGATAAGATTAAGTGCTTGCTGAGCTCCAGATGTAATAAGAATAGAGCTTGAATCTGCTTCTATTTGTTTATATTGCTCGACATGTGCCGCAATGGTTTTTCGCAACATTTCATTTCCAAGCGGATGGTCATAACCGAGATTTCCCATAAATGTTTTCTCCGACAAAATTGTTCGAAATCTATCACTCGGAATTAAATCTGATGACAATTCACCACTCGCTAAATTGATTAAATCATCTTTTTGTGTTTCCGTTCGAATTTGTTGAACAAGTGGTACATTAGGTAAGAACGATCCATCCTCAACGTACCTACCCCAGTTCGGTATTCGTTTATGTGACACACCCCATATATCTGTATTCACCCGAGTGCCGCTTCCTTTTTTCCGTTCTACTACCCCAAGTGATTTCAATTCCTCATAAGCAGCTATGACCGTACTCCGGTTCACTTGTAAATTCTGTGCTAACATACGCTCGGAAGGTAATTTTCTATCAGAAGGGAATTCACCGGTAGAAATGCCTCTTTCAATGTAATCAGCAATTTGTTTATAAACTGGTATCTTATCTTCACGATTCGGTTGCCATTCCATTTAGTTCCCTCCTCTCCAAGCTGGTGTCCTGAACTCATTAATAACAGTATTCACTGCAAAAATGGTATTAATCAAGCGCATGATTTAAAAATGCCTCTACCGTCACATTAAAGCTAGTAGGCTGTTCTAAATAAGGCAAGTGCCCACTATTTTTCAACTCAACGAAAGTCACGTTTCTCAGGTGTTTTTCAAATTCTCTCCCATACTTTTCCGGAACAAAATAATCATTCTCTCCTCGTATTATTAATGCAGGACATGCAATGTTAGAGAGGTATGGTCTTTGATCGTAATCAACTAATTCAGCGAATAGCCTTTGAATATGCGTCGGATGAATCGTTTGTAGGGATTGATGAAATCCTCGGACAATTGCATCATTATCTTCTACTCCCATTGCTCTCAATAACGTATCAGCCCAAGTTTTCCCTTTATCCTGCAAGCTAAGTAAATCATATACTTCAAGTCGTTCTTTACGATCTGCCGGTTCTAAATAGGGAAATGCATTTACAACAATTAAGCTAGAAACAAAACGTGGATATTGAATAGCAAAATCGATACCCACTCTAGCTCCTTTTGAAAGACCACAAATTGTTACTGATTTTAGCTTTAAATGATTACATAACTCATATAAAACATTTGAATATTCTTTAAAACTAATTTCCATCCCTTCGGATTTCCCATGCCCAGGTAAATCGAGTGAGATTACGGTCCATGTCTTCTTGAAGTATTTTCTTTGATATAACCAATTATTCGAATTTTCTCCAAGACCGTGTAAAAACAATATGACAGGACCCGATCCTTCTATATTGTAAAAAATCTTTCGATTCTTATATTCAAAATACATATTCATCACCTTCAGATGTAGCATCACATATTTTTATCTTTGAATGAATATATCCAAAACGGTTCTCTTTCTAACCACTCAACTGTGCCTGAAATACCGTCTTCATACTCTCTTTCCAGCTCATCCACTTTAGTTGTAAATTGTGATGCATGTGCTCGTAATGCTTCCAATTTTTTCGGAACATATTTTTTCACTTCATTTTTAAAATCTGGAGGTCCTATTTCGTCTTCATGATTTTTCGAAAAAGCTACAGCATAAAAGGCTGGTCGTTTACTTTCCGAAATATTAGCTAAGACCTCTACTACTGCTTCCCCTGTTGCATCGTGATCCGGATGAACTGCATACCCAGGATAGAAAGAAATAACTACAGAAGGATTCAATTCTTCAATACAGTTTTGAATCAAGCTTCTTAATTTTCCAGGCTCTTCAAATTCAAGAGTTTTATCACGATATCCCATCATACGTAAATCTTCAATCCCTAAAATATTTGTAGCTCGCTTTAACTCTTTCTCTCTAATTGTATATAAAGATTCACGAGTTGCAAAAGGTGGCTTCCCCATCGCTCTCCCCATTTCACCAAGTGTTAAGCAAACATAGGTAAGAGGGACTTTCTGCTCCGTATAAGCCAAAATTGTGCCAGCCACACAATACGACTCATCATCTGGATGCGGGAAAACAACTAAAACATGGCGCTCATTTTTCATCAATGCATTAACTCCTTCATCATATACACACTCTATAAAATAACGACCGCATACCAAGTAACTCCCACAAGAAGCCCTAAAAGAAGAATGATATAGATAGCAGATAAGTTTTTTACATTCCTCTTTGTAGACTTACCGTAATTCTCTTCTACATTTCGTGCCACTAGTACGGTCCCAAATAGTGATACAACTACAATAATAACAACTAGTGAAATCGCAAAACTCATTGTCTTCCACCTCTCTAAGGCCAGTCTATTTTAAAGCATGAATAAAATACTACCTTTCTTCTCTTATCATAATAGAAGTTTGTAAAAAACGGACCAACCACTTTTGTGTTTTTTTGCTCATCCACTTTAAAAATAAAAAGCAACTGCTCACTTAGGACCAGTTGCTTTTTTACAAGGCTACTTATACTTATATTCATTTTCAATTAAAATTAATTCGATTTAAAAGTTTGGTCTTTTCATAATGAAACATTGATTGAGATAGCTCGAAAATTGTTCCATTTACAAGATAAACTGTATTTTCAATAAGAAGCGCTGGATCACCTTCATTTAGTTCTAAAAGCTTTGCATTTTCTTTATTTATTTTTTCACAACTAATAACTTTATCGGCAAAGCCAATATTTAATCGTAAATCCTCAATGAAATAACTGTATACAGAACTTAATGCTATTTCTTCATTCAAATAAGGAATGATATCTTTTTTGAAATAACTTACTTCAATAGAGAATGGTTTCCCATCTACAATTCTTACGCGCTTCAAGAAATATAACCTAGTTCCAATCTCGCATTGCATCCGTTCTACTATCTCTTCATTTGCCTCTATTACTTCAATCTCTAGCACTTTCGTTTCAATATTTTGTGAAACGAGATTTTTCGTTAATCCGCGTAAACTTCCTAAATTAATGTAATCTGTTACAGAAGTTTCACGTAAAAACATACCACTACCTTGCACTTGAAAAATATAACCTCTATTCACAAGCTGACTAATTACTTTACGTATCGTATTACGGCTTACTTCAAATCGATTCATCAACGCTTCTTCTGTAGGTAATTTTTTCGTTTCATTAAAAAGCCCATCTCGAATGTTTTGCTCTAACACATCTGCAATTTGTTTATACTTTGCACTCATACACTTTCTCCTAAAATACTCTTTTATCTGTTATAACTCTTCTCCTCTCGTTTCGATCACATGTTTATACCAATGAAACGAAAGTTTCTTCTTACGTTTTAAGTTATCATTATGATCGACAAAAATAAAGCCATATTGCTTTTTATATCCATTTAACCAACTTAACAAATCAATAACTGACCATGCATAATAACCTTTTAAATTAATTCCCTCTTGAATTGCACGCTTCATTACTTTTAAATGCTCTTCAATAAATTTAATTCGCGGAACATCTACAATTTCTCCGTCAATGATTGGATCTTCATCACCAAGTCCATTTTCCGTTACATACATCTTTATGTCACCGTAACGCGCTTTCAACATATGCAATCCATCTAAGAAACCTTCGGGAGATATTTCCCAACCCCATTTGGTATATGTTTTATCATCCATTTTTACTGTTCGATAAAAACCATCAAAAGAAGGATTACCTGGAGCAAGTGTTGAGTTTTCTCGAGAATGCTCCTCGCTCTTTATATCCATATCATATCTTTCTACTCGTATTGGCTGATAATAATTCAAGCCAATAAAATCATTTTTTTCGGCATTTTGTTTAATGATTTCTAATTCTTCAACCGTCCAATTAGGAGTCCACCCATTTTCCTTTAATTGTTGTACAACATAAGACGGATACTCACCTTTTAAAACTGGATCGTAGTACCAATACGTTTCATATTCATTCGCATGATTTGCTGCTAGTATATTTTCTTTTTGATCATCCACACTATAAGCAGGTAAGAAAACATGTGTAATCCCTATCTCCCCATACTGTTTCAGCTGCTTGTACACCGCAACTGTTTTCGCATGCGCATAAAATACATAATGAGTCGCTTGAAAATACTTTGGAACATCATTTTGTATTCCTGGTGGATGTGCACCTTTTAAATAGCCTAATCCACAAAACATTACTGTTTCATTAAAAGTAATCCAATGTTTCACTCTATCACCAAATGCCTTAAAGCAAATTTCTGCATACTTTACAAAAGCCTCTGCTGTTCGTTTATTCGTCCACCCACCATCTTTTTCTAACGGTAATGGTAGATCCCAATGATATAAAGTGGCAAACGGTACAATCCCGTACTTTAAACATTCATCAATTAAATTGTTATAAAATTCAATTCCTTTTTCATTTACCTCTCCATCTCCAGTCGGCAATATTCTCGCCCAAGAAATCGAAAAACGATACGATTCCAATCCCATCTCAGCCATTAAACGAACATCTTCCTTATATCGATGATAATGATCAACCGCTACATCACCATTTGTTCCATCGTATGTTTTGCCAGGAATTTTTGAAAACTCATCCCAATTCGTAACACCTTTTCCATCCTCATTCCATGCACCTTCTACTTGATAAGAAGCTGAAGCAGCTCCGAATAAAAAATCATGTGGAAACTTCATAGTATATACCTCCGTTTCATTAGAATAAATCAAATTCATTATTACATATAAATTTTATAGGTACAAATTTAAAAATTTATTATATAATAAGTTTCTGCTTTTCACTATAATTAAACATAGCATTCACACCATTTATAAAAAAAAGAACCTATGAAGGTCCTTTTTCAAATTGTGCAACGCAGCACTATATTAAGTATCTTAAAATTTATACTAATGATAAATGTTAACAGACTTATTCTTCAATAATGAATTGTGAAATTAGCATTTCTAAATTTTCGACTTTCTTTTTCATTTCATTAGATTTCGTCGTTATTTCTTGAATCAATGTGGCTTGTGCTTGAATTGATTGTACCGTTCGATTCGTTTCTTGTGCGACTTGTGTTGCAGTTTCAGAAACTATTGATAAAGAGGCATTCACTTCTTCTGTCCCAGCAGACACTTCTTGAATTTGGGACGTTATTCTATTAATATCTTGCTTAATAGATGAAAATGCGAGTTCTGCCTTATGTGCTGCTTCTTTACCACCACTAGCCTGTTGTTGACCTTTTTTCATTACATGAACTGTATCCTGTGTATCTTGATGTATAAAACGTAATAAGTTGTTTATATCATTTACAGATGTTTTAGATTTCTCAGCCAGACCTCTTACTTCAGCTGCAACTACTGCAAATCCTTTTCCATTTTCTCCGGCGCGTGCTGCCTCAATTGCTGCATTTAAGGCAAGTAAATTCGTTTGTTCCGCAATATTAGTAATAATATCTAATACTTCTTCAATTTGTTGTGTACGCGTAACAAGTCTATCAATGACCTTAGAAGTTTCTTCGACAACTTCATTCACACTATTCATTTGACGAATAGATTGTTTTATAACTTCACTACCAGAATTTGCTTGGTCTATTGTTGCAACAGCAACTTCCGCAACCATCGCTGAAGATTCAGCTACTGTTTGAACTCCAGTTGCAATCTCTTCCATCGAAGTTGAACTTTCTTGAATACTAGTCACTTGTCCCTCTATTTCTTTATTTACTTCAGAAGTAGTTCGAACAACCTCGTTTGATATATGTGCTGCCGTTTTTGTCTCTTGTAACATATTTTCAGTTGAAATAATCACTTCTTTCGCTGTAACCTTCACCTGACCGACTAATTGTTGCAAGTTATCTAACATACTATTAAAGGATTGTACAATACGACCTAATTCGTTCTCTGATTTATAAGAAGTTCGAATTGTTAAATCTCCAGCAGATACTCGTTCCATATCTTTTTGTAATAATACAATTGGTTTTTTTATAACATTTTTTATTATAAAACCAATAAAAATGATTATTATGATTCCAACAAATGAAATAATTACAAATGTTATTATTGTATTTTTCACACTATTAACATTCTCTTTTTGTAGTTGTTCAGCCGCGGTATTATTATATAAAATAAGTTCACGAATAGACTGAATTGTTTTTCTCATATTAGGTTCAATTTCTTTTAAATAATAGCTATACGCTTCTTCATTATTAGTCAGTCCCAAATCTTGTGCTTTCTTCATTTGTATTCTTAACTCTTTGAATTGACTTTGAAATGCATTATACAAGTCCTTTTCTTTATGAGAACTAATTCTAGTTTCAAATTGTTTTAATAACTCATCACTTTCTTTCCTAGTCTTATCTATTTCTGATATTAGTTCTTTCATTCTTTTTTCATCTTTCGATATCATAATCTCCATAAAATTCATATTAGCATGGTAAAAATTTGATTCTACACTTCCTATCCATTGAATTGGTAATAGCCTTTCGTCATACATACTAGAAGATGTATTTTCACCTTTTTGAAGCCCTAAAAACCCCAGTGAAGATAACATGATACAAGCCAAACTCGATATAATGACTAACACATTTAATTTCGTTCCAATTTTACTATTTTTAATAAAAGACAACAAATCCACTTCATCTGTATATTATGTTTATATTACAATAATTATCGACATTTATCGACATTTTTTTCAAATCAATCTTATAAATACATTAAATTATTATATTAACTATATAAATCTCTTCAAAGAACTTTGATTCTCATAGTATCAAATACTAAAAAGTCTTATAGGAATTCCACAAGACTTTTAATAGAGTTACATTGTTTTCTGTGAAATTATGGTAAAAATTAAAGTGACTTATTAGTTCTTATAACTTCTTGATAGAGAATCGGTAACCACGTCTTCGCTAAATAAGATTTGAAATCATTAACAGACCTCTTCACTTAAAAGGTCTGTTTTTTATATGTAAGATTTTATTAATCATATGACATAGTGATCATTTAAAACTATTTCTTCTTTCAAATAAAAACATTTGTATTTACTCCACCACTCGGAGAAATTAGAAAAGTATCAAGTTCAAAAACTCCCTCTTTATTAATAAAAGCTATTTCTTAACTTCATAAAAGTGTTATACACTAAGAAAATAAAAAACAAACTATTCGTTAGCAGGTGAAAGAATATGTATGATGTTACAATTATCGGAGCTGGAGTGAGTAGCATTTTTATGGCTTATTCACTAGCTAAAAGTAATAAAAAGGTTTTAATTCTTGATAAAGGTAAAGCGCTAGAAGATCGCCATTGTCCTTTAGACCAAGGAAAAGTGTGTAATTGTACTACATGTGATAAATATTTCGGGTTTGGTGGTTTAGGAAAATCTGAAGGGAAATTTAATTATACAAACGGATTTGGCGGAGAACTTGAGCAAAAAGTCGGTAAAGAAGGCTTTTTACAACTTATGGCTGAAGTAGATGAGATTCTATGTCAGTTCGGAGGAAATTCTGTTTCAAAATATTCTACAGAAAATCCAACTCTTAATAAGAGAGCTGAAACGTGTGGTTTACAAATGCTCACAACAGAAGTAAGGCATCTTGGCACTACACTTTCAAGTAATATTTTTCAGCAGCTCTACGAATTTTTACTTACGAAAATAAATATCCGATTCCATATAGATGTAGAGCATATCATGAAACAGAAAAATCATTTTAAAATAGATACAAATCAAGGAATAGTTCAATCTAAGCAAATCGTATTTGCAACAGGACGTTCCGGGGCGGATTGGTTAAAAGAAATGTGCACTTCTCTAAATATTTCTCAAGAGCAAACTCGTGTAGATTTAGGTATTAGAGTAGAGATGAAAGAACAGCAATTACGTTCTATATTAAAAAATACATTTGAGACGAAACTTTCTTATGAGCATGAACTTTTCACGGCTACTACTTACTGTATGAATCCAAAAGGACGCATTATTCGAAAGTACGAAGACGGCTTGATTATGCCTGACGGTCAAAATTTTCGAGAGCAAGGAACTGGCACTTCTAACTTAAATTTCACTTTATTTATCCCGCGCTATTTTCCAACTCTCAAAGAAGCAAATGTATACGCAAGTTCAATTATTAAAAGCATTAACCAAGGACGAGATCGGATTGTTATACAGCGTTTAGAGGACTTAATAAAGAAACAACCTACAGCCGAGAACAACATGAAACATAATCGTATACAGCCTACACTACACGGAGATTATGGAGATTTGAATGAAGAAATTCCTCAATTATATATTGAAGGACTCAAAAAATTTTTATTACGTTTAGAACAATTTATCCAAGAACCTATCGATAAAGATACTTTATTATATGGAATTGATGGAAAGTTCTATGCTCCTACAATAAAAATCAATAACCATTTTGAAACAAGTATGAATGGGCTATTTTTAATTGGAGATTGTTCAGGCGTCACTCATTCATTATCTCAAGCAGCTGCAAGTGGTCTGTATGTTGGAAAATATTTATCAGGTATTTAAACTTTTTAATTAAGATGCCAGTCAAATGTTTTAAGTTTCACCAACACTTTACTTATCTAATAATAGCTTTAACGAAATTATTATCCCTCCCCCGCTGATGATTAAGCCACAAAGAATCAGGATTTTACGGGATATATTGAAAACACATGAAAAACTACATTCTATATAGAATGTAGTTTTCTACTAATTAATATAACCGTTTTCTTCAAGTTTACTTTTCTGAAAATTCAAACTGGTTGAATGTCAATAGTTTAAAAATCATCTATTCATTTTCACTTTCATTTGTTCGATATTTTGTAACATCGCCGTAGTGTTTAATATGTTAGGATGTCTATAAGTATTTTTTACTACGACTATGACTTTTTCTGCTCCGTTTCTAAAAAAATTAGATTTATGTTACTTCGCTTTAAAATTCTCCATTGTATGTATATGAATACTTCAAATTATTACCTTTAGAAAAATATAATCTAAATGGTTCACCACACTCTAATAGTTATAAAAATATAATATATAACATTAGTTAAATAAATTCTATAAAGAAGGTGTAAAAATGAAGAATAAAATAAATTTACAACTGCAAAATATAAGCTTTGTTATAATAATTGCTTTAGCAGTATGGTTAAAAACATATCTTATTACGCGATTCAGTTTTGATTTAAAAATTGAGTCTTCTACACAAGAACTTATTTTGTTTATTAGCCCTCTCGCTGCATCGTTAGCATTTGTTGGATTAGCATTATTTGCAACCGGTGAAAAGAGAAATTATATAGCGCTATGTATTAATCTCTTATTAACAATCGTACTTGCTGGGAATGTAATGTTCTATGATTTTTATAATGATTTCGTTACGTTACCAGTACTTGGACAAACATCAAACTTCGGCCAATTAGGCGGCAGTATTATAGAAATATTGAACTACAAAATTATACTCGCATTCGTAGACATTATTTTCTTCTTTATTTTATTAAAAAAGAAAGCAATAGTCTTTAAAACAGAATGTGTAACTCATTCTGCACGCTTATTATATTTTCTTTTAACAATTGGTGTATTTTTTGCAAATCTACAGCTTGCAGAAAAAGAACGACCTGAATTATTAACGAGATCCTTCGACCGCGTAATGCTTGTGAAAAATTTAGGACTATACACTCATCAAGTATATGATTTAACACTACAAGTAAAAGCTGGATCCCAAAAGGCACTTGCAGATAGTAGTAAATTACAAGAAACTGAAAACTACGTAAAGGCAAACCATAGCGAGCCGAATCCTAACATGTTTGGTGCAGCTAAAGGAAAAAACGTAATTGTCGTTACTCTTGAATCCTTGCAAACCTTTTTAATAGGTGCATCCGTCAATGGTCAAGAAGTTACACCGTTCTTGAATGAATTCATAAATGAAAGCTATTACTTTGATAACTTTTTCCACCAAACTGGTCAAGGAAAAACATCAGATTCTGAATTTCTAATAGATACATCGTTGTATCCATTAAATCGAGGAGCTGTATTCTTCACGCACGGTAACAACGATTATACTGCGACTCCAGAAATTTTACGTCAGCAAGGCTATTTCACTACTGTATTCCATGCGAATAACGCAACATTTTGGAATCGTAATATCATGTACTCTGCTCTTGGTTATGATCGTTACTATAATGAACTTGATTACAAAATTACACCCGAAACAAATTTAAATTGGGGATTAAAAGATATCGAATACTTTGATCAATCAGTAGATATATTAAAAACTGTTGATCAACCATTTTACGCTCGTTTCCTTACTTTAACAAACCATTATCCATTTACGTATGATGAAGATACAAAATTCATTGAACCATACAACTCTGGTAATGGCGTATTTGATCGCTACATCGTAACAGCACGTTACTTAGACGAATCAATTAAAAAATTTATTGAGCGTTTAAAAGCCGAGGGAATGTATGATGATTCTATTATTGTGTTATATGGTGATCATTATGGCATTTCTGAAAAACATAATCGCGCAATGGCACAGTTTTTAGAAAAAGATCAAATAACAGAATTTGATACTTTAAATTTACAACGCACACCTTTATATATTCATATCCCTGGCCAAACAGAAGGTCAAACTATTTCAAAGCCTACGGGACAAATCGATATGAAACCTACTATTCTAAATTTATTAGGGGTTGATACTACTAACGATATCCGCTTTGGTCATGATATGTTTTCAGATGAATATACCGGTTTTGTTGTTTTACGTGATGGTAGCTTTATTACAAACAAGTATGCATACAAAAACAATACTTTCTATGACCGCATAACAGGTCAAATTGTAGATTTACCAAAAAAAGAAGCACAAGCACTCATTAACCGTGCACAAAATGAGTTACGAATGTCTGACAAAATTATTGAAGGCGATTTATTACGTTTCTCAGAAAGTAATAAAATTAAAACTGGAGAAGTAAAAACTAAAATTAAAGAAACTGAAAAGTAATCTATATAAAGAAAGGGAGCAACTCATTACGGTTGCTCCCTTTTCCCCTCTTATAACACATGATGCAATTTCATATAAAAAACTTGATATATTTTACTTTTATTCTATGCTTGTTTCTAAAGTTAAATCTGTATAGGCATTATCATCACCTATATTTAAGATTACTTCACATTGACGTAATCTCAATTCAAAGAGCGTTATAGGATCATGATAAACTTCAGGGTTTGATTTCATTTTATGCAGTTTATCTTGTTTTTCTTTTATTTCTAAATGAGTGTTTTTTACAGCTTGTTCCAACGAGCCAAATGGATTTCTAAAGAACATATTAATATCCCGCTCTTGTGTGTTTTCAAATAGCTCAAACTGCAAGAAAAATTTCTTCATAATAGAAGCCGTTACATCGGTATAATCTTCATTTTCTAAATACTGTTTGTATTTGTTATATAGCATAGCTTTATTTTTAGGAAGAACTCCAAATAATTTACCGGCACTTTTCAGTAAAAATTGTGCTGGCGTAAATCGGCGTAAAATATTTACTTCTTCCATTTGTATTCTAGTTGTCATTCTATCAGTATCTCTTCGCCAGTCATCAATTACTTTAAAGTCACATTCTAACTGTATTCGATTTTCTCCAAATAAAGAATTAAGTCCTTCACTGGTTTCTGCTAAGTACAATTGACTTTGAAGGAGCTCGTTATTAGAAGTCGCAATCCAATTTTGCATAGAGCGAGCAAGATTAGGTAATACAGTTTGTTCTAGATATTGTTGCACCCTTTCATTCATCGCTGTATTTAGTTCAATATCAATGTGCCCAAAATCACTTTCCTCACTAATTAAATCGGAACAACTCTGCAATAGTTTCGGAATATGTTCTGTAAGATCATTAGTAATTTCGTTTTTCATTGTACGATATGTTTCTGTAATTAAATGAATTTTTTCCTTCTCAAAAGCAGTAAGGTTATTAATACAAGCATTTAGTTTAACTAACATATCTTCATTCCAATTAATAGAATCCACTAGATTATTTTCCCTCTCGACGCGTTTATCCAAAAGATATGTAATTGTTTTTCGAATGAAAAACAATAGCTTTTCAGTACGTTCTGCATCGATATTTTTATGGTTAAAGTTAAAATGAATAAACTCAGTTAAATCGTTTAGTTGTTTACTATTTGTATATAACGAAGAATAAGGGAAAACTCTTGCATTAGGGAAATATGTATTTATTCTCACTTGCGTATCTTGTATAACTCTTTTTGCTTCTGCTTCATTGTAAATGTTATCGATTTTATTTAATAAGAAATGAACTTGTAGATTTGGTGTATGTTCTTGAATACTTAATAGAATGTCACGTTCTTTGTCAGTAAAAGGTGAATCCGTATTCAATACGAATAATAATTCATCTACAGAGTTTAAATATTCAAACACCTCATCTCTCGCGTCATTGTTCCTATTAAAGCTAGGTGTAACAACGAATGTAAGTTTATTTTTACTTAAAAACCTGCATGGTAATTTAAATTCAACACACGCTCTATCTCTATATGTTTGACGATGCACTGCCATCATGTTATGGAAATCAGAGAAATTCTCAGTTGTTGTAATTTCCGAATCTGTTATAGCGTTAATTTCTGTATAAGCGTCATTTTTAAAAACAACTACATTTGAGATTGAGTTTTCTAATATATTTTCTCCTAAAATAGAGTTAATAAATGAAGCTTTTCCGTTCCCTGAAGTTCCAGTTACTAATAGGCGATTTGTTCTTAAATCTGCAAGCTCACCAACTAACCAGCTAAATCGGTTACCCATTTCTAAATCATGTTCTTGTGCCCAGTGTGTAATAGATTCAAAAAGATGTAAACTATACTCTAAGCCATTCACATGATTAATAGAATATGACAGTAGGTCTTCTGCATCTTTTATATCCGCTGAATCTATTTTAGAAGGAAAAATCTCATCCCATGCCAATACTGCTGCAGATGGAAATACAGCATGAGAGGGATTGACTACCTTTAACCAATTTGTTAACAGGTTTGGAATGATATCGTGTAATTGTCTAAGCATATATTGACCTTGAATTAATTCAAAGTATGTTTCTTCGTAAAGAGAAGAAATTTCGTCCCATATATCGGACGAATGTATTTCGATATGTATGAAAAATTCATTTATTGTGTTGAGCCATAATAAGTAATTTTGTTCATCTTTATAGCTGTGCCAAAGTGATGAAACAATTTGCGTAAATTGTACTTGATCTACATTATTTAATGTAACTAATACTTTATAAAAATAGTCTGGTGAAATATTTTTAGTAAATCCTTTATCGATATATTCTTTTAGAACCTCAAACCACGGATAAGATTCTGTTCGAATTAACTCGTTCACAGCAAGCTCTACTGCACTATCAAAATCTTGCTGTTCTTCATAAAAGGAACGGGCAATTGTTGTGACGTTTGGATAATCGGGATTTAAAGAAACCGCTTCTTTTATAACAGCGAAAGCTGAATCAAAATTATTTTGCTCGATGTAAAGAGACAGTAATTGCAGTACAATTTCGGTCATAAGTATTTTGTTATCAGTAGTAATGGAAGTATACACATTTTCAGCAACTGATAATTGGTTAAGTTCGAAGTAAGCATCCGCAATATTTTTTTGTGCCCATGGCGCTAATTCATTACTAACTTTCTCCCATTTAAAAATAGCTGCTTCAAAATCTTGATGGTGATAATAAAATTCACCTTGTGCAAAACGAATATAAGATCCATCAGAAATCTCATTTTTTTCTTCGTTTACATAAGCTTCTCCAAGTACTTGAAGAGGTGGGTGTGTTTCATTCTCCATTAGGAATGTTTCATAATACATCTTTTTTATTAATTGTTTTTCTAATCTCATCTTTTCCCCCACTATATCTCGAAAATACATTTTTGAGATATGTCAATACTTTTTTGTATGTATGCTTTTTATCTTAACAAAGAATTCCTTTTAGAAAATTTCATTTTCCTTTCATTTTTCAAGTAAGATTGAATTTTTATGAGAAAAGTTTCAGTTTTTTTTCAATTCCCTTTCAGTTGTGAAACAACATTAAATGTTCCTAATAACCTAATAACACTATAATATTCCACATTATATTATCAGGAAAACTATATATATATTACATTATAAAAACAATCTATAACGAATATATATGCAAGATTCCCTTCGCTAATAAATAAAAGAAATCATTATAATATATTTCTCACATTGTTTTCCTTTGAAATATTTCAGTAGTTACGTAATTAAATTCCATTAACCTATATAAATAACTAGTCCAAAAAAAATCTATATGCATATCATGTTATAGTAAAGAATTCAGGAAATCCTAAAAAGGAGGCATTTTCATGTTTGAAGATAAATCTAAAATAAATTACCCATATGAATTTACTGAAACTACAACAGTCCCTCTAAAAAATCCCATCAATAAAACTTTCAAAAACGGCTCTGGTACACATAACTTCCCAATTAAAAAGCATTATAAAGAGCAGGTTTTATATACTGAAAAAATTAATATAATAAAAATAAATAACCGTATAGATCCTTATAACAATTAACCAAATAAGAATCAATATTTGGCCATGCATAGTTATGTGTTTAATAATGTAGAAATCCTTATTATACAATTTACGTACCTTTAAAAAGTGCTGATATACGGCGCTTTTTTATACATAGATAAATTAAAGCTTCCTTAGTCTAGAAATGCATTACTTGCATTATTAAATATCATACACTCAAATTTTAATAAACAACAAAGTTACTCCCTCCGAATCTCATTTAACACTTAACTTTACATATGAGCAAATAAAAACGTAGAAATTAATTATTTCTACGTTTTTATATTTACCTACAATATCTGTACCGTGGTGAAGAACTCCCTCTATCATAGCTGCACCCCCGTGACTAGGCCATCTACACTATTTAATCTAAATCTTCCCCATTCGTGGAAATAACTTTTTTATACCAATAATAGCTCTTCTTTTTACTTCTTTTTAATGTTCCATTTCCTTTATTGTCCTGGTCAACATAAATAAATCCATACCGCTTGTCCATCTCACCAGATCCTGCACTCACTAAATCTATAGGTGCCCATGTTGTATACCCTAAAATATCTACCCCATCAACCTGAATCGCATCCTTTATCGCTTGGATGTGTTCTCTTAAATAATCAATTCTATAATCATCTTCCACATAACCATTTTTGCCCACTTCATCCTTTGCCCCTAATCCATTTTCTACAATAAATAATGGCTTCTCATAACGATCGTAGACATGATTTAGAGTAATTCTGAATCCCAATGGATCAATGGGCCATCCCCATTGGCTGTACTCCAAATAAGGATTTTTGGTGGATGCAAATAAATTTCCTTCTGCATTATCTCCCCCGTCGCTATCTGTTCTTACACAGCGACTGTTATAATAAGAAAGGGAAATAAAATCTACTGTATATTTTGCGAGGAGCTCTTCATCCCCATTCTCCATTATTGGCAGCGTCCCATTACGTTCCATTTCTTTTAGTGCATAGTTTGGATATTTTCCTCTTGCTTGTACATCAACAAAGAAATAACTTTCCCGATCTAATTTTGTTGCTTCCCAAACATCATTTGGATTACAACTATAAGGATATACACTCCCTGCTGCAAACATACAGCCGACTACATTATTTCCATCTATTTCACGAGCCATTTTAGTGGCCTTTGCACTTGCAATAAGTTCATGGTGTGCAGCTTGATATTTTATCTTTTCCTTATTCTCACCTTCTTCAAAATAAATTCCTGCCCCCATGAATGGAGCGTGTAAAATCATATTAATCTCGTTAAACGTTAACCAGTATTTAACTAAACCCTTATATCTTTTAAAAATAATCTGACATAGTTGCATATAGAAATCAATCATTTTACGGTTTCTCCAGCCACCATATTTTTTAATTAGGTGCATCGGACAATCAAAGTGAGTAATGGTAACGAGCGGCTCTATATTATATTTACGGCATTCTTCAAATAAATCTTCATAAAATTGAAGTCCCGCTTCATTTGGTTTTTCTTCGTCACCTAATGGAAAGATTCTAGTCCAAGCAATACTCATTCGATAAACCTTAAAGCCCATTTCAGCAAATAATTGAATATCTTCCTTGAAATGATGGTACATATCAATGCCTTTTTTAGCTGGATAATAGTAATTTTCATCAAAATCAAACATTTTCATCTTTCCTGTAATTACTAAAGATCGAGCTTCTCCTGTTGGGCATACATCCACATTCGAAAGTCCTCTCCCACCTTCGTTATAGCCCCCTTCACATTGATTGGCTGCGGTAGCCCCACCCCATAAAAAATCATCATTAAATTTCATCACTTATTCCTCCAATATCAAAGTATTATTCCTAATAACCGTGTATAGATAACTTTTCCGCCTAAACTAGGCCGTCTTTGGTATCAAAATATAACCGTAATTAAATTTGATCCTCTATCCACGTTACGCTCTTTACTCTCCGCAACCTCCAAATAATCTGCGGAATTCGTAATAACTATTGGAGTAACAACACTGTAACCAGCTTGTACTATTTCTTCAATACTGAAATCTAACAATCGTTGACCTTTCTTTATCTTTTCGCCTTGCTTTACATAAGCTTTAAATCCTTTACCTTCTAATTGGACTGTGTTTAAGCCAACATGAATCAGAATCTGCACTCCATTCTCCGATGTAATACCAATCGCATGTAAACTAGGGAATAACGCTGTTACTTCCCCATTTATAGGGGACTCAACCACTCCTTCTGCAGGTACGATTGCAACTCCACTACCTAATACACCTGATGAAAAAGCCGCATCTTCTATATCTTTTAATTGCATCACTTCACCTTTAATTGGGCTTTCAATTATTTCTTTCTCTAATCTACTTTTCTTTTCATCTTGGCTAATTTCAATTTGAGGCTCATTCACACCTGCGTCAGCAGTCTCTTTCTCTTTATATACAATCATCGTCAATATAAATGCAACTGCCATTGAAATTACAATACCGATAACCGCAACAATTAAATTCCCCATTGCTCCATCCGGTTCAATCATCGCAGGTAATTCAAAAATACCCATTCCACCAGCCATAAACTTTCTTAAATTAAAGAATCCATAGAATCCCCCACCGATACCACCAGCAATACAACTAATAATAAATGGTTTCTTTAAGGGTAATAGAATTCCATAAATAGCTGGTTCTGTTACTCCGAATATACTGGATAAGAAATTTGGTAAAGACATTTCCTTCAATTTCTTGTCTTTTGTTTTAAATAATATAGCTAGGACAACTCCCGCAGTTGCGAAAGTACAAGCAAAGAAAGGCATCATCACGTTATCGTATCCCATAGTCATAATATTATTTAGATATACAGGTATGAACCCCCAATGTATACCAAAGATAACTAGTATTTGCCACGTAGCTCCTACTATGATGCCAGCAAACAATGGGCTAAAGTCTCTAACTGCAAATACAAATTCAGAAACAATTGTTGAACCAAAGGTTGCAAGTGGTCCAATTACAATAAATGCAACTGGTAATGCAATTAATATTGTAAGCATTGGAACAAAGAAGAATTTAAGTAAATCTGGTACAAACTTATTACAAACTTTTTCGCATTTTGCTGCGAAATATACAGCTAAAATAACAGGAATAACTGTACCTGTATAGTTTATCGAAATTAAAGGTATGCCAAAGAAGTCAATGTAAATCGGCGATTTAAACATAGAACCTTGAAATAATGTATACATTGCACTAGTACTTGAAGAAACAACACTAGCTTGTATACTTGGATAACACATAATAGCCCCTACAACTAAGCCTAACATGGGCTTTAAACCAAACTTTTTAGCTGCAGTATAACCTAAAAATAATGGTAGAAAAGTAAATAAAGCATCACCGATTGCGTTAATGACCATTGAGCCACCCGAAGTTGAGCTATATAATCCTATAGCAACAAACAGCGCATTTAGTCCTTTCACCATACCACACGCAGCCATAATACCTAATATTGGTTGGAATATACCTGATATGATATCAATTGCTTTGTGTAGTAGTTTTTCAGGCTTTTGCTCACCTTGTTTGGTTGCATTCAGTTGATCTACGTCGATTAGTGCACTAATATCATCATATACTTGTGGTACATGGTTTCCGATAACGACTTGATATTGGCCACCACTTCTCATGACCGTGACAATACCATCCATATTTTTTAGGGTGTCATCATTTGCGATGGACTCGTCCTTCAATTTAAAACGTAGTCGAGTCACACAATGTGTTAAGCTATTTATATTTTCTTTTCCACCTATATTTTCAATAATTTCTTTTGCTAATTCGTTGTATTTCCTCATTTTTCAATCCTCCATTTTTTCTTGTATTTATTAACAGAAATAGTGAAGGTCTGGCCAACTTAATGTTACCATCCAGCTATGTATTGCATGTTTACAGTCATCACCACCTCGTATGATTAAGTTAGGTTTTTTAGGAATGGGATTCACCTATAAAC
>NZ_PCOH01000028.1:0-61908 GCF_002976445.1 Bacillus sp. MYb56
AAATGTCATCTAATTGACGAAGACGTTCTGCACTTAAGTCGATGATTGTTACATCTGCACCTAAACCTACTGCAATTTTCGCTGCGTTTGTACCAGCTTGACCACCGCCGATAATTGTTACTTTACCGCGTTTCACCCCTGGAACACCTGCAAGTAAAATACCTTTACCACCTTTGTTTTTCTCAAGGAACTGTGCACCGATTTGCGCAGACATACGACCAGCTACTTCACTCATAGGTGCAAGTAATGGTAAAGAACGATTGTCTAATTGTACTGTTTCGTATGCAATTGATACCACTTTGTTATCAATTAATGCTTTCGTTAATTCTGGCTCTGGAGCTAAGTGTAAGTATGTGAATAAAATTAAACCTTCGCGGAAATAACCGTATTCACTTTCAACTGGCTCTTTTACCTTCATAACCATATCTTGATTCCATGCTTCTTCAGCAGTTTCAACAAGTTTCGCACCAGCTTGTACGTATTCTTCATCTGTAAAGCCTGATCCTACACCTGATCCTTTTTGAACAAAAACTTCATGACCATTTTGTACTAAATGTACAGCTCCCGCTGGCGTCATTGCCACGCGGTTTTCATTGTTTTTAATTTCTGTTGGAATACCGATACGCATTATTAGTTCCCCCTTGAGTTATGAAATGACCCCTGAATCATTTTTTAAAGCGCTTTCTATACTCTTATATTCTAACATAATATCTCAATATTTGACAAAAAAATAATACAAGTTTTCCGATAGATTTAATCTTACATGAAAGGACAGTATTATCCGTACCTCTCAGTATAAAGGATAAACTGTCCAATTATTCGAAACTTCACTTTATTTAATTCTATCGATGTCTATGAATAACATCAACAGCGCCTGTTACTTCAATAATCGTGCCAGTAATCATATCAGAATCGTCCTCACATAAAAACGAAATGGTTCTTGCGATATCTTCCCCTGTTCCAGATCTACCAATTGGTGTGTTACTACCTTTCAGATTTCGTGCTTCTTCAATCGTTGCCTCTTTCATTTCACCAATTATATCACCAGGACATACCATATTCGCAGTAATACCGTATTCAGCTTCTTCGTATGCGACTGTTTTCGTTAAAGAAACAAGTCCGACTTTCGCAGCTGCAAAGGCTGAACGATAAATCCATCCAGGCGCGCTATCTGCCCCTTGAAATCCATAGTTAATAATACGGCCAAATTGCTGGTTTCTCATAATCGGTACGACAAGTTTTAATAAATGAAACACCGCTGTTAAATTACCCTGGATCATTTCATTCCATTCGTCTTCTTCGTAATCGACTAATTTTTTCCTTTCAAATACGTAAGGACCAGCATTATTAATTAAGAAGTCAATTTTGCCAAAACGGCTCATCGCTTCTTCTACTATTTTATGTAAATCTTCCTTTTTCGTGACATCAGCTTGCACGAACTGTAGACGTTCTTCCATATTTTTATATGTTTCTTTCATTGTTTCCATAGCACTTGTATCGCTATGATATGTTACTGTTACTGAATATCCTTTAGCCAATAACTTTTCTGTTACTTGCTTTCCTAAACCTTTCGTACCGGCTGTAATGAGCGCGTGTCTCACAAACATGCCTCCTTTTAAATTGCTATACTCCATATGTAACAAGTTCTCGCTTCAATTACAACTAAAATGAATTAAGGCAAAGTTTTCAAAATTCTGTAACGTTTCCAACAAGCACATTACCAAAATTTGTTTTATAATAAAGTTGTAAACGGTAATAAAAATGATTGGGAGGAATTTACTATGAATAATACATATACAAATATTTTAATTGCGGTGGACGGTTCTAAAGAAGCAGAAAAAGCCTTTAAAAAAGCAATTCAAGTTGCAAAACGAAACAACGCAACATTAACAATTGCTCATATCGTTGATGTAAAAGCATACTCAGCAGTAGAGGCTTATAGCCGCGCAATTGCTGAACGTGCAAATCTATTTGCAGAAGACTTATTAGAAGACTACAAAAAAACTGCGCTTGAAGCTGGTCTTGAAAAAGTGGAAACTGTATTAGAATTTGGTAATCCTAAATCTAAAATTTCAAAAGAAATCGCTCCAAACCATAAAGTGGATTTAATTATGTGTGGTGCAACTGGTTTAAATGCTGTAGAACGTTTCCTAATTGGTAGCGTCTCTGAACATATTATTCGCTATGCGAAATGCGATGTCCTTGTTGTTCGTGGTGACGAGGAGCAAGGTGATCTTTAATTTATAATAAAAAAACACCAAGTCCACATGGGCTTGGTGTTTTTCATTTCACATATTTCACTACAAATACGAGACAAGCTAGAACAACAATGACAACTGCAAACACATAAGGCGGAAGGAACTTCAAAGACCATAACGCCATCATTAACGTCGCAACCGTTAAGTACGTTTGTTTTGCATCTTCTGTCATTTTTTTGCGAAGTAAAAAAACATACAAATAACCAATTGGCGGCGTAATAAAACAAAGAACATATATGATTTTAGATTTTAAATACCACTTGTGTTCTCCAAGTTTCTTTATGTCTTCTTCTATTCTCTTACTCTCTTGTTCTCTCGCTTTTCTTTCATATAAGGAAGAAAGTGCATGAAAAAATAACATGTAAATATAATTGCCCAAAATTCAATATCCAATCTTTCTAGTGGAATATGCTCACTAAAAAATGCAGCAGCAATCACTAAAGAAAAACAATACGTCATCATCCAAAATGAACGTTTTCTCTTTTTCCGTTCTATTTCTTTTTTATCTTTTACTTCTTGTACTTTCTTTTTTCTAGAAAGCCATACAGAAATACAGCAATCTACTACAAATAAAGTAAAGATAAAGATTGCTATATGCATTGTTGTTACATTCTCAAATGAAAATACTTCTGGGAATGCAACGTGTAATACAATTAGCGTGTACAAAATTAACCCTACAAAATAAAGTGAAACTTTAATCAGTGGGGTTTTGTTCATCCCCCACTGATTATTAGTTGAACCAATCGGGCTTTTACGGGCAGTTGATCCCCCACCTAACTTCTTTGCTTTCGCTGAATTTTGAGGTGGGGGTCTTACTGCCCGTTAATGCGGGATAAATACGTCTCATCTTCCATTCCTTTCTCATTTCCTAACATTAGGTTAACATACATTTTTTAGAAATAGACGGACAAAATATATGTGTTTAGAAAAGGAGGATGCTACATGGATGATTATGAACGCATTATTTTAGATGTGAATGGGAAAGAAATCGAAATGTTAGATATGATTCGCGAGCATTTTAAAGAAAAACATGGTGTTGAACTAAGTCACGGTGCATTACTTAGAGATTTAATGGATATTGAATACATTCGAATTACAGAAGATCGCCACAAGTATGATTAATCAATGAAGCTTTAAGCCTAGAACATATTGTTCTAGGCTTAATTACATCTATACGAAAAATGTTATAATTAGGAAAAAACGCAGAGGATACCAGAATATGAAATCTGAAAATATCTCAAAACATTTTCACACATTACATGTGCAAAGAAACCAGTTCCTTCCTGAGCTTCATTCACTTTCACAAGAACAACTATGGCATAGAAAAGAGGACGGAAAATGGTCTATTGGTGAACACTTTTATCACTTATATTTAATTGCAAGGATGCTAAAAGTAGCGATTAAATTCTCTTTCACTCTTATCCCTTATGCCAAACTAAGAAAAAACGCCCCATTTGCAACTGACATGCATGACATTTATGCCGAATATAAAGAAAAACACGGTAAAGGAATGAAAGCTCCTTGGATTTTAATCCCTTCAAAAAAAGTCTATTACTCTATGAATGTAAACGAATTAGAAGAATTACTTTCACGTGAAACAGATGAAATAAAAAAACTAGTTCAAAATATAGAAGAAGATATTGCAGGACATATCGTATTTTTAGATCCAATTGCTCACTATCCTAACCTTATTCAATCTATCCAACTATTAGCGATTCATGAGAAGCATCATTTTAGCATTATGAAGAACAACTATAAAATGCTCGACTCCCTTCTAAAAATATAAAAGACTGCTCATATTACTTATCAGCAGTCTCCTATATCTATTTAAGCTCTTGATGCTTCCCACCCATACCACCTGGCTCATTGCTATCTTGGTGTACAGTTATTTTATTTATTTTAGCATCTTTCGAAACTCTATATGTATACGATTCATTTGGTTCATCTTTAAACTGTACATTCATACCGTAAGAACCGATTTCACTATAAAAGGCCGGTTTTATGTATGAAATATCACTTTCTTTATATCCTTTCTCTTGCAAGTGCCACATCGTTGCGATAATCGCTTCTTCTCGCTTTTCTTGTTCACCAACAAACATATATTTGTCCAAAAGAAATACTTTCACGTTTGCAATTAAGCTAATTAACAGTAAAATGATAAATACTATTTTTTTCATAAATTTCCCCTAAATTGTGTTTTTTCACTATACTATAACTTACACACTAGTAAAAAAGAAAGTACGCCAGACTTTCACAGACTGGCGTACTTTCCAACTCAATTCCTAATAACTTCTTTAGTTAACCCCTTCGCCTTCTCCAAAGCCTTTTCAATCTGCTCAAATCCTGTCCCGCCAGCACTGTTACGGCGCTTTACAGCTGCATAAGGTGAAAGAACTTCATATAAATCTTCTTCAAATAACGGACTCATTTCTTTATACGTTTCAAGTGGTACATCTAATAAATAGATTCCTTTTTGCGTACAATGAAGAACTAGTTTCCCGACAATTTCATGAGCTTGACGGAACGGCAGTCCCTTGCTTGCTAAATAGTCGGCAATTTCTGTTGCGTTAGAGAAGTCTTGCGTCACAGCTTGCCCCATTTTTTCTTTGTTTACAGTCATCGTTTCAAGCATGCCTGCCATAATATGAAGGCATCCTTCTACTGTTTTCACTGTATCAAACATTCCTTCTTTATCTTCTTGTAAGTCTTTATTGTAAGCGAGCGGCAATCCTTTCATTACTGTAAGTAAACTGAATAAATTACCGTATACTCTGCCAGTTTTACCACGAATAAGTTCCGCCATATCCGGATTTTTCTTCTGCGGCATAATACTGCTTCCTGTTGCGTATTGATCGCTCATTTCAATAAATTGAAATTCTTGACTACTCCATAAAATAAGTTCTTCGCAAAAGCGTGATAAGTGCATCATAAGCATAGATGAGTTACTTAAAAACTCCAGTATGAAATCACGATCACTTACCGCATCTAAACTATTTTCATAGATTCCATTAAATCCAAGAAGCTCCGCACTATATTCTCGGTCAATCGGGAATGTTGTACCAGCTAGTGCTCCTGCTCCTAATGGTGAAATGTTAATACGCTTTAACGAATCTTCATAACGATTCACATCGCGCTCTAACATCCAAAAGTAAGCAAGAATATGATGCGCAAATGAAATCGGCTGTGCACGTTGCAAGTGCGTATAGCCGGGCATAATTGTTTCAATGTTATTTTCTGCTTGATGAACAAGAACAATTTGCAATTGTTTTGTAGCTTTTATAATATCTTCTACTTTTTCTTTTAAATACAAATGCATATCTGTCGCTACTTGATCGTTACGGCTTCGGCCTGTATGAAGTTTCCCTCCTACTTCACCGATTCTTTCAATTAACATCTTTTCAATGTTTAAATGAATGTCCTCAGCCTCAACTGAGAAATTCAATTTATTTTCTTTCGCTTCCTCTAGTAAATATTGAAGCCCTATCTTTATTTTCTCTGCTTCTTCTTTCGTAACAATGCCTTGCTTTGCTAACATCGTTACGTGTGCGATACTCCCTTTTATATCTTGATTTACTAATTGTTGATCAAAGGAGATGGATGCTCCAAACTCTTCAACCCACGCTTCCGCTTCTTCTGTAAAACGTCCGCCCCAAAGTTTGCTCACGCTTCCACCTTCTTTTGATTCACTTGGCTGTATACTTTCGTAGGTAAACCGAATAATGAAATGAATCCAACTGCTGCATCATGATTAAATTCATCCTGGGCAGTATACGTTGCTAATTTTTCATCGTATAAAGAGTACTCAGATTTACGCCCTTCTACAATCGCATGACCTTTAAATAATTTCACACGTACTGTACCTGTTACATTTTTTTGCGTTTCTTGTAAGAAAGCATTGAGCGCTTGTTTTAAAGGTGAGAACCATAAACCGTTATAAATTAATTCTGTTAGTTTTTGCTCAATCATCGGTTTGAAATGAGCGATCTCTTTCACAAGTGTTAAATCTTCAAGTTCTTTATGCGCTGTTATTAATGTCATTGCTGCTGGGCATTCATATACTTCACGAGATTTAATACCGACAAGGCGATTTTCTACATGGTCGATACGTCCCACGCCATGTTTTCCAGCAAGTGCATTTAACGTTTTAATTAGTTCTGAGAGTGGGTATGCAGTGCCGTTTAAAGTCGTCGGTACCCCTGCTTCAAATCCGATTTCTACAAACTCTGGTTTATTCGGTGTATCTTCTAATGCCAACGTCATCTCGTATGCGTCTTCTGGCGGCGCTGCCCATGGATCTTCTAAAATTCCACATTCGTTGCTGCGTCCCCATAAGTTTTGATCGATTGAAAACGGGCTATCTAAATTAATTGGAATCGGTATATCATTTTCTTTTGCATATGCAATTTCTTCTTCACGTGACCATTTCCATTCACGTACGGGCGCAATAACTTCTAAATATGGATTCAACGCTTGAATAGAAACTTCAAAACGAACTTGGTCATTCCCTTTTCCTGTACATCCATGTGCAACTGCACTTGCGCCTTCCTGCTCTGCAATTTCTACTAATTTTTTTGCAATAAGCGGACGAGATAATGCAGAGACAAGAGGATATTTCCCTTCGTATAACGTGTGAGCTTGCATCGCTATCAATGCATATTCATTCGCATATTCTTCTTGAACATCAATCATATATGATTTAATTGCACCTACTGAAAGTGCTTTTTCTTTTACAAACGCTAAGTCTTTACCTTCCCCTAGATCTAAGCAAAGCGCGATAATATCATAATTTTTCTCTTGTAACCATTTAATTGCAACGGAAGTATCAAGACCTCCGGAATATGCTAATACAACTTTTTTCTTCTCCATTTTGCATCCCCCTAAAGAATAAATATTCATATTTTCTTATAATAATCCAAACTTTATCACCTTTCATAAAATGAATCAAGGGGAATTTATAAAATTTTTTCAAACAATTTCGTCGAACTTCTTTCTTTTTTTATGTAAAATAGAGGAAGGAAAATGGAGGGGTGTCCATGAAAAATTATTTTATATACAATGAACATCTAGGAATTGAAGTACCGAACATACAAGAAAAATGGGAAGACATCTCTGAACAAGCGCAGCATTCTATTTTATTAAAATGGGAGCAAGTTCGCGGAAAAATACCTGATCGCATAAAGGAACTTGAGCACCATATTAACGCTAAACAACACCACTTAAATAACGAAGAAGACTTTGGAATTTCTTGCAAGCTAAATTCAGAAATTGCCGATCTTGCTTCAATTATTAACGATCTTTGGCTTTGGTATCGTCTAACCCAAAACGTATCTGAGGGAAAAGCACACCAATGAAAAAAGCATGCCCCTCAATTAATTTGGGTCATGCTTTTTTGTCGTAACAAGCTTTGCAATATATTTCTTGCGCCGTTTTTGCTAAACATACATCAAACGGGCCTACTAATATACTTCTTTCTTTCGGCAACTTTACAAAAGCAACTAGCTCTTCTTCATATTGAATCTTTTTCTGACATGAAACACATTTTAATTCTTTTCTTTTAAACATGTCTTTTAGCATATCTCCATTCTCCCCCTCATCTATCTATATTAATATACTCTCATAATAGTTAGAGCTTGTAAAAAAATGACACATTCCGAAACAAATTATTCATATACTATGTACAAAAGGAGGTCTCAAACTTATGCGAGCTTTCATTATTATCGCTTTAACTTTTTTAAGTATCATTAGCTGGGATGCATTTTTTAAAGATAAAAGTGATGAGAACAATACAATTGAATAAAAACCCTTCTTTTCTTACTTATTGGACAAACTTCTAAAAACTGCCCAATCCTGCAAAATCACTTAGGCTTTTCTACAAAAATATTTAAACATAACATTTTTTGTAGATTCCCTCCGGTTATTGTCGGTTTCCATCCGCATGTATTTTTTGAAAGTATGATATAATAATATAAATCTTGAAGGAAGGGATTTTGATATCATGATCGCTCGAAGGAGCATGTGGCATCGTATTGACGAATCATACACGTAGCGTATTTTTCAGCTCAGATACTTTAGTCTAGCGAAAAAAATACGAGAGTGGGGAAATTATGATTGCCCGAAGGATAATTTGGCAAAAAAAAGACTCTTCTTACACATAGCGTTTTGTTTAGGACTTAATTGTTACTAGCTAAACAAAACAAAGAAGAGCAGGATTGCTAAATGAAGAATCCTACTCCCCGTTTTGTTTAGTCGCTTTAAGACTTAAACTAAAACGAAGGTAGGGAGAATTGATGGACGAGAGGATTATTCGTTATTTCTTCAGCGACATATAGCGTAGTTAGTTTTTTTCGTAAACTAACTGAAAGCTACATGTGAGCTCGTAGTTAGTTTACAACACCAAAAGGACTACTAACTGCGGAAAGAAGGAATAACGATGAGGAACATCCAAAGTCGACAAATTATTAAAGAAGTTTTTATGGTTTTAATCGGTTCATTTATATTAGCAGCAGCGCTATATCACATTCACTTCCAAAACCACTTAACAGAAGGTGGCTTTGTAGGTATTGCACTATTTATCCAAAATTTTTATGATATTTCACCATCTATTTCAACTGTAGTAATGGATATCCCTATTATTTTACTATGTGCTTCATTTTTAGGTAGAAAAATGGTTGGCTATTCATTCTTAGGTTCACTTTCATTTGGAGTATTTTATTCCCTTATGGAAAATTATTCTCCTTTTACGGTAGATTTATCAAATAATTTATTTGTAGCTGCAGTAGTTGGCGGTGCGTTAGCTGGTATTGGACTCGGTTTTATATTGCGATTTGGCGGTGCAACCGGTGGAGACGATATTTTAACAATTATATTAAGTAAACGAACTCGGTTTACAATTGGGCAAATTTTCTTCGTCTTTGACGCGATTGTTCTTGCGCTTTCATTATATTATTTAAATTGGACAGAAATTGCTTTTACTATTCTTTCGATTGCCGTACAGGCAAAAACATTGGATTTAATTTACTATCCAAAAACAGAAAAGAAAGCAGCAAAGCAACCCGTTTCTATTCCAATATCCAAAAAACATGCGACAAACTAAAAAGCGAAAGGCTTCGGCCTCTCGCTTTTTTTCATGCTCTCTTTTCTTTTTCTAATATGTAGCGTACTTGATAAAACTTATTTGCAAATTCAGTAACATTCCTCGTTAAGCGATAGTTCACTGTAGAGCCAATTGCCATTCCAAGTACAGGAATGCCTTGGAATACTTTACGACGGAGAGCATAAATCGAAAACGTCTTCAAAATTTGTTTTAACACAACCTCAGTAGAAGCTGGCTTTAATACTGCTTCGTCTCCTTCATAGAAGAATGAATCCTCTTGTTCGAGTTCTCTCAGTAAATTGTACCATGCATATTGCTGAAGTCTCGCCGGCAATAATGCTGCATGGAATACCTTTAACGCAAGCATCATTTCATACGGCTTGTTCACATCATGCCCAAATGATGTCGCAACAAGTTGGACAGCCTTCACATTTAACGCAATCATAACCGGAAAATCAGCCGTTAATAATAATAAACCACCAGCACCTGTTGCTCCGCCTTGTACGAATGAATATAGACGATGACGTGCTGTTTGCTGCTCTGCTATGTATGTTAATTGATCAATAGATAACGCCTTCAAATCTTCAAGTTGCTCAATCGATTCATCAAATAATCTCGACGTTCCTAAAATACGATTACGTGCATCTAGCTGTGATTGTGAACTTTGAATAAGCGCATGCAAATGAAAGAGCCATCCATCTGCTTTCGTAAAAAAGTCTTTTCGTTTTTTCTCAGGCAGTTTCGCAATTGTCGTATGCAACCACTTATCAAACATCTTTTGAAAATCGGTCGCTTCTTGCTCTACTAATTGCCCTTCCCACTCTTTTATATTGTCTAAAATGGCTTGTTCTCGCTTCGATCGCATCGTAACAACCACCTCGTTCGATTTTTTTCTATTGTAACATATTTCTGCTTCTTCTTTGCAAATATGCTTGTCTATCTTTATTCACATACCATTTTTTAGTGACATAAAATATTAGCAAAAAGGATGAGATGAATCACATGAATCTATCCAATATAAAAAAAGAATATAATGCAGTATTCAGCTTAGGACAAAACTGCTGGCCTGCTTGGGCTTTATATCAATTCGAATTATCACCATTTTTTGGTGTTATCGATTTTATGCTAAGCCCTTCATTAGAAAAAGTGAATTTATTATTACAAAATCGATTTGACCGTTTTTTACAGTTCGAAAACTTATCCTTCATCTCATTTTGGGATGATGATGCGAAATTAAGACTCCGTGACAACCTATATGAAATCGACTCCTGTCACGACTTTAAAACAGATGTAAACACACCAACATCCTGGCCTTCTTATACAGAAATTAAGTTAAACTATGAGCATCGAATTAATCGTTTTCTAACTACAATCGAAACGGCAGAATCCACATTGTTTATTCGAACGGGAGGAACATACGAAGAAGCACGTTCCTTGGAACAAATTTTATCTCAAATAGTTAAACATACATTCTCTGTCCTATTACTCATTCCTGAAGATGTACCAACTATCGCCCAAGAAGATTGGGGATTACAAAATATTTGTGTTATAAAATGCCCAGTGATGGATATATACCAGTACAATGAAGCATTTTGGAATGACTTATTTAATGGCATCACAATTCGGCCAAACGCTTAAATACACGTCACCTTTTATCACACCCTGCCTTATAATCATCCTTATACAAAATAAATAAGGAGTGATTATATATGTATCCACGTGCAAAAGCTTTTGGCATCGCTATACATCACGGTCGCCTTCTCGTACAAGAATATCATACAGGCGATGAAACATATTACCGACCTCTTGGCGGATCAATTGAACTTGGTGAAAAATCAGCACATACTGTTATTCGCGAATTTCAAGAAGAGCTTCACACAGAAGTGGAAATCACCAATTATTTAGGCTGCTTAGAAAACATCTTTCATCTAGATGGAGAAATTGGTCATGAAATCATTCAGCTATATTCTTTACGCTTATTAGACATGTCACTATATGAAATGGAAATACTGAATATATCAGATGAACAAACACTGTCATATGCAAAATGGATTTCCCTCACTGCATTCATTCAAAAAGAAAAATTACTATATCCGGATGAAATTTTGAAATATATCCAAAAGAAAAAAGACGAGATCCTATAGGATCTCGTCTTTTTTTTCATATAGTATATTAACCAATATCTCCAAGACGTAATACGTCACGAGCAATCATAACTTCTTCGTCAGTTGGAATTACGATAATTTTTACTGGAGAGTGTGGGAAGCTGATGAATGCTTCTTCACCGAATACGTTATTGCGTTTTACGTCGAAGTATACGCCCATGTACTCAAGGCCTTCTAATACGCGCTCACGAATAATTGCACTGTTTTCACCTACACCAGCTGTAAAGATGATAGCGTCAACGCCTTTCATACGAGCTGTGTAAGAACCGATGTATTTATGGATACGGCTCACGAACACGTCAAGTGCTACTTTCGCACGGTGGTCGCCTTCTTCTTCTTTCGCAATGATGTCACGTAGGTCACTAGAGTAACCAGTAAGACCTAACATACCACTCTTCTTGTTTAATACGCTAACTACTTCTTCTACAGTTTGGCCTGTTTTTTCCATGATGTATGGAATTAACGCAGGGTCAATGTTACCAGAACGTGTACCCATTGTTACACCAGCAAGTGGAGTGAAGCCCATAGAAGTATCGATAGACTTACCACCTTCTACTGCTGCGATACTTGCACCGTTACCTAAGTGACAAGAAAGTAGGCTTAAGCTTTCAAGTGGACGACCTAATAATTCAGCCGCACGCTCTGTTACGTATTTATGAGAAGTTCCGTGGAAACCGTATTTACGGATGCCAAATTTCTCATAGTATTCATATGGTAAGCTGTATAGGAATGCAGATTCCGGCATTGTTTGGTGGAATGCTGTATCAAATACTGCTACTGCTGGTACGTTTGGTAGTACTTCTTGGAATGCTTTAATACCAACAAGGTTTGCTGGGTTGTGAAGTGGTGCTAAATCGCTTAATTCTTCGATATCAGCTAATACTTCAGCATCAATTAAAACAGAATCAGCAAATTTTTCGCCGCCGTGTACAACACGGTGACCGATACCGCCAATCTCATCAAGAGATTTTACGATTCCGTTTTCAGTTAATTTCTTAAGAAGCATGTTAACTGCTACTGCATGATCTGGGATGTTTGTAATTTCTTTTTGTTTTTCGCCATCTACAGTAATAGTGAAGATACTATCTTCTAAACCGATACGTTCTACTAAACCTTTTGTTAATACTGTTTCACTTGGCATTTCAAATAATTGGAACTTTAAGGAAGAGCTTCCTGCGTTAATCGCGATGATTTTTGACATCTAGTCTTTCGCCCCTTTTTCTCTTGGTAGTTGTGTGGATCATTCCACAAACCGCTCGATTTTATCTAATTAAATTCACTCATTATGAAAACGTTTCATCATTAGTAAATTTTATACTCACGATTTTAATTTAAACATCGTCCGACATATATTTCAAGTGAAAAAATTATAACACCAAGAAAAAAAATATATTACAGATTTCAAAAAAATTCAGTTAAATCTTGTATATATTAAAAAACATTACATATCCTATAAAACTGTACTACATTAATTACTAACCCTGTTACATATATATCGTATTATTTATGTGTTGCAAACCAAGTATTCAATTGATCCATAATGTTCTCCATAGCCTTCATGTTAGAGAATTTAGGTAATTCCACTAGTAGTGCCTGTTTCGGCATTGTTACACCTTGGCCTTTCTTTTGGAGAACAAATATACTTTTTGCATTTTTCTCGTTTTTAAACATGGAAACAGGAAGCTGTAATAATCCTTGAATAAAGCATGTCTCTTTAATGAATGCATGTAGCTTTGGCGCTTGATCACTTTCAAAAATGAAGTTTGGTACTAAGAAGAATAAATACCCGCCTTCTTTCGTATGTTTCACACTTTGTTCAATAAATAAGTGATGTGCATATGACATTCCTTCATCTGCTTTTAATGTATATTCACTTGCAACAATTTCATTTGGATAATAACCAATTGGTAAATCTGAAACGACTGCATCAACTGGATCAATATAAAGTGGTGCTAGTCCATCTTGGTGGAAGAATTCGATTGCATGCTTTTGTAAATTTGCATTTACTAAAGCAAGTTTAATTAACACCTCATCCACTTCTACACCAAATCCACTCATTGTTAGTTCTTCTTTGGCGCTATTAAACAATGTAGTCATTAAGTTACCAGTTCCAATTGCAGGGTCTAAAACAGTAATTTCTTTTTGACCTTGCATAAATTTATGGAATAAGTAGCTCATGAACATTCCAACTGCATCTGGCGTCATTTCGTGATTCGCTTGTACGCCCTCTTTCATTCCTTTTAAAATGGCTAGCTGAAATGCTTTACGAATTTCTTCCCCTTTATATGTTTCTTCATTAAACGTACTATATTCACGATTCAACCTTTCAATTGTTGATTCGGATAATTCCTCTTGTAAAATCGCTCCTTCAAACAAGTTATCACCTGTTTCTACAAGCGCCTCTAAATATGTTACATCTAATTCTTTACGTAAAACTACCGTAGAAGAATCAAAAATAGAAAATAATGTTTCTACTGCCTGACTCACGTACATTCCTCCTTCTCTCTTTTACACATAACTTATATCATACCATAATCTAAATTTTTCCCAAAAGAAAAAGCGACCTCTTGCAAAGAGCTCCCCTTCAAGTTGTTTATGATGTAACGTCTTTTCTCATGTATTGGTTCAGTTAACAATACATGAGAAAAGACGACCTCTTCTAAAGTAAAACTTTAATGAGAGGTCGTCTTCATTTACATTACTTCGCAGATTTAGCTGCTTCTAATGCTGCTTCATAGTTTGGATGGCTTGTACCTTCGCCTACGTATTCTGCGTAAACTACTTTGTCATTGCTATCTACTACGAATACTGCACGAGCAAGTAAACGAAGTTCTTTCATTACTAAGCCGTAAGCTTCACCGAATGAAAGGTCACGGTGATCAGAAAGTGTTACAACATTTTCTAAACCGTTTGCTGCACACCAGCGTTTTTGAGCGAATGGTAAATCAGCGCTAATTGTTAATACTTTCGCGTTTTCAATACCTGCTGCATCTTCGTTAAAACGACGAGTTTGTGCATCACATACACCTGTGTCGATTGAAGGTACAACACTAATTAATTTCACTTCACCTTTGTATGTTTCTAAACTTACTGGAGATAAGTCATTTGCTAATACTTGGAAGTTAGGCGCTTGATCGCCAACTTTAACTTCTGTTCCAACTAAAGTCATTGGGTTACCTTTAAAAGTTACATTTGCCACTTAAAAATCCTCCCTTATTTTAAACAAAATATGTACAATGTAAATGATAGTTTGTCCCTATCGATAATGCAAATAAAATCGCTTTATTTACAAAAAAATTAAAGAAGCTAATCCACTGATCAGCTTCTTTATTCGTTAAATTTGAAATTCAGGATCATCTTCTTTTCGTTTATCCATCATTTCTTTCACTTTATCAACAGCTTGTGGCGCTAATTCAATTATTTTATCGATGACGTGTGTTTGCTTATCTAAGTGTAATACTTTCACACCTTCTCCATTTATAACAAGAAAGGCAACAGGATTAATAGAAACTCCTCCACCACTTCCCCCGCCAAATGGATGACGGCCTGAATGTTCTACTTTACCAAATTCACTTCCACCAGCAGCAAATCCAAAACTGACTTTCGAAACTGTAAGAATTACACTTCCATCTGCCGCTTTAATTGGGTCACCAACAATTGTATTTACATCAGTCATTTGTTTTAAATGCTGCATTGCGGTTGTCATTAAACCTTGAATTGGATGGTCCATTCTATATCCCCCCTATGCTTGAACAGATTTTTCTGTCATACCAGATTTTTGCTTTCTCATAAACATGAGTAATTTTATCGCTGTTTTTACAGTACGGAATATACGAAAAGATGCTGTTAACTCGCATCTTGATGCAAATCCCTTTCCTTGAAAAACAGGAGTAATTTCAAATTCTGGTACGTCGACAATATGCATATATTGTCCTACAACTCCAGCAGCCATTCCTTTTGTCCCCCATGCATATCCAGTGACAATTCCAGTACTAGCCGCGTCGCCTGCTCCAATTTGCGTATGCCATTTCCAACCATTGATTTTCACTCTTTTGAGAAAATCTTTAACAATAGTATGAACGTCTTGAAGCTTTTTTATCAGTTCCCCTATACTATCGAGTTGTGCCATAATTTTATTATCTATTCCGCCGTCCTCTTCAGCTTTTTTAATTTTTTGTCCTGTCTTCTTCTGCTGTTTTTCAATTCTTTCCAATACATCAAACGTATATCGAATCATCCATATTTTCACTTGAAACAAACATTGTTTTTCCATTTCTGAATATAAAAACGTCACCTTAAGCGATATTTTCGATAATAGTATAAGCAAAATAAAAAGTAGAAGAATTATCATTCCAATTACGAGCCACTTCATTCGTACCATCCTTTCACTCCATACCCATTATCGACAAGTTTATTCATCATTAAACAGACTTTGATAAAATTGAATATAAAAATTTTTCTAAAAATAAAAAGGAATTTTGACAATTTATATCGAAATATACTATTTGAACATATCATCCAGAAACATACTCTGACGATATGTAGCACTAAGACTAGAAAATTTAACTGCAGTGGAGGGATACATAATGGCAAATCGTCGCAATTTATTTTTCTTTTATGGTGATGACAAAGTAACGCTCGTTGAAAAAATGAAACCAGTATATCGTATTTTAGAGGAGAATGGATTTACCATATTAGATCATCCAAAAAATGCAAACGCTATCGTCAGCGTTGGAGATGATGGGACTTTCTTACAAGCCGTTCGTAAAACCGGCTTTAGAGAAGATTGCTTATACGCAGGTATTTCTACGAAAGATGAAATTTCTTTCTACTGCGATTTCCACATCGATCACGTTGATACAGCCCTTCAAGAAATTACAAAAAACGAAATTGAAGTGCGAAAATATCCAACAATTAAAGTAGATGTAGATCACGGTACATCTTTCCATTGTTTAAATGAATTCACATTACGCTCTAGTATCATTAAAACATTTGTCGTAGATGTACACGTCGACAATTTACATTTCGAAACCTTTAGAGGTGATGGATTAGTTATCTCCACACCAACAGGAAGTACCGCTTACAATAAATCATTACATGGTGCAGTTGTCGATCCACTTATCCCATGTTTCCAAGTAAGCGAACTAGCATCTTTAAATAACAACACATACCGTACACTCGGGTCACCGTTCCTTTTAAATCACGAGCGTACGTTAACTTTAACACTTAAACCAGATGGAAATGATTATCCTGTTATCGGAATGGATAACGAAGCACTTAGCATTAAACAAGTGGAAAAAGCCGTTGTTCGTTTAAGCGATAAACAAATTAAAACTGTTAAATTAAAAAACAACTCTTTCTGGGAAAAAGTACAGAGAACATTTTTATAGTAATCAAAAAACCCTCGAATTATGGGATTTCCATAATTCGAGGGTTTTTTATTTATCAAATGCAACTTGATGCTGTTTCACAAAACATTTTGGAACAGGACAACAGTATATGAAATTATATCAACGATTTTTCGAATGTATCTATCACAAGTCAAAATATATCAACGATTTTGCCCAAAATATCAATTTACGACATCATCAGCCTATCTAAAAAGAGGAAGCATCACCAACATGTATTTTCGGAGCCGCTCCCTCAAATTTTTAGACGTCTTTTCTATAAACAATCTTCCCATCAATGACGGTCATTTCTGCCTGTACTTCTTTTATTTCTTCCGCCTCAATTTCAAAAATATTGCGGTCTAATATCGTAAAGTCTGCTTCATATCCTTTTGTAATTTGTCCTCGCTTTCCTTCTTTTCCAATTGCATACGCACTTCCTGTTGTAAATAAAGAAACAGCCTCATATACCGTTAATCTTTCTTCTGGCATATAACATACACCATCAATAAAACTTCTACGTGTAACAGCACTATATATACCTAAAAACGGATTCACTTGTTCAATTGGAGCATCAGAGCCTCCATTACAGTGTAATCCTGCATCCAGTAACGTCTTCCAAGCATACGCATAACGAAGACGATGGTCTCCTAGTTTTTCAATCACTGATGGAAAATCCGATGAAACAAAGACTGGCTGAATATCAATAATAGCTGGCAATTGTTTCATTCTTTCAATCAACTCTTCACGAGCTAGCTGACAATGAATAATACGGTCACGTAATCCTTCTGCTGGTGGATGTAATTCAAGCGCATCAATGACATATTCAAGCGATAAATCACCAATTGTATGAATCGCAACTGGCATATGTAAATCTCGTGCTTTTTTCACTAAACCTGCAAGCTCTTCACGTGAGAAAATGGCAACTCCATTTGTTTCCTTCGCATCTTCATACGGTTCACTTAATAAAGCTGTTCTTCCGCCAAAAGAGCCGTCAGAAAAAATTTTCATCGCACCAAATTCAATATAGTGCTCATTTTCATATTCTTTTCGTTCATTCGCTACTTCATGGTGAACGAGTAAATGCGCTTTAAACCGCATTTCTTTTATAACGTGTGAAAACGCATTGTACGTTTTTTGAAAGCCGCCATAATAATTTAAGTCTTCCGTATGTCCGCCAACGAGTCCGTATTGCCAGCAGTCTGAAATCGCTGTTTGCAGAGCACTTTGCAAATACACTCCATCTATTTCGGGCTGAACATGTTTAATTAACTCTTGTCCTTGCTCATATAAAAGTCCTGTTAAATTATTTGACGCATCACGGCCAATTTTCCCGCCCTTTGGATCTTGCGTCGCTTCTGTTATGTTCGCTTCTTGCAATATGTATGAATTCACCCATGTCACGTGACGACAAACACGCTTTAATAAAATCGGATGTTCTTTAGAGATTTCATCTAAATCACGTACATGAACTTGTTTTGTATCTGTAAAATTATTTTCATTCCATCCTTCTCCGATAATCCAAGATCCTTTTGGCGCTTCTTCTACGCGCTTCTGAACAAGAGTAAGTACTTCGCTATAAGATTTGCAATTTGATAGATCTAGACGAAGCAACCTCTCCCCATGCCCAATAAGATGCATATGGCTATCAACCAGCCCTGGAATCATCGTTTTCCCTTTTAAGTCATATAACTTCACTTCTGAATATCGGTTTTCTAACTCTTCTTTATTCCCTATATCAACAATGACGCCATTTTCAACGTAAATAGCTTCTACTTTTTCATTCTCTTCTCGCATAGTGTAAATGGTGCCGCCATACCAAATTTCTCCCATATACTCATCCCCCTTTTCCCTTTAGTCTACGAAATTCATTCGTATAAAAAAAGCACCATTTCGATTAAAAATGGTACTTTTCCAAAAATTAATTTTGTTCAGTAGGATTCGTTGTAATTTGCCATTCAATGCTAAATTTATCTTTTACTTGTCCGTAAGCTGGGCTCCAGAAAGTTTCTTGAAGTGGCATAATAACTTCTCCACCTTCTTGTAACTTATCAAATACTTCTTTCGCTTTTTCTGCATTATTAATTTGAATTGCGATTGTTACTTGAGATCCGATTGCGTGCCCTTGACCTGGGAATGTATCAGAAATCATAAGGTCCGTATTACCAACTTTTAAAGTAGCATGTAAAACGCGCTCTTTCGCTTCAGCTGGAATTGGGTATTCTGGATTTTCAGGCATGTCACCAAAAGTTTGCATTACTTCTACTTTTGCGTCTAACGCCTCTTTGTAAAACTGTACAGCTTCTTGCCCACTACCATCTAAAACTAAGTACGGATTAATACCTAAAATCATACGGACACCTCTTTTTTTAGTTTATAAAATCGAACTTATGTTCGTTTTTATAATATCATCGTTTTACATTTCATTCAACTATTTACTTCCCTATTTTCAAAATTATTTTGAAGGAAGCTCCATTTCTTGTTTTCTAAGTTCAATACGGCGAATTTTTCCGGAAATCGTTTTTGGTAGTTCATCTACAAATTCAATTTTGCGAGGGTATTTATATGGTGCAGTCAATTCTTTGACGTGTTGTTGGAGCACTGGAATTAATGTTTCTTCGTTCTTGTCTATATTCTCTCTTAATACGATAAATGCCTTCACGACACTTCCGCGAATTTCATCAGGGCTTGCAACAACCGCACATTCTCTTACATATGGATGTTTTACAAGTGCATCTTCGACTTCAAACGGTCCGATTGTATAACCAGAGCTAATAATAATATCATCACCGCGACCTTCAAACCAAAAATAGCCTTCTTCATCTTTTTTCGCTTTATCACCGGTAATATAATAATCACCGCGGAATTGCATCGCTGTGCGCTCATCGTCTTTATAATATTGTTTAAAGAGTGCTGGTGTTTCAATGTGAACTGCAATATCACCAACTTCTCCTACCTGTACAGGAGTTCCTTCTTCATTTACGATATCAACATGATTTCCTGGCGTCGGTTTTCCCATTGATCCTGGTCTAATGTCCATCCCTTTCATTATTCCAACGAGTAATGTGTTTTCCGTTTGCCCATAACCGTCTCTTACCGTAATATCAAAATGCCTTTGGAACGTTTCAATAACTTCCCTGTTTAACGGCTCACCAGCTGATACAGCGCTATGTAACGCTTCTAAATTGTACTCACTTAAATTTTCTACCTTTGCCATTAATCTATACTCAGTCGGCGTACAACAAAGCACATTCACCTTATTATCGCCTAATAAATTTAAATACGTTTTTGGTTCAAACTTACCATTGTATACAAATCCTGTTGCACCTGAACCGAGAGTCGCTACAAACGGGCTCCAAATCCATTTTTGCCAACCTGGACTAGCCGTTGCCCATACAACATCTTCTTCTTCGATTCCGAGCCAGTTCGGGGCGCTTGTACGTAAATGAGCGTATGCCCATGCATGCGTATGAACAACTCCTTTTGGATTTCCTGTCGTCCCTGACGTATAAGATAAAAAGACCATATCTTCTTTATCCGTCTTCGCCATTTCTAACGTATCACTTTCCGTTTCTAATGCTGTTTTTAAATTCGTCCATCCATCTACTGAACGCTCGCTCAAAACGAATTTTTGAAGAGATTCCACCGCTTCTACGCCGTCGAATTGTCCAATATACGGTTCGTAACTTACAATTGCTTTCACTTCTCCGTGCCCAATACGGTACTCAATATCTTTTTTACGCAACATTTCTGAGCTTGGAATAACGACAAATCCTGCTTTAATCGCAGCAATATACGTCATGTAAGCTTCAATTAAGCGCGGCATCATAATAAGGAGCTTGTCCCCTTTTTGTAAGCCACTTTTTATAAAAGCATTTCCAATTTTATTCGCACCTTGCATTAATTCAAAATATGTAATCTCTCGTCTATTCCCTTTATCATCTTGCCAAATTAAAGCAAGCTTCTCTTTATCACTCGTATATTTCTCTATTTCCGAAACTAAATTATAAGACGGCGGCGCTAACAATTCTTCTCTCTTCATATAACATCCTCCTTTATTTCTATGCCTCCCTTATATAATAAAGAATTTTCAGTAAATTTTGAACCCTCTTCTTTTGACAATTTTTTTATATTTATGTCGAAATGATGTATGAATGTATAGCGACGATGTTTTTAACATAACGATTCACCGGCAAATAACGACAAAAAGAAAGAGCGGGAGAACCCGCTCTTTCTAAGCCATCGTATATGGGATTATTTTTGGTAACCGCCTAATTGTTGCTCAGCTAGTGAAACTAGACGTTTAGTAATTTCGCCACCAACAGATCCGTTAGCGCGAGATGTTGCATCAGCTCCAAGTTGAACACCAAACTCTTGAGCGATTTCGTATTTCATTTGATCTAATGCTGCTTGAGCACCAGATACTGCTAATTTATTTGTGCTTGCCATGTTGTATCACCTCCTTGTGAGTATAGAGTGTGATAAACAACATGACTTCATGCACATTTGAATGTGGTAATTTATGGGTTTAGAAAAGTTCTTCGAATTTTTCTTCTTCAGCCACTACTTCTACTGTTTGTAATACCATTGTTTCTTTGTTCGCTACAGCCTCTTCAATTAACGGCGCGAAATCGTACTTCGCTTCAAAACGATTTGCTTTCTCACGCTTCGGTTTCGTCGATGGACTTGCTGGTGTAAATACTGTACAGCAGTCTTCATATGGACGAATTGAAATATCATACGTTCCAATTTCTTTTGCAATTTTAATAATTTCTAATTTATCCATCGTAATAAGCGGACGAATAACAGGATAGTTTGTCACTTCGTTAATCGTATGCATACTATCTAACGTTTGGCTCGCTACTTGTCCAAGACTTTCACCAGTCGTAATTGCAAGTGCATTACGCTCCTCTGCAATACGCTCTGTAATACGCATCATCATACGACGCATAACTGTCATAGAATAGCTAGATGGAATTTCTTTATTAATCGTTTTTTGCACTTCAGTAAATGGAACAAGGTGAAGTGTTACACGTTTACAGTATTTCGTTAACTCTTGTGCTAAATCGATTACTTTTTGTTTCGCGCGCTCGCTTGTGAAAGGTGGACTATGGAAGTGAACTGCTTCCACAGATACGCCGCGTTTCATCGTTAAGTAAGTTGCTACCGGGCTATCGATACCACCAGAAAGAAGTACCATTACTTTTCCGCCAACACCAACTGGTAAACCGCCAGCTCCCATGTGCTCACCACACATAATATAGCTGTAACCACTGCGAATTTCTATACGTACATTCACATCTGGATTATGAACATCTACTGTGATATCCTCTGTATTTTCTAAAATGTGCCCACCGATTTCTGGAAGTAACTCCATCGTCTTCATTGGGAAGCGCTTATCAGAGCGGTGCACTGTAATTTTAAATGTTTTCACATCACCTTTTACTTGTAAGAAAGCTGCTAATGCACCTTTTTTAATATCTTCTAATTCTGATGGTACTTTCATTGCTAAGTTAAACTTATGAATACCAAATACATCTTTCAATCTTTCAGAAATTGCTTCATGGTCTTCACCATTTAACTGAATGTACATACGATCATGTGTTGCATCAATTTTAATGTTTGGGAATTTTTTTAATTTGAATTTCACATTATCTTTTAACGTACTTACAAACTTAGAACGGTTCTTTCCTTTTGTCGTCATTTCTCCATAACGAACTAAAATATATTCATATGTCATCATATTTCTTTACCTCATCACTTCATATAATTTTGGCATCGTCTCTTTAACAATACCTTCAAATTGTTTTACTTCTTCCATCGTGTTGTCTGGTGCTAGACTAATGCGAATCGCACTTGTAGCTGCCGCGTGCGGTACTCCCATTGCCACTAGTACTCTGCTCACTTCATTTGCTTTTGAAGAACAAGCAGACTTCGTCGATACATATACACCATGCTCTTCTAAAGCATGAACGACTACTTCTGGTTTTAAACCGACAAATGATACATTTAAAATGTGCGGTGCCGCATATTCAAGTGATGTATTAATCGTTACAGTTTCCATCTCTTTAAAGAAACGGACCAGCTCTGTTTGTAAATTTTGCAAATGAACTATCTTTTCTTTCACTTGTTCCATCGTCATACGAAGTGCTTTCACCATCGCTACAATACCAGGTAAATTTTCTGTACCTGAACGATACTTGAGCTCTTGTTGACCACCTGATAAGATTGGATCTAATCTTACACCATCACGTACGTAAAGAAGACCTGTCCCCTTTACGCTATGAAATTTATGTCCAGATATTGAACAAAGGTCAATATGAGAAGCGTATAAATCAAGTGGTACTTTTCCTATCCCTTGTACATGGTCCACGTGAAATCTTATTTTCGGATAGCTCGTTAATAATGTTCCAATTTCAGCAACGGGCTGAATCGCTCCAGTCTCGTTGTTCACGTGAATAATTGACACAAGAATCGTATCTTCACGAAGTGCTCGTTTTACATCTTCTACCGATACAACACCGTGCTCGTTAACCGGTAAATACGTTACATCAAAACCGAGATCTTCTAATTGTTTATATGCTTCAAACACAGACGCGTGTTCAATATTTGTTGTAATGATATGTTTGCCGCGCGAACGATTCCTCATCGCTATCCCTTTAATCGCAAGGTTATTCCCTTCCGTTCCACCTGATGTGAAAATAATTTCAGAAGGTTTAACGTGAAGGAGCTGTGCCGCAATCGTTCTCGATTGTGTTAATAGACGCTCTGCCTCTCCTCCAAGCGAGTGGATAGAAGAAGGATTACCAAAATATTTCCCTGCAACCGTTACGTACGATTGAAGCGCTTCTGGATATGGCTTCGTCGTCGCACTATTATCAAAATAGATCATCGTTCTTCCCCTTTCAGCGCTATCACATCATATAATCATATCACAAATACGTGTAATTACGCTAAGACTACTCAAAGGTTCCGTTTTTATATAAAAGTGTACATTTCCCCCGGCCATTTGCAGGCATACTGAGTGGTGAAGATTAATAATCAGTAGTGGATGAAACCCCATCACTTATGGTTTCACTTTATTTTGAAACGAACAACCTTACTGTATTCCGCTATTCATTATAGCAACATCGACTTCAAAATTACACAAAAAAACAAACCCTTTATTAAAGGGTTTGCTCATTGTCTACATATTCAGCTATTTTTTGAACAACACCAGGTTCAAGTTGCTCTAATATAGAAGCCGCTTGTTCTAAAGCTGCATCGTATTGATATTCACGGAATAATTTCTCCGCATAATTTAAGCTTTCTGCAAGATTCTCATCATGACTGCGGTATCGGTTACCGTATTGAATTAGTTTTTCAACTAAATAAGCTTGTCCAATTAATTCTTCTGTCATTTCAGATACACCATTCACAACTGTGTATGCTTCTTCTAAACTGCTATTTACAGTATTCATATTTAACGGCTTTACTTCTAATTGCTCATATACAGCCTGCATCGCCATTTGCCCTTTTTGTAAATCTTCCATAATACTCTCTGGAAGACCTGGTAAATTCGACTTTTGCATAAAACGTTTCGTCTCAAAAATTGTATTTCGCATTTCTTGTAACTTCTCACGTGCTTCAAATTCTTCTTTGCGCATCGTTTGCAGCATTTCTTTATATTCTGCATGAAGTACTTTTAAAGTTTCACATTGCTCATAAACCTCTTCTAGTTCCTCACGAATAATAGAGAATGCAATATCTTGTTCAGCAACGCGTATTTGTAACACTTCAAAACGTTTCATTAAAATATGCATTTGCTTTTCAATTACTTTTTGTGACTCAATATCTTTGTCTTGTAATTGATAACTTTGTTTCACAAGTTGTGTTTCTATTTTCGTTTCAATTGTTTCTGTACGAATTTCTTCTAAATCTTCATAAACAGACAGTGTTTTTTGCTCCACATAATGTTTCGCATGCACTTCTTGTTCAAGTTGATCATAAAAACTGTCTAAACGAGTTTTTAAGTTCTCTACTTTTTCTGCTGCTTCTGTTATATGAAGTTCCTGTATATCCATTAAACATGTGTGTAGTTGTGTCGTCATATCGCGGACTTCTTTAGGGATTTCCAAATACTCTAATACATAGCCTTGTCTTATCATATCATCATGACCTTGTAATAAATCTTCCAGCTGAACTGGTAATGTCGCTTGACACTCTACCAATAAATCCGGAATTTGATGAATAACGATTTCTAAACTTGCTAAACCTTCTTCTAAACTAATAACAATTTCTCTCGCTTTTAAATAATCACCATTATCTGTTGCCTCTTCAAAAGTTTTGAACTTCTCGGATTCACCATCTAACATCTCTTCAATTTTTTGCTCAGCTGCTCCATACATGTGTCGATGAGCAAGAACGCTCTTTTTCATACTACGATATGTATCACGTAACCCTTCAATTTCCGCGCTATTTTTCTCATGGCTTTCTAACAGTTGCTGTAATTCATTTAAAATGTCTGTAATACGATTATCAGCGTCATCTAAACCACTTATGGATTCTTTCATCGCATGCTTTGCTTTGCGGAAGGAGAATTGCGAGGCGAATTTTCGCGCTTGCCCTAAATCTTTTTCAGCTTTCGGAAGAGTTGTTGATACAATTTCATCCCACTCTTCACGCCATTTACCAAACAGCTCTTCCGTTTGACCTGTCATATTTAAATCTTTTACCCGCTTTAGTTCATCTGCCACAGGTTTATCTTTTATCTCTTGTTTCCACTGCTCCAGTGCTTCAATATCTTTATATGAACGATTTCTTATCACAAGCTCTATCATGAGCAGCACTAGAATAGAGCTTACTACAATGATAACGATCGTCAGGATAGAATCCATGCAAAAAAGCCTCCTAGTTATATCTCTTTTTTTGTCCGTTCCGTTTATGAAATGGAAGGCATTATGTATAAAAAGGGAATTCCCCTATATTTAACAACTAACAATGTTCTAATCATACCATGTAATGACGTGTTTTTGACCTAGTTTTTTTTAAAATTTCATGTTTCTTTACATGTGATTGTAATATTTCTTAATATTCCACTTATTCCATTATCCGTCCTCAAATGAATGCAATAAAGGTAAGACTTTTACGGGCAGTTAATGCAGGATAACGAGCTCTCTTTCATATGAGAGACGAAATAAATCTTTCTCATTAGTGGTGGTTCTACAGAAATCGCACGTACGTTACCTTGCATTACGGCTTACTGTAAAGCGGTTTCCGGAAGCAATGTTATACCAAGTCCAGCTCCTACCATCGCAATCATCGGTTCTGCATAAGATGTTTCAACCGCAATTATTGGTTTCGCGCCCATACATTGAAACACATTCATAATCATTTTCCTTACATCACATATTTCTGGGTATACAATTAGCTGTTCATTAACAATTATTGCGCTAGTATGCAACAATTTATGGCAAAGAAAACAACATATAAAAATCCCCACCTCAGTTCGTTAGGTGGGGATTTTTCACATATGAACAGCTCTTGGTAGTTCATAATACATACTCGCTTTATATAATGTTCGTTCCATCCATTGCTCAATTTCCTTCGTATACATTTCTAAGAAAAACGTCTCAGACGGAAATGAGTGTAGCACCTCTGATATATATTGTGGATATAAAAACGGCATATTCATCATGCCTTTTAATTGCGTCATAAACATTGTAAAAGATACCTTTTTAAATTCTTGCTTCATTTGTCCTTGTTTAATGATTTGCTCTATATAATATCTTTCTCTAGAAAAATAAACGGTCATCACTTCACGAATTAATGTCGTATCAAGCGAAAGCTCTCTATAAAAAAAACGTGTCAGTTCTCTATTATCAAATTGATATCGTAAAATCCCGCGCACCATTTGCACCATCACATCTTTAGCCGATAAATATTCTCTCTGTTCAAATGACGTTTCAATTACGTGAATATATCCTTCTAAAAAATCAGTAATAAGCTGTTCTAATAACCCTTGCTTTCCAGCAAAATAATATGAAATATTCGCTACATTCACATCCGCTCGCTTTGCAATGTCTCGCACTGATGTCCCGTCATAACCTTTCGTATTAAACAACGATATTGCCGCATCAATTACTTTTTGTTTCGTCTGCTTCATGCGCTCACTTCCTCTCAATGAACAGCTATAGTTTAAATTTCTTGACTTTTAAGACAAATCCCTTTAATTTTCTATCGACAAAGTCATGTGAAATACATCGTATTTTGCTATCGTTTTACATATCTCGCTAAAAAGGGAGTTGTTTCCATGTTTACAAAAGAAAGTTATGCAGGATCTCGTGAAGAGCAATATGAGACAGTAATTAAACAACTGGATGCATTATTAACTGGCGAACCGAACGTAGTCGCAAACTTATCAAATGCGTCCGCACTATTAAATCAATTTTTAGATCGCGTTAATTGGGTTGGCTTTTATGTAACAGAAGGAAATCAACTTGTTCTTGGACCATTCCAAGGGATACCAGCTTGCGTGCGTATTCCGTTCGGACGTGGTGTTTGCGGCGTTGCAGCTGAAACAAAAACAACGCAACTTGTAGCAGATGTTCACCAATTCCCAGGACATATCGCTTGCGATAGTGCCTCTAATTCTGAAATCGTTGTACCGATTATGAAAGAAGGAAATATCATTGGTGTGCTTGATATTGATAGTCCTGAAAAAAATCGTTTCGATGAAGTAGATCAGCACTATTTAGAAAAGTTTGTGGAAACACTCCTAAAACATATTTAATAAAGAAAAGAGTGAGCTATCGATTACGTACGTAACGTACGAAACCGATAGCTCACTCTTTTTTATTGATTACTCACAGTAGATATCTTCTTTAGCGCCTGTTCTAAATCAGAAACGATATCTTCCCATGATTCTAAGCCGACAGATAGGCGTATTAAATTATCGAAAATACCCATTTCTATTCTTAGTTCAGCTGGAATAGCTGCATGCGTCATCGTCGCTGGATGCTGAATTAACGTTTCTGTATCACCTAAACTTACGGCAATTGTAATAAAATGGAGGTCATTGATAAACGACTGTGTTTCCTCTTTCCCGCCTTTAATTGAAAAAGAAATAACGCCCCCGCCTCGTTTCATTTGGTGGGATGCTAATTCTCCCTCCGGATACCAAACACCTTCTACTGCTTCATGATTTTTCAAAAACGATACAATTTTTTCCGCATTATCACAATGACGATCCATTCTTACTGCTAATGTTTTTAATCCGCGTAACAATAACCATGCGTCAAACGGCGCCATAATACCGCCGATATCTTTTCGCATCGGACGAATTTTATCAGCTAACGCTTTCGTTCTACAAATTGTTACACCCGCTACAACATCCCCGTGACCACCAATATATTTTGTCGCACTGTGAACGACGGCGTCACAACCGAGCTCAAGAGGTCTTTGTAAATAAGGGGAACAAAACGTATTATCGACAATAACAAGCAAATCATTGCGCTTCGCTACCCCGATCACCTTTTCTAAATCAATTAATTTCATCGTTGGATTTATCGGTGTTTCAACGAAAATGAGCTTTGTATTTGGACGAATTTTATTTTCAATATCAGTCTCTGTCTCCATATCACAAAACGAATGCGTAATCATAAATTTCTCTTCTAATACTTCTAAAAAACCGTACGTACATCCATATAATCCATTTGAACAAATAATATGATCTCCAGCCTTTAGAAAACCGATTAAAGTTGCTGAAATGGCTGCCATACCTGAACCGAACGCCAGCGCTTCCTCTCCATCTTCTAAAACAGCCATACGTTCTTCAAATAATTTCACTGTTGGATTCCCAAGCCTTGAATAAATATAAGATGGATCTTCTCCCGCAAAACTCGCTTCTCCTTGCTGTGCTGTCTCAAACGTAAATGTAGAAGTTTGAAATAAAGGTGGTGTTAAACTCCCTTTATTTTCATTTGATTCATATCCGTGATGAATTAATGCTGTCTCTATATGTTTCTTTTTCATAAAAACATCCCCCTTATGTCTTTATTTCCACATATCCACCAGGAAAAATATGATGAACGTCTTTACTACATTTTATGTAAGCGTTTCACTTCTGTTTCTATCTCTTCTTTTATATTGTTTTAAATTCCTTCTTGTTAATTTCCAAAATTTATCTGCATAAAACAAAAAGGGAGTCTCTTGACGAAACTGTAAGTAAAAGATATAATAGCGTTTGTGTAAAATAAAAAGGCAGCCTTGTAATGTGAGTTTATCGTTTGTATTTTGTTCCTCTGCGGAGGTGTATCTCGTAACTCCCTGCTGCTGGAGCGAAGGTACATGAAAACAAAATACCCGTAAATATCGATTACGTCTGTTTTTATTTTACGAAAATAAAAACATTTTTAAAGGAGGAGTCAACTATGGCTCGTTATACAGGTCCAGCATGGAAACTGTCTCGTCGTCTTGGAATCTCTCTAAGCGGCACAGGAAAAGAATTAGAAAAACGCCCTTACGCACCAGGTCCTCACGGTCCTAACCAACGTAAGAAACTTTCAGAATACGGTTTACAATTACAAGAGAAACAAAAACTTCGTCACATGTACGGCATGACTGAGCGTCAATTCCGTCGCACATTTGACCAAGCAGGTAAAATGCCTGGTAAGCACGGCGAAAACTTCATGATCCTTCTTGAAGCTCGTCTTGACAACCTAGTTTACCGCATGGGCTTAGCTCGCACTCGTCGTGCAGCTCGCCAATTAGTAAACCACGGTCACATCACGGTTGATGGCGCTCGCGTAGATATCCCATCTTACCGCGTTAAACCTAACCAAACTATCAGCGTTCGCGAAAAATCTAACAGCCTTGTTGTTGTTAAAGAAGCGATCGAAGTTAACAACTTCGTACCAGAATACTTAACTTTCGATGCTGATAAGTTAGAAGCTACTTACACTCGTCACGCTGAGCGTTCTGAGTTAGCAGCTGAAATCAACGAAGCATTAATCGTAGAGTTCTACTCTCGTTAATCTCGGTACTCTGCAAAGAGTATTATTAAAAGCCTTAGGAACCTTGTTTATCAAGGGGCCTGGGCTTTTTTTATTTATCATTAACAATGCAAAATAACACATAAAAAAGAATGTACCTGGGGCTAAGTGGGGCTAGTTTGGGGCAAAAAATATAATGGCTGGCGTGTGTATAGAAATGGATAAGCGCAAAAAACAGATGATAAAAGGAGTTAATTGTTTTGAAAGAAAAATTCAACGAGATCACTCTTCATGTACAAGACTTTCAAAAATTAAAAATGTTATTAGACGAATTAGTATAAGATGAAATAATGTTCATAGAAGGGGTTTCTAAGTATGCTTTAAATATTTCTTCTAAAGAATCTAAAGTCACCATTAACCTTAGAAGCGAGTTTTACCCCGATCCATACTTGGCGATTACTGCTATAAACATTACACCAAGTAATCAAGGTAAGGGAAGTATTGTTCTTGAATGGTTTAAAACATTCGCTAAAGAAAAAGGCTTCGAGCGATTAGTATTACAGGAAGTTATAACTGAAGAAGGTTACCATTTTGCATTAAAAAATGGTTTTTCAAAAAGGGTTGGTCCATTCGAGGAAATATTTAGAAAGCCTGATAGTACCGACGGAAATTATGAATTACATTTATAAAGAGTAAAATAAAAGTGAACGAATATTTTTTCATACCCGTTCACTTTTTTTACTTCAGTGCATTATCTAATGTTACCCATTCTTTCCACATACAAGCATATTCAATGAATAGTAAAAAGCCACACTCTATTAAATGTGACTACATTAATTTTTCAATTGATTTATTTTCTTCTTCAATATACTTATCAATTAAAACCCATATATGTTTCCTCTCTTGATTAGAAGAATTCTTATAGTTATTCTTTTCTTCCTCTTTCGATGAATCTACAAAATCAGCACACCACGTAATATATAGGTTACATCTCTTCCTTAAATCTTCCTGAAAACAATTTTCCCTATCTAAATTAATCCAAATGAACGGTTTATGATTTAATAATTCATATTTCATCTTTTGTTTTTCGTTCTCATCCGTTTCTTCAAGACATCTTCTACCAAGATCAAGAACTTTTATAATATGTTCAAATAATTCATTTTGCATTCTTCTTTTTTCAGGTAACACCACGGCTATCCTACGATCTTTTTTCCTAGTAAGATAATCTTTTATAGAATTGATGATTACCATTACTGCTGTAATACCAGAAAAAATTAGCGTAATAATTTTAATCCAATCCATTTTCTACCTCCTTATGTTGTAAATACATATTACAACATAAGGTTATTACTATATAAGAAATTCCCTTTATTACAGTACTTCCTTTTTAGCTTCTTCTGCCACTTCCATTTCCGCTAATATACGAGGTACCGAAGTTCTCATAAAAAAACTCGCTCTAAAGTAGACAAAAAGAGTTAATGAGTATTTGATAAAAGGCGAGATACCAAAAGACTATTTCAAAATTCATGAATAAGAAGGTGCAAATATGAAATTATACTTTAAAGTTGCTTTTAAAGATAGAGAAGAAGTTTCAAAAGTTACAAAAGGTAGTACAAGACCTGATTTTTACACAAAGGATCACAGCTTGGAAGTGAAAAATTATGACTTGTCTACTTCATCAAAAAAAGTAACCTAGTTAGAGTTATTGTTAAACAAGTTAATGATAGGGTTGATAATTTACCTATAGGTACAAAGCAAACTGTCATCATTGATATACGAGGACAAACTGTTCCTGAAGAGGCTTTATTTGATATCGTAAGAAAAATAAGAGAAAAGTCTAAAGAAACACCCGAGGTAATATTTAAACGAGAGGATTGATATTAATGGCAGTAGGATTTAAAGTAGATATATTTTTCTATGAAACAGGACACCCTGATTTTTTACATAGCTTTTTTTCAACCATGTCATATCATACAGAGTCTGAAGGTTGGGGCACTAAGTACCCACTATTAATGAAGAATTTATATTTCGACAAGTTACGTTGGGAGGACACAGAAGAAGCACTTCAAAATGTAGAAGAGATAAGAAAAATTTTAAGTGAATTACCTCCTGCAGAAGTCATTTGGGATATTGAGCACATGGAAAAACAGCCACCTTGGGGAAATAAAATCCCTAATAAAATAACTAATTTAGCCAATTATCATGCTACTCCAACAGGTACAATTTTTTTAGATTTACTAAGCAACGCTTTAAACACTGCAAAAAGAAACAAAATTGATATAACAATTTCAAATCTAGGAAAATAAATCCTGCTAGATATCTTATGGTTTCATTTGAGTTTTAATCACTTTACGCTTCGAGGCTGAGGCTGAATAAAAACATTTAAGTCACACTCATATGAGTTGTGGCTTTTATTATGTAATAATTTATAGATTTTCGTAGACATTTCACACCCCCTTTATTTTTTAAAAAAGACTTTTTTAATTTACATCTAATAATTACAGTTAAAACTACGCATATAATAACGACATTTTCTCTTTGATTTATCGACGACGTCCTTAGACAGATTTATTCTTTCTAGCTAAAAAAGACTGTTTAAAGCAACTAAACAGTTACTTCAAACAGCCTTTATTTTTATATATAAAATAAAATTATTTATTTTCCTCTTTTTGAACATATACATAAGCATCTTTCTGCTCTTTATGTACATCAACCTTCGAATGCTCTGCAAGCTGACCAGCGTTTAGCAAAGAAAAAATAATGAGCGCTTCTAGTGACATTTTGTTTTACCACTCCTTTCTATTTGTTATACATTTATCATACCGCTTACATGTGATTTCCGTATGAACTCGAAAAGGAGATTACAACAAAAAGGTTCCAGGAATACGAATGCACGCTATAATAACCATTAAATAGGAGGTTGTTTCATTTTGACAATAAACCAAATGGTTCAGTTAGGCAGTGCATTTATGCTGTTTATTACTTCAGCACTTATGAGTTGGTATCAAGGGAGTAATTTAATAGATTATCCTGATGAATGGAAATATAGCGCTAAGTTTACGAATTATTTTAAAGGGTACGTTTCACATTATGACGATATTTATCAAATCGATTTCTTTATATATGCGGCAAAATTTTATCCCGGGGCATTTGTCGTTATGCTAATTAGCTTACTTTACATGCTCGTATTAATTCTTCATATTCTATTTAAAAGAAATCATGAGGCAATTTAAATGCATACATAAAAACCCCGAACGATAGACTTTTCAGCCTACCATTCGGGGTACTATTTGTTTTAATTTCTTTTCTGATTAGTAACGAATTAAGAAATATTTCTTCTTACCGCGGCGAATGATTGTGAATTTACCTTCGATGCGGTCGTTTTCTGTTACAACGTAGTCTAACGCTTGTGTACGCTCACCGTTTACGTAGATTGCACCGTTAGTTACATCTTCACGTGCTTGACGTTTAGATGGTGAAATTTTGCTTTCTACAAGTAAGTCGATTAATACTGTATCTTCTGCAGTACGTTCTACAGATGGTACGTCTTTGAATCCTTGCTCGATTTCGTTTGCAGTAAGTTCCGCTACAGAGCCACTGAATAATGCAGCTGAAATTTTAATTGCTTGCTCTAACGCTTCTTCGCCGTGAACAAGTTTTGTCATTTCAGATCCTAATGATTTTTGTGCTGCACGTTTTTCTGGTGCTTCAGTTACTTGCTTCTCAAGCTCAAGAATTTCTTCATGAGATAAGAATGTGAAGTATTTTAAGTATTTAACTACATCGCGGTCATCTGTATTGATCCAGAATTGGTAGAACTCGTAAGGAGTTGTTTTCTCTGGGTCTAACCAAATTGCGCCGCCCTCTGTTTTACCAAACTTCGTACCATCAGATTTTGTAACTAGCGGAATTGTTAAACCGAATGCTTTCGCATCTTCTTCTGATTTACGGATTAATTCAAGACCCGCTGTAATGTTACCCCATTGGTCACTACCACCGATTTGTAGACGGCAATTATGGTTTTGGTATAAGTTTAAGAAGTCGTATGATTGTAAAATCATATAACTAAACTCAGTGAATGAAATACCAGTATCTAAACGAGATGCTACTGTATCTTTTGCTAACATATAGTTTAAACCGAAGTTTTTACCGATATCGCGTAAAAATGAAATTACATCTAAGTTACCAAGCCAATCATAGTTATTAGCCATTGTTGCTGGGTTGTCCACGTTTTCGAACTCTAAGAAGTTTGAAAGTTGGTTTTTAATGCTTTCTGTGTAGTAAGCAACTGTATCTTTCGTATTTAATGTACGCTCTGCTTTTTTACCACTTGGGTCACCGATCATACCAGTACCACCGCCAACAAGTGCGATTGGTTGGTGACCAGCTAATTGGAAACGACGTAACATTAATACTGGTAACATATGACCGATGTGTAAGCTATCCGCTGTCGGGTCGAAACCACAGTATAATTTAACGCTTTCTTTTTCTAATAATTGCTCAAGGCCCTCAGCATCTGTTTGCTGGTTAATTAGACCGCGAAATTCAAGATCTTGTAAAATACCCATATCCTACATACTCTCCTTTAAGTTCATTACTGGCGTGAAGGTTGAAAACATAAAAAAATCGCCCCTTTAAATAAGGGACGATTTTGATCATCGCGTTACCACCCTAGTTGCAGACAAAAAAAGCCTACCACCTTATTTACATAACGGCTTAGCACCGTCTTTTCCCTTTTGAATATAACTCAATCGAAAAAAGATGCTCTAGGGGCGTAATTCGCGATCATCTATGTGCTGATTTCCACCGACCATCAGCTCTCTAAAACAGGGAAATGATCACTACTTCTCCCTTTCCACGCTCAATTATTCATATACTTTTCTTTATACCATCATTTATATAGGCGTGTCAAATAGAGGTATGAGTTCTTTCCCTACCAATCCTTTATAAAGTCGCAAGGAATATCGTAATAAGAGAAATAACTGGAACACCAACTAATAACGACACATGAAACACAACCGATAAATCATTCCCAATCGTCGCTTCCACAGGATCTTTGGCCGGAGAAGCAAGAAATCCAAGTAATCGATCGAAGCGGCTTACCGTTTTCGGAAAATCCGGTATTTCTACATGATCGCTATCTAAATGCTGCTTTAATTTATATTCATTCTTAAAAGGATTTTCGCTCAATTTCATCCACCTCCAGCAATTGTTTCAATTTCTTTATCCCGTTATGAAGTCTCGACTTCACTGTTCCAACAGGAATATCCAGTACCTCTGCAATTTCTTTTTGCTGCATATCATGATAATAAGAGAGAATCAGGACCGCTCGCTGTTCTTCAGGAACTTTCAAAATTGCTTCTCTTACCGTGAGACGATCTTCGTGAGAAAACTCCTTTTCCTGAATCGGCACTAAAAATGGCAAAAGCGTGCGCCACTTTTTTCTCCTATTTAATTTATTAATCATGAGACGATAACCAATTTGAAATAAATACGTTTTAATTTTTCCTTTTCGGGTTTCATACATATGTTTCTTACGCTCTAGAGTCAAAAACGTATCTTGAACGAGATCTATACTCAGTTGTTCATCACGATTAAATCGATACAAAAATGTATATAGCGCTGGTTTGATTAAAACATATAGTTTTTCTCCGGCTTGCTTATCTCCATTTTGATAAGCAAGCATGAGCTCCTCCTCAATCCCAATCTGCGCCATTTTTTTTGATCTCCTTTATTCCTTTTAACGTTAATGAAATACGGGAAATTAAATATGCACTTGCAACAATAATCCATACTTGCGATTGATTCGCAAAAAATTGAACGTAAGGGTTTTGAATTGTATGGCCGGTTGAAACTAAAATGTTTAATGCTTGCACACATATGCATGCATACACGGCAAGACAAACCGAAATAGTATCAAATACATTCCAGCGAAAATACACTTTTGTCTTTGTAAAATCAATTTTATTTCCATTTTTTCGTACAATATACTTCTTATCAAACGGAATAAGGATTGAAAAAATAACAATCATAATAATCCCAACTGTAATCATTGAAATTTTAAATCCAATTGGTATAGGTAATAACATACCACAAGAAAACACAACTATAATTCCAATTAAAGCAAAAGTCAGCATCAATTTATTAGACATAAAAAAGCCTCCCTCATCTATTCTTTCATAAATGTATACAGACGAGGAAGGCGCTTCGTTCAAATATTATTTTATTTTTTTTATGATTCTCGCAGGATTCCCGCCAACTACTACATTATCTGGCACATCTTTCGTTACAACAGCACCAGATGCGATGACAGCATTATCTCCAATTGTTACGCCCGGATTAATAATCGCTCTTCCGCCAATCCATACGTTATCGCCAATTGTAACTGGTTTTCCGTACTCTGATCCGCTTATGCGCTCTACTGGATCAAGCGGGTGCGTTGCTGTATAAATGTGAACACCTGGAGCTAACATACAGTTCACTCCGATTGTAACTGGGCATACGTCTAAAATCGTACAGTCAAAGTTTGCGTAAAAGTTTTCACCAACGTGAATGTTATAACCGTAATCACATCTAAAAGAAGATTCAAGATGAATGTTATCTCCAGTCGTTCCGAATAGTTCTTTTACGATTGCACTACGTTCTTCTAGTTTTACTTCTGGTGTTTCATTTAATTTTCTCGTTAATATACGAGCTTGCTCCCTGTCCTTTACTAAAACGGGATCAGCCGGTATGTACATTTCCCCTTGTATCATCTTTTCTTTTTCTGTTTTCATCATACTATCCCCTTTAACTCATATATATAAGTTGAACAACTACATCATAACATAAAAAAAGAAAGGTCTGAACATATTACTTGTTCAGACCCTTCCTCTTTTAATCTTCCATCGTTGATAAGTCACCTGTTGGTAAGTTTAGCTCCCAAGCTTTTAATACACGGCGCATAATTTTACCACTTCTCGTTTTCGGTAATTTATCTCTAAATTCAATTTGTCTTGGAGCTGCATGAGCTGCTAAGCCTTTTTTCACAAATTGACGAATCTCTTCTTTTAATTCTTCAGATGGTTCGTATCCCACGCGAAGCGCGATAAATGCTTTAATGATTTCCCCGCGTACTGGATCAGGAATACCAATTACACCAGCTTCTGCTACAGCAGCATGCTCGATTAATTTACTTTCTACTTCAAACGGACCAACACGCTCACCTGACGTCATAATTACATCGTCAATACGTCCTTGGAACCAGAAGTATCCATCTTCATCCATATAAGCAGAGTCACCTGATACGTACCAATCTCCCGGCATGAAGTAAGAATCATATTTTTGTGGGTTATTCCAGATTCCACGCATCATAGATGGCCAATCTTTACCAATTGCTAAGTTCCCCATTGTGTATGGAGGCACTTCATTTCCTTCATTATCAACAATCGCTGCTTTCACACCCGGAATTGGTTTCCCCATTGAACCTGGACGGATTTCCATACAAGGATAGTTACAAATAACTTGTCCGCCTGTTTCTGTCATCCACCACGTATCATGAATACGAAGTCCAAATGCGCTCATACCCCAGCGAATTACTTCTGGATTTAATGGCTCACCAACACTTAATACGTGACGCACTTGTGATAAATCATATTTTTTAATTGCGTCTTGTCCAGCTCCCATTAACATACGGAACGCTGTCGGTGCACTATACCAAACTGTTACACCGTAATCTTGCAGTGCTTCATACCATGCCTCTGGACTAAATCTCCCGCCTAAAATAACATTTGATGCTCCCACTAACCACGGTGCAAAAATACCGTAAGCTGTTCCAGTTACCCAGCCTGGGTCAGCTGTACACCAATATACATCATCTTCTTTTAAATCTAATACCCATTTCGCTGTTTGATAGTGCTGAACCATTGCGTTTTGAGCATGAAGGACGCCTTTTGGCTTACCAGTAGAACCAGATGTGTAATGTAGAATTAAACCGTCTTCACGGCCTAACCACTCGATATGTAATTCTTTTGAAGCTTGTTCAAATAAAGGATTGAACGCTACAGTTTTACCGCCTTCTTCTGCATTGTCTCCAACAAGGAAGACTGTTTTTAAAGCAGGTAAATCATTTAATGGTATGCGCTCTAACAATTCAGGAGTTGTAATTAACACCTTCGCTTCGCTATCTTCTAAACGATCGCGAACTGCGCCTTCCATAAATGCTTCAAATAATGGTCCAACAATTGCCCCTAATTTCACTGCACCTAAAAGTGCGAAATATAATTCTGGGGAACGCGGCATAAAAATAAAAACGCGATCGCCTTTCTCAACATCGCCATAGTTTTTCAGGACATTTCCTGCTTTATTAGAAAAATCCTTCATTTCCTTAAACGTATATTTCTCTTTTCGCGATCCATCTTGATAATAAAGTGCTACTTTATTCTTTCGATCTGATTTCGCATGCTTATCAATTGCCTCATACGCCATATTTACTCGTCCTGTTTCATTCCAAGTAAAATTTTTATTAACCTCTTCCCAGTTAAAATTCGCGTATGCCTCTTCATAATTCGGCAAATTATTTTCTCCTTTAATGACAGGAAGCGTTTCCACTTTCATACTTTACATCCCCCTCCTATGTATTCTATTATCTATTATAATGACATTATTTAAAATTTTCAGTATTTTTGTTGATTTTTAGACAAATTTTTAATGACAAAATTCGATTCACATCGCATATATTATAAAGTACGATATTAATAGATTCACAAACCCTCAAGGTGGTGAGCAATAAATTGATTCATAAAAAAATATATAATGCCAGAAACTTAAAAACAGCGAAAGGCACTTTAATTATTGAAGGTCCTGTCTCTACACATAATCTTGAAATGTATGAATTTCATCCAGACTTAATTGCGTTTCGTCCTGCCGAGCAGCAATATAAAGCAATTGTCGAAATTTCTAAATTACCAGAAGCTCGTCTCATTATTGCTAGACATGACCAAACGATCGTTGGATATGTTACATACTTATATCCTGATCCGCTCGAGCGATGGTCAGAAGGAAAGATTAAAAACTTAATTGAACTCGGGGCGATTGAAGTTGTCCCAGCCTTTCGTGGTTGCTCTGTCGGAAAAAATTTATTAGAAGTTTCAATGATGGACGATCATATGGAAGATTACATTATATTAACGACTGAATATTATTGGCACTGGGATTTAAAACAAACAGGCTTAAATGTTTGGGAATACCGAAAAGTAATGGAAAAAATGATGAATGCTGGTGGTTTACAATGGATGGCTACAGATGATCCTGAAATTTGTTCACACCCGGCTAACTGTTTAATGGTTCGCATCGGTAAACGCGTCGATACGGATTCTATTCAAGCATTTGATCGTCTACGTTTTCACAATCGTTTTATGTATTAATAAAGGGGGCAACTGGAATGATTGTAGAAGAAATTATGAATCAAGATGTAGTGACACTGCATCCAAACGATACAATTGAAACAGCAATCCGAACGATACGTACGAAAGGCATTCGGCACATTCCAATTGTCGATCAAAATAATCATGTCGTAGGCATTATTTCTGATCGGGATGTAAGAGATGCAAGTCCGTCTATTTTAGATGAACAAGTTTCACTCGATATGCTGAAGCAACCGCTTGAACTCATAATGAAACACCCTGTTATGACTTGTCACCCTCTCGATTTCGTTGAGGAAATTGCGACTTTATTTTTTGAAAATAAAATAGGCTGTCTTCCTGTTACGAAAGCTGGAAAACTCGTAGGTATCATTTCTGAATCTACAGTGCTGCACACGTTAGTAAAATTAACAGGAGCTCATCAACCGAGTTCACAAATTGAAATTCAAGTGAAAAATGAACCTGGTATTCTTGGAAAAGTCGTTGCTATTTTTAGTGATTTACAAATAAATATTGTGAGCGTTCTCGTCTATCCAGCAAAAGATGAGAATGATAAAGTACTCGTTTTCCGCATTCAAACGATGAATCCTCTAAAAGTGATTGATGCACTCGAAACAGAGGGCTACCGCGTATTATGGCCAAACATAATGGGGATGCAAGCATGAGCAGCGCCTTCATTTATTCGGATGACTTTCGGGGCTATTCTTTTAGCCCTGATCATCCTTTTAACCAACTACGCGTCACACTCACGTATGATTTATTACAAAAGAGTGGTTTTATCTCCCCTTCTCAAGTCATCTCGCCAAGAATCGCTACAGATGAGGAAATTGCATTCATTCATACAGAGGAGTACATAAATGCGGTAAAACTTGCTGGAGAAGGAAAGTTAGAAAAATCAATTGCGATGACATATGGACTTGGAACAGAAGATACACCGATGTTTCCAAATATGCACGAAGCAAGTGCATTACTCGTTGGCGGAACATTAACAGCTGTCGATGCTGTTATTTCTGGGAAAGTAAAGCACGCCCTCAATTTAGGTGGTGGCTTACATCATGGCTTTCGTGGTAAAGCATCTGGCTTTTGTATTTATAACGATAGCTCTATCGCAATGAAATATATTCAGAAGAAATACGGTTTACGCGTTTTATATATTGATACAGATGCTCATCACGGTGACGGGGTACAATGGTCTTTTTACGACGATCCTAACGTATGCACCATTTCATTACACGAAACTGGGCGTTATTTATTTCCTGGAACTGGCGCAGTAAATGAACGTGGACAAGGAAATGGATATAATTATTCTTTTAACGTTCCACTCGACGCTTTTACAGAAGACGAATCGTTTTTAGATTCATATCGAACAGTTGTAAAAGAAGTGGCAGCATACTTTAAACCGGATATTATTTTAACGCAAAATGGTGCTGATGCACATTATTACGATCCACTTACACACCTTTGCGCAACGATGAACATTTACCGTGAAATACCGAAGCTCGCTCGTGAAATCGCTAATGAATATTGCGACGGTCGCTGGATTGCTGTCGGCGGTGGTGGCTATGATCACTGGCGCGTCGTACCAAGAGCTTGGGCACTCATTTGGCTCGAAATGAACAACATCCAAAACATCTCAGGTTATCTCCCTCCAGAATGGATTGACGCTTGGAAAGGACAAGCAGAAACCGACCTTCCCCTTACATGGGAAGATCCAGACAACATGTATCAACCTATCCCTAGAAAACCAGAAATCGAAGAAAAAAATGCATTAACTGTAGCGAAATCTCTTGAAATTATTCGGAATAATATGACAAAATCTTTATATTAAACAGAGAGGAGGCTCGCTTTTTGAACAGCCTCCTTTCTTTTATAGTTTGTTTGCTACTATTGTTGTGTTTTGTCGTTAAATCGATATTCCGTGTCGAATCGATGATATATTTTTTATTTATTAATGAACTAACCCCAACTCTAATGAGAAAAGGTAGTGACACTATGTGGAAACAACAAATAATCAACACGAAACGCGGCACATTCGAACTCTTTACAAAAGGAAATGGCGAACCGCTTTGTATTACACATCACTATTCACAATTTAATGACACTGGCGATTACTTTGCGGATGTTTTCACTGCTACGCATCGTGTATTGCTCATTAATTTACGAAACGCTGGTAACTCAGCAAAAGCCAATTCAGAAAAAGAATTAAGTATGATTGAAACCGTTCACGACTTAGAAGCAATACGAGAAGCTTTACAACTCCCAACATGGCATTTCGCTGGCCACTCAACAGGCGGTATGCTTGGACTTTTATATGCGATTACATATCCAAATTCCTTACAATCATTAGTCATCGTTGGAGCCGCAGCAAGTAACTATACCGAAACACTATTTTGCATTTATCACCCAGCACATCCTCAGTTTCATTATATGCAACAACTCATCGAAACTTTAAAAAGCCCTCACCTTACAAGTGAAGAACGGAAAGAACTATCTACTAAGAGAACAAAATTATCATTGTATAAACCCGAAAACTACAAATTTTATTTTTGTAAACCAATCAAAAAAACTATGTCCGCTAGCCGGATGAACACTTTCGCCAATGAATATCCGTCATTTGATTTAAGAGAGAATTTACCTTCCATCCAAACAAAGACCCTTATTATATGCGGAAGATATGATGTACAGTGCCCGATCCAATATTCTATCGAGATGCATGAGGGTATACGTAATTCTATCTTTGTGATATTTGAGGAGAGTAACCATTATCCTTTTTTAGAAGAAGCTGCTCAGTTTACTTCTACTACTCAAACATTTTATAAATCGTTACACTAGTACCGTTATTACTAAGGAAAGCTCACAGCCTCTATAAGAATATGAACTTTTTTCAAAAGAAATATTTCACACTAGAAACAACAAGAAGAACAAAAAAATCATTAAGCCTACATCAATGAATATCGACTTTTTATCTCCTGCTTTTATACTCATCATAAAATTAGAAATTATTTTAATTCCAAAAAAGACCATCATAAATAACCCACCGAAATGATCATTCGTAGAATCTTCATCATAAAACATTTGTATTGCACCGATAATTAATAAGATAAGTATGATATTGGTTCCAATCTTTAAAGCCTTGTTTGATTTATTATCTTTTAATGTATCTCCCAAAATGTAGCACGCCCTCTCATGCTCTCCTATGTTTTATCTCTCTTTATATTTTAACATAAATTACCTATTATTCCCTTTTTGTTCGAATAACATAAAAAACCTACCAATTACTTGGCAGGTACATTACACGTTAAAGCGATAACCAGCTCCCCACACTGTTTCAATATATTGCGGGTGAGCAGGATCTCTTTCAATTTTTTCACGTAGCTTTCTAATGTGAACAACGACAGTGGCTAAATCGCCAGCTGATTCTAGTCCCCAAATACGTTCAAATAACTGTTCTTTATTTAATACTTGGTTTGGATGCGTTACAAAGAATGTTAATAAATCAAATTCTTTCGTTGTAAACGCAATTTCTTAATTGTTTATAAAAACTTTTCTCGCTCGCTGATCGATAGAAATTCCATGAATATATAACGTATCGCGTTGCTTACTCACATTTCCTGATAATCTTTCATAACGAGAAATATGTGCTTTTACTCTTGCGACTAATTCACTTGGACTAAACGGCTTCGTTATATAATCATCCGCGCCTAAACCGAATCCGCGAATTTTATCTATATCCTCCTTCTTTGCTGAAACAAGTAAAATCGGAATGTCTTTTATAGCACGTATTTGTTTACAAATTTCAAAACCATTCATTTTCGGAAGCATAATATCTAAAATAATTAAATCATAGTCTTCCTGAAGAGCCATTTGTAGACCTATTTCACCTGAATACTCTACATCGACTTGAAAATCACTAATTTCTAAATAATCTCGCTGTAATTCTGCAATACTTATTTCATCTTCTACTAGTAAAATTCTCTTCATTCTACTCACCACATTCCTGTACTTTTTTCAATGAGAAGAAAATACTTGTACCTTCCCAAAGCTTACTTTCCGCCCAAATTTCCCCGCCATGTTCTTCAACAATTTGCTTCGCTATCGCTAAGCCAAGTCCACTTCCACCTGTGCTAGAATTTCGCGATTGCTCTGCACGATAAAACCGCTCAAATATATACGGCAGCGTATCAGCTTCTATACCTGACCCATTGTCCATCACTTTCACAATAACTTTATTGTTATCACTCAATACTGTTACAGTAATTTTCTTCTCTTCTTTATCCATGTATTTCACACTATTATGAATCAAATTTGATATAACTCTATTTATCTTTTCGCAATCAGCCGTTACATATAGTGGTGATGATTGTAATTGTAAGTAAACTTCTATACCTTCCTCACTTAAATCCATCTGCATCTCTTCTAATAATTCCTGCATAAACACGTTTAACTCTATCGTTTCAAACTGAAAGGGAACTCGATTCAAATCAAGCTTTGAAAACAAAAAGAGCTCATCAATGAGTGTATCCATATGTTTTGCCTTCGTATGAATGGTCGTTAAATACTTATCCATTTTTTCTGGCGTATTTGCGACTCCATCTTTTATGCCTTCTACATATCCAATAATAGATGTAATCGGTGTTTTTAAATCATGAGATATGTTTGAAATGAGTTCTTTTCGATTTTCTTCATACTGTGCTTGCATCTCTATCGACTCTTTTAATCTCTTCCTCATTTCCTCAAACCCTTGATTTAATCGCCCAATCTCATCATAGGATGTAACTGGAATTTGAAAATCTAAATCCCCTTCTTTAATTCTCCCAGTCGCATCTTTCAATACAAAAATTGGTTTTATCACACTTCTTGAGACGAAATAACTTAATAACCCTATGAGTAAAATGGCTAACAGTAAAAGCGCTCCGAACAAAATTGGAAATAATTTTTGTGTAAGATCGACAAATGAACTCTGCCTTTTTAGTACAAATATACTCCCTTCTTCATCTCCGGGAAAATAAAAATCAAATTTTACATATCGATAAAATGTATCGCCTAGTTCCGTTGTACCACGACTATTAATATTTGCTGATTCAAATTTCGGAATGGCTTCTTTTAAAGATACACCTTCAAATATTTTTGTAGCATAAGAAATGGTTTCTCCCTTTCTTACAACTATTTTCACACCTTCTTTTTCAAGTGATGAAACGAACGATTCATCTAATAGTTGTGATTGATTTTTCTTTGCCGCTAATTTCAATTCAATATACGTATTCTCTTCTTCTGGCGTAAGCGGCTTTTGAATATAGGAACTTTTATAGAAATTTTTCACTGATTCCAAGTCTCCTGTTATGGAAAAAACAATTAAAAATCCCGCGACTAATATGAGCGTGATGGAAACGAGAATAACAGCGATATAAGAAAATAAAAATCTTGTTTTAATAGACATATCTTACATCCTCACTTTAACAAACCTTGTTATTCATAAGCATAAAAATATATGTTCAAATACTCAAGCGATTTTATAGTAATTTTAGCACCAGTTTATAAAAATTTAATGTTCCTATTTTACAGTTTAAATTAGGATACCGAATTGCTTGCAAAAGGAGGTTGAAATTCCATGTTCAAAAAAACATTAAGCATGATATGTTGCGTAATTTTTTTACAAGGATGCTCACAAGAACAAGAAGTTAAAAAGGAGATGACAAACATGGAGACAGCACTACTAACAGCTACTGAGAAACAAGAAACGAATACTGTTATATCATTACTCAAAAAAGGGGCTGACATAAATATAACGGACAATAAAGGACGTACTTCTCTTATGATTGCTACATACAAAAATGATGTAAAAACTGCAAAAGTGCTTATTGAAGCAGGGGCTGACGTAAATATCCAAGACGATATGAAAAACAATCCCTTTCTATACGCCGGTGCAGAAGGTTACTTTGATATTTTAAAACTAACGATTGATGCCGGTGCAGATCCATCGCTTACAAATCGTTACGGCGGAACAGCTCTTATCCCCGCCTCAGAACATGGCTATATTGATGTTATTAAAGAACTCCTTACGCGAACAACTATTGATGTTAACCATGTAAATAATCTCGGGTGGACCGCTTTAATGGAAGCCATCGTACTAAGTAATGGAAACGAAACACAGCAACGAGTCATTCGCCTTCTTATTGAACATGGTGCTGATGTAAACATTCCCGACAACGATGGTGTTACCCCGCTAGAGCATGCCCGTGTTCATAACTTTGAAGAGATAGAGAAGATTTTGTTAGCGACAAATAAATAAAAGCTCATTTCCTATAAAAAACGTATCATTTTCAAATCTATTTTTTGCCATTCTCCCCAGTCTATGCTACAGTTATTTCGTCACATAGCTATACAGCTAGACAACTTATATATTTATAATAGGGTGGGAAAAAAACATGAGCAAACCTCGTATTGGAATGATTGGATTAGGTAGTATTGCACAAAAGGCTTACCTTCCAACACTGACAAAGGAAACTGATTGGACTTTTGTGGGAGCGTTTACACCTAATGTTAATAAAAGAAAACAAATTTGCGAGCAATATCGTATTCAAGATTTCGCTAACCTTCAGGCACTCGCTTCAGAATGTGATGCGGCTTTCGTTCATAGTTCAACTGCTACACATTATGAAATCGTTTCTGAACTTCTGAAAAAAGGAATCGATGTTTATGTTGATAAGCCGCTAGCTGCTACTACTGAGCAAGCAGAGAAGCTAGTTGAAATGAGTGAAAAGTATAATCGAAAGTTAATGGTGGGATTTAATCGCCGTTTCGTTCCTATGTACGTTACTGCCAAAGAGCAAGCTAATGATACTTCATGGATTCGAATTGAAAAGCACCGAACAAATAAGGTGGGGCCATATACGTATGACTTTACTATGTTAGATGATTACTTACATATTGTAGATACTGCTCGCTGGTTAGCTAACGATGACCTTAACATCGTTCATAATATGATGCAAATCAATGAAAAGAACGAACTTCTTTACGGACATCATACATATACAACTGCAAATGGACTTTTACTTTCTACGGCGATGCACCGCCATGCAGGTACAAATTTAGAACAAATTGAACTTGTAACGGCAGGTAAAATCATTCGCGTAAAAAATATGAACACATTTGAAATTGAGCAAGAAAACTCCGTTTCACAAAGTGGTTCACCATCATGGGAGACAACGTTAAAGCAGCGCGGATTTGAAGATGCTGTTCATCATTTTATCCAATGTGTACAAGGTGATACACAGCCTATTGTAGATGGATTAGAAGGATTAAAATCTCAACAAATGCTCCAATCTCTACTGCAAGCTGTAAGCAAAAATTAAAACGGATACATTTTTCAGAATTTACTTTCATTCCCATTTCCTCTTTATTTCTATCACAAATTTCTATAGAATATGTTGATAGGAATTATAAATTTCATATTGAATCGTGGAAAGGATGGGATTAACACATGTGGAACGAGTTTAAAAAATTCGCATTCAAAGGGAATGTAATCGATTTAGCTGTCGGGGTTGTAATCGGTGCTGCATTCGGTAAAATCGTTAGTTCTTTAGTTAAAGATATCATCACACCATTACTTGGTATGGTACTGGGCGGCGTTAACTTTACAGATTTAAAACTTACATTCGGTAAATCATCTATTATGTATGGTAACTTCATCCAAACTATTTTTGATTTCTTAATTATTGCAGCTGCTATCTTTATGTTTGTTAAAGTTTTCAACAAACTAACATCTAAAAGAGAAGAAGAAGAAAAGAAAGAAGAACTTCCAGAACCAACAAAAGAAGAAGAAATTCTTGGCGAAATTCGCGACTTACTAAAACAACAAAACTCTTCTAAAGATAGAGCATAATTGAACGGATAAAAAGGCATGCCCCCTTGGGACATGCCTTTTTTTATATGCTATAACGTTTCCGAATTCATATGAATAAATGCAATAATACCTGCAACCATAAGTACCATAATGCTACCTGCAAATAGTGTAATACCCATGAACATTAAACTTGTGCTCATGTCCACTGATACACTTTCAATAAAAATAGAAATTACATACGTGATAAGGGCGATTCCTGCAAGAATACTTCCTGGAACAAATCGCTTTAAGCCATTTTGTTTTAACGTCATATATGCAAAAATAGCAGTCATGCAAAGCGTAATTATCCAAAGAACGATCATCTCTTCTCCCCCCTCACAAGCCTTTTCTTTCTATTATACATGACATTGCCCTATAATAGTTAAATTTGCACTTGTGTGACATATAACAAGGAATAACCCCAACTGTAGCGAATGTCTTATAAAGAATCCCAAATACATTACCATTATCAAAGCAACGTATTTACAATACCCGCTTCACTTATCGCGAGTATTGTTTATAAAGTAAAACATTCAGCATAAGGAGACTGATCTCATGTGTATGCTGTAAAATTATTATTTGAATCTGTCCATTCAAGTGAGCCTAATCCTAGTAAAATTGATGAACATTATGAAGAGAATCACGATACACTTTTTGAAGAAAGTATCATTCTCGTTAAGGCGAACAGTTTAGAGGAAGCTCATGAGCTAGGTGAAAAGATAGCTCTACAGTCTGAAGATACGTACGATAATATGTACGGTGAGCAAGTAACATGGACGTTTAGAAAAGTGTTGCATGTTTTCGAATTAGATGACACACCATTTGAGACAGGAAAAGAATTATATGCACGCTTTTTACATGTTAAGAAAACTGAAAATGTAGATACAGTAGTTAAACACCATTATCCTGAATATGAATAAAAGCTCACAGCTATCGCTGTGAGCTCTCTTATTCTTACTTCGTTGAATCTCTAAATTGGATACGGTGAGGTAAGATAACTGAGTGATCTTCTACTTTTTCTTTGTTCATATATTTCGTTAGTAGACGCATTGCTACTGCACCGATATCATACATTGGTTGTACAACTGTCGAAAGTTGCGGACGAACCATTAATGCAAGACGTGTGTTGTCAAAACCAAGCACTTCGATATCCGTTGGTACGTTTAATCCCGCGTCTTGTGCTGCGTGGATTACACCTAGTGCCATTTCATCAGAAGATACGAAGATTGCTGTTGGTTTTTCATCCATGCCCCAAAGTCTTTCAAACGCTTCTATACCTGAATCATATGTGTAATCTCCATCAATTATAAGATTTTCATCATATGAAATACCTGCTTCTTCTAAAGCTTTTTTATAACCTTGTAACTTCTTCGCGCTTCCTGCTTTATTAATGAAAGGACCAGAGACGAAACCGATACGTTTATGTCCTTGCTCAATAAAATGCTTCATTGCATCGTAAGCTGCTTGTGTATAATCAATATTTACTGATGACGTTTCATTTTGTTCATCAAATGACGCTGCTAATACAATTGGTACTGGAGATTTTTTGAACTCTTCAACGTGAATATCTGTAATATCTTCACCCATGAAAACAATCCCGTCCACTTGTTTCCCAAGCATCGTATTTAATAAGTGGAACTCTTTCTCTTTGTTCTGGTCAGAGTTACTTAAAATGATGTTATATTTGTACATTGTTGCGATATCTTCAATTCCACGAGCAAGTTCTGCATAAAACGTATTTGAGATATCCGGAATAATAACACCCACTGTAGTTGTCTTCTTACTTGCTAGTCCACGTGCTACCGCATTCGGGCGGTATCCTAAACGATCAATTGCTTCTAATACTTTCTTTCTTGTTGTAGGCTTTACATTTGGGTTACCATTCACAACGCGTGATACGGTAGCCATTGAAACATTTGCTTCACGCGCTACATCATAGATTGTTACGTTCATCTCTTCGCACACTCCTTCTATTTATGTTATCTATTTTTATGTATCGGTTCACTTGAATGAAAAAAAGACATCAACTCTATTTGCAGATGCCAACAATCGTCCCGAGTTCTTCCTTTTACTAATGATACGCTAAAAACACAGGGTCATACAATATTTTCCCGCAAAAGTTTCGAAAAAATTCGCTTCTTTTCTCGTATTTTCGTATTTTTTATGCAAAAAAGGTCAATTTTTGTAAAAAAGCTATGTAACAAGGCTACATAGACTAAGAAATCTTTTTATAATTTACTTCCGAATGCTTTTAATTCTTTCATAAACTCATTGAATTCTGGAATGTCCATTTGCTGCGCTTCATCTGATAATGCAACTGCTGGGTCTGGATGTACTTCAGCCATAATAGCAAAAGCACCAATTGCCATAGCCGCTTTTGCAAACGGTAAGAGAAGGTCACGTCGCCCTGTAGGGTGTGTTACATCGACAACAACAGGTAAATGTGTTTCTTTCTTTTAAATTGGCACAGCGGAAATATCAAGCGTATTACGCGTTGCTGATTCATATGTGCGAATACCACGCTCACATAAAATGATATTACCATTCCCCTCTGCCATACTATATTCTGCTACATTAATAAATTCTTCAATTGTTGCTGATAAACCACGCTTTAATAATATTGGTTTATTTACAGCACCAGCTGCCTTTAACAGTTCAAAGTTTTGCATATTGCGAGCGCCAATTTGAATAACATCAACATAATCTGACACTTTAAAGAAGGCACTGAAAGAGTCTATTTCATAAGAAAAAAGAGGTCATTCCCTACTATGTACAGGTAATGACCTCCTTTCTTCTTTCAACATCTTTAGGAAATTCGAAATGTTTTTCTCGAAGTATTCACTTTTTCAGTAGCCTCAGCTTAAAAACTGTCTTTTTTTATTATAGGAAAGAAACAAACGGTTTATCACTGTTCTTCTCTTTTATAATAACAGCCTCGATTTTATTCTCGGACTTTATTTGTAATTGAACTTTAGCATCTTTAGGAAATTGTTCTAACATACTTTGAGCAGCCGTTTGAGAGAGTGCCATTAATTCTGACTTACCGTTATATTTAACGACAATATCCATCTTTAATTTATCCATCTTATTTTGCTTATAAGAAATCTTAGCATTAACAGGGATATAATCTCCTGGAGAAAATGCCTTCATTGCTTTAGAAAAATTCTTTAGCGTATCATTATCTTCTCCATGTGCCCCCTCAAATTCTTGAGAAGGATACGAATACGACTTTTCATCAATAGTATCCCAATTTCCAAGATTAGTCTCGTTCTTTTGAACAGTAGCGCTTGAAATATAAGTACCATTCTTTAAAGAACTTGTACTTTCTTGCTTAAATATAGCAAACGTAATTGGAGATTTGTTATATTTATCATTTTTATTAATAGCTTCTATAAGCCCCTTAGCGACTTCAGTACCTTTAGAAATAGCTTCCTCATTAGATACACTTGAAGACATAGATAAACCAATAACAACACCAGATAAGCTTAGTTCATTTGAATTTTGTTTGCCGAAGTAGTCCTGTTCTATAATATTAGTCAAAACTGGTACTTCTTGTTTCGTAACTAATTCATCAATTGTTTTCTCTGGAATATATTGATTTAATTGTAATACGTAATTTTCTGTATCGAATTGTTTTGAAGCAATATCCATTAAACCATTTTCATATTCTGCTAAATCTAGTTTAGAATTAGTTTTAACATTAACTGTATTAATTACCTTTTGTTCTTTTAAAGGAATAACAGTTCTATAGTAATCCTTAGAAACAGCAGTTCTTGGAATCATACTTTTTTCTTTCGTATCTTTCTGTACAACTTCATCCTTCTTCTCAATAGTATTATTGCTGCAAGCCCCCAGTAATAAACTTAAGCTTGCGATGCATAATGCCATTTTCTTCATTGCTTAAAACCCACTTTCAAAAGTCAATTTACTTAGTTTTAAAGTATCTCTAGTGTACCACTAAATATATTGCAACAAAATAAAAAAGAAGCAAGCCCTTCGCTTGCCTCTCCCTATTTTACATTCTCTTCTAAAGCTTCTTTTTTAATATTCCAATGCGATGTATGCCATACTACCATTCCATCTTTTATGTATAACACTTGCGGAGATTCATGCTTAATGCTGTACTGCTCTGCAACATGGTTCGAAACATCTCTCGCCTCTTGTACGTATAAGTAATATGCTGGCACTTCTCTTTCTTCACCGCAATATGCTTGAAACTCTGTATATGCACCGTGACTAATTGGGCATGTCGTACTATGTTTAAAAAGAACGTAAGGCTCGTTCTTTTCTACTAACGCTTCAAATTCTTCAATTGTTTCAATCTTCATCATACTCATCATTACTCACCTCTCATGCGAAGTCTAGAGCGCTTCTCTCTCTTTTCAGCCTTCTGCTCAGCTCTCTCAAGTTTACGCTCTTCTTTTTCAACCTTTTTCTCTTGTCTCGTAGTACGGTAATGATTATATACTTCAATTGCTGCGCTGCTCCACTGTACAACTTGTGCTACTTTATCTGCATTATTTTCAATTTCGTCCGTAACAGACTCTGATACATTGCGAAGCTTCGTATTTAAAGAGTGAATCGTCGTTCCGATTCCATCCACACCTTCTACTACTTTATTTAGCGACTGTGACTTCTGTTGAATATCATCAGCTAACGCATTTGTCTTATGTAATAATTGCTCCGTCTCTACGCTTATTCCTTGCATTTGCTTTTCTAAACCTTCTAACGTGCTCGCAACGTTTTCTAACGTCTTCTGAACCGATAACAATGTTCTGCATACATACACTACTAATACTGCGAAAGCAACCGCGATAATAGCCGCACTTACATATAGAAGAACTTGCATTTCATCACTTCCTTTATCTTTTTCATACTTTCTCCCATTATACAATCATTTTCCGTTTCATTCTAATCCCTATCTTTTCATTAGAATTTTCATACTTATTCGTTAACTTTAACATAAATGATTCAACAAATTCCACTAAGTAGGTTACAATAGGAGAGGATACATAATTAGTAGGGAGGCTTTACATATGAAAGATCCACGCATTGAAAAGTTAGCATACAATTTAATTAACTACTCTATTCGTTTACAAAAAGGCGAAAAAGTATTAATTGAAAACTTTGGCTTACAAAAAGAACTTGTAACTGCACTTGTAAAAGAAGCATATGCAGCTGGTGGTTTCCCATTCGTTTCTTTAAAAGATCATCAAGTAGATCGCTCTTTATTAATGGGTGCTACTGAAGAACATTTCGAACAAATCGCTGCATATGAAGCGAGCGTAATGAAAGATATGGACGCTTATATCGGCCTTCGCTCTGGTGATAACATTAACGAACAAGCTGACGTTCCAAGTGAACGTATGAAAGTTCACGGCCAAACAGTTGGCAAAAAAGTTCATAGAGACATCCGTGTTCCGAAAACACGCTGGGTTGTTCTTCGCTACCCAAATGCTTCTATGGCGCAGCTTGCTAAAATGAGCACAGAAGCTTTCGAAGACTTCTACTTCGAAGTTTGTAACTTAGACTACGGTAAAATGGATAAGGCGATGGATAGCCTTGTTACATTAATGAATAAAACAGATAAGGTTCGCTTAACTGGTCCTGGAACTGACTTAACATTCTCTATTAAAGACATTCCAGCTATTAAATGCTCGGGTCATTTAAACATTCCAGATGGTGAAGTATACTCTGCACCAGTTCGCGATTCTGTTAACGGTACAGTTTCATACAATACACCATCTCCTTACAACGGTTATACATTTGAAAATGTACAACTTAAATTTGAGAACGGTCAAATCGTTGAAGCAACTGCAAATGATACAGAGCGCATTAACAAAATCTTCGATACAGACGAAGGCGCGCGTTTCGTTGGTGAGTTCGCAATCGGCGTAAACCCATACATCTTACATCCAATGGGAGACATCCTATTCGATGAAAAAATCGATGGCAGCTTCCACTTCACACCTGGACAAGCTTATGATGATGCATGGAACGGCAACAACTCTAACATTCACTGGGATTTAGTATGCATTCAGCGCCCTGAATACGGCGGCGGTGAAATTTACTTCGACGACGTATTAATCCGTAAAGACGGACGCTTCGTTGTAACTGAACTAGAAGCTTTAAACCCAGAGAACTTAAAATAATGAAAAACGCTCGGAATTTTCTCCGAGCGTCTTTTTATTAATATTGTAATAAATCTTTCGCCACATCTTCTGGCACTTTAAAACTCATTTTCTTATTTTTCATTTCAACTTCGACATAAGGGACATCTTTATATACTGTCATAGTACCAATTTCATGTAACTCTTTTTTATCTTTACTCGAATCCAATAATTTCGGTGTATCCTCTTGATACATTTTAAACGTTTTCCCTTGCGGAGTATCTAAAGGAGCCGATTCCATTTCCCACTCATCCATTTTGATTGATTCAAACAACTTTGTGATTTCTTTCTTATCGGTAATTGTTTTTTTATCACTCGAATCAATAAGCGATTCAATTTCAATTTTTTGTGCCTTTTCTAAACTAACATCAGACTTCTCTTTCTTCGCACTACATCCTATTAAAAGAATGGATGCAGTTAGCAGAAACAAAAACAACATATAGATCTTTTTCATTTCTAATCCCCCTACTTTATATGGAGCTATTTTTCTCGCTTTTTGTTTGCTGAAAATGAAAATAAAATAAAAGCGTCACTGCGATAGTACCTATTAATATTGGGACATATAAGGGCAGATCCCATTTCATATATACTCTAGTGCAACCAACAAGCACAAACAAAATTTCCAAACAAAACAAAAGTTTTACATATTTCATTTCTTACCTACCATTTCTATTTTCACATATGGATTTTCTTTCGCGATAAGCGCCAAAAATTCATCCGGATCTTGCGGCATCGCAATCATATGTACTTTATATGCATTCGTTGTAATCTCAAATGATTTTCCAACTTGACGAATAACTCTTATATCTTTTAATACAACGTCGTCATTTAAAATTCCGTATTTTAAAATACCATTTTCTACTTTATGTTTTTTAATGAACATTTCCCAAACGAGAGGGACATTTACAATAAAACATAATCCCATCCCAATTAGAGCTGAAGCCCAATCCCCTTTTCTTGTAAAGAACATAACTATTGGATATATCACCATAAAAGCTAACGTTATACTAACGAAAATTATTCCTAACTTACTTCTCTGAATTGGAAAGTTCATACCCACACCCCCTAATCCAAATTATACCATCATTTCCATTTTAGTTCATAAAAAAAGATCATTTATGAATGACCTTTTTAAACAGTATACCTATAAAATTTCTTATCTACCTCTAGCACTGGAAAACTTTTTGGCAACTCTTCTATACTCACACTTTGAAAACCATTCTTTTCGTAGAAACGGTGTGCTGCTAGAAATTTAACTGTTGTTCCTAAATAAATGTCTTCCAAGTTCTTTTCTTTCGCCCAAGAAATTGCCGTTTGAAGTAGCGTATGTGATGCGCCCCATTCTTTTCCGCGGAACTCTTTCTTCACGAACATTTTTCTTAGCGCTACTTGATGCTTCCCAATATCTAATAAAGCTATCGTTCCAACTACTTTCCCATCATAAGTTGCTACCCAAAAATTTCCGTTGTCCCTTTGATAGAACGTTTCTATTTCTAGTAAGTCCGGCTGCTCTTCTTTCGTAATAGGGACATTGTACTCTTTTTGCTGAATATGAACGATAAGATCTACTACTTCATCTTGAAACATACTTTCATACGGAATAATACAAATCTTCTCGTTCATCGAATCTTCTTCCATTCTGAAGCTAGTAAACTATACACAGCGATATCTTGGAAATGATCATATATCCATTCTTCATCTCTTAAAATACCATCTAATTTAAAACCTAAACGTTCTGGAATCGCACGGCTTTTCGCATTTTCAACACCGCAACGAATTTCAATTTTATTCAGCTTTAAATTATCAAATGCATAATGAAGCACAGTCTTCACACTTCGCGTCATAATACCTTTCGCGCCAGCATCTTCTGCAAGATAATATCCAAGACTCGTAGCTTTCTTACCCCAGCTCACCGGATGAATACCTACCATCCCAACGAGCTTTCCTTTATAGCGTATACCAGCCTCAAACCCATCTCCCTCTGCAAATTTCTTTAACCACATCGGAAAAATCTCATTATACGCATCAGCTGATTTCGTCCCATCTACCCACGGAAGCCATCTTCTTAAATGATTACGATTTTGATCTATTAATTCATATAGTCCCTCTTTATGATGTTTTTCTAATAGTTGTAATTCGATTTCGTCATCTACTCGGAGTGTGAACATGTTTTTTTAGCCCCTTTTAATTTTCCTATTATTCTAACACTTATAGGTGAAAAAAAGTTAAACATTCGCACTTTTTCAGTTTTATATAAGAATAATCACTATATATGATTGATATCTAGATATGAATCATATATAGTTAAAGTATGGAAAAATATGATAATTTTATAATTCAATTACGTAAAGGTGTTTTTGATCTCGCTATTTTGTCTTTAATAAGCAAACAACCTATGTATGGATACGAAATTACAAGTGCCTTACAAGATATCCCTGTGTTTCATATCCCGAACGGTTCGATTTACCCTATATTAAATCGAATCACGAAAAACAATTGGGCTGTTTCCTATTGGGAAGAGTCCGGTGATGGGCCAAAAAGAAAATACTATCGCATTACAGACGAAGGGAGAGAAATTTTAAATAGTCGCTTACATGATTATGGTGCAGTATATCAAGCTCTAATGTTACTAGCTAAAGGAGAGGATAAAAAATGAACAAGGAACGATTCTTTTCAAATGAACTCATTGTTTCTTTCTTACACGATCTTCATAAAGGTTTAATGAACTTACCTACGTCAGCAAGAGAACAACATATGCTAGAAATCAAATCCGATTTATATGAAAATGCATTAAGTAAAGGAAGTGAAGGGGTACCACCAGCAACCATCCCTTCACAGGTGATTGAAGAATTTCTTCCTCCAAAAGAATTAGCAAAGGAAATTGCAGTAGAATATACAGATGTTATTCAAAATGCACAGCAATCTACAAATACATTTATTAAATACTTTACAGGACTATCAGTTGCTCCACTCGTTGCTTTATCAGTACCTATCGCACTTGGCTTTATAAATATTTCAGCTAATTTACCATTTTTATTAGCCTTTATCGCAAGCAACATTTGGTTCATCTGTAGAGAAAACCATTGGAATACAAAGCAATTAAAATTTTTAAAAACAATGATTTCCTTTAGTACTAGCGTTTTAATTGCACTTCCATTTGCATTTTTCGCGATTCGAATTATGCTAACAAAACAATTCGATATGTTTTCATTCTATTATTTAATTGGATATGTACTTTTTAGTTCACTATATATATTCTTATTAAAACAACTATACAAAAAAAATGAACAATACCAACATATCAACGCTTTTTAAAATATATCGAACACAACAAAAAAGACGCACAGCCAAGCTATGCGTCTTTTCTATTACTTCTCTGCAACTTGAACTTCTTTTACGTAAGCTGCTTCGAATTTTTGGATGTCACCTGCGCCCATGAAAATAAGAACGCCGTTTTTATGTTTCTTTAACACATCCGTTGTTGTATCTGTAATTAGTTCTGCGCCATCGATACGTTTTTGCAGATCTTCAATTGTTAATTCACCTTTGTTTTCACGTGCTGATCCGAAAATATCACATAAGTATACTTGGTCAGCTTTACTTAAGCTTTCCGCGAACTCATCTAAAAATTTCTCTGTACGTGAGAATGTATGTGGTTGGAATACAGCGACAACTTCACGCTCTGGATGTTTTTGACGAGCTGCTTCAATCGTTGCATTAATTTCTGTCGGATGGTGTGCATAGTCATCAATGATAACTTGTTCTCCCATTGGCTTTTCATTAAAGCGACGTTTTACGCCTTCAAAAGTTGTTAGCTGATGCTTAACTGCTTCTACATCAACGTTTTCATAATGGCAAAGCGCGATTACTGCTAATGCATTTAATACGCTGTGATCGCCGTATCCTGTAATTTTGAACGTGTCATAATACGTATTACGAACGAATACATCGAATATAGTACCATCAGTTCTCTTTTGAATGTTACGTGCTTGGAAATCATTATCTTCTCCAAATCCATAGAAAATAACAGGTACTTTCGCTTGAACTTTTTGAAGTTCTTCATCATCACCACATGCAATAATACCTTTTTTCACTTGCAATGCCATCTCTTGGAATGCATTAAATACATCATTGATGTCTGCAAAATAATCTGGGTGATCGAAATCGATATTTGTCATGATTGCATAGTCTGGATAGTAAGACAAGAAATGACGACGATACTCACAAGCTTCAAATACAAAATACTTACTATTTTCTACCCCATGCCCCGTTCCATCTCCAATAAGGTATGATGTTGGGTGTGCACCTTGCATTACATGGGCTAACAAACCAGTTGTTGATGTTTTTCCATGTGCACCAGTTACAGCAACACTTGTGTACTGATTCATAAGATCACCTAAGAAGTGATGGTAACGATGTACTGGGATATTTAATTCTTTTGCTGCTACGATTTCTTCATGCGTATCAGGAAATGCATTTCCTGCGATAATCACTTGTCCTTCTTTAATATTATTCTTATCAAAAGGAAGGATGGAAATACCACGCTTTTCCAATGCTGTTTGTGTAAAGAAACGCTTTTCATAATCAGACCCTTGAACAGTATGCTTCATGTCATGAAGAATTTGTGCTAATGAACTCATTCCTGTTCCTTTAATTCCTACAAAATGGTAAACTGTCATCTTAAAGAACCTCCAACATTTCGAACTAATACAACGGCCTATCTATAAGACAGTATATGAATCTTTTCTTATTTTGGTAATCATCATACATTTCTGATGCAGTGAATTTCTTTTTATATTCACTTATCAGTGATAAACTCGTACGTACTTCTTTTATGTCCATAACACATTTATTATAGCAAAAAACAAGCCGCTATACTATGATAACAGAAAAACTGATAGGGTCAATCACCTATCAGTTTTTCTCGCTTTTACATATCTTCTTTTGTTTCTAATTGAACACGCTCTAGACGTGAATTTGGACGGTATTTACGACCAGCTTTTGCTTCTGGTTTTCCATTTAATTCTACGTTATCACCAGTAAAACCAATATTCATTTTTAATAAGCTACTTCCTACTCCGTATATATCGACAGGAACATTTTGAGCTTCAAATTCACGAATACGCTTCTCATCAAACCCACCAGTTACAACGATATCTACATGTTGGAACCCTTCCTCATCAAGAGCCTTACGAAGTGCAAATACAAGTGATGGATTTACACCACGTGGATCGAATGTTCCAAGTACTTCTGGGTGACGAATGAAGTATTGATCAATCATTGTGCGAGACGTATCGACACGTACACCTTTTAATGTTGATCCAAATTCACGCGCTACGCGAAGTGCATCTGTGATGACATCATTGTTATAATCAATTAGTACGACTAATTCATCTTCTGGGAATTTTTTATGATATGCCTTTGCAGCTTCAACAACATCACCATTAAACATTTGAATTAAAGCGTGAGGCATCGTCCCCATACCACTTCTGCCCCACCATTCATTCATTGCATGCGTCGCTTGCGCGCTCATACCTCCGATGTATGCCGCATAGCCGTCACCAGCTTGTTGCGTATAATGATCGTCACGATCTCCCATGAAAATAACCGGTTTTTCTTTATCTACACTACGTGCAGCTTGGACAACGTTATATACGTTTGTCGCAACTGATGTACGACGAGCTAAAATCCCATCAATTACACCTTCTAAAAAGCCGAAGTATTCATAAGGACCATGAATTGTTAAAACTGTTTCAAACGGACTAATATTATCGCCATCCTTTAAAGAATGAATTTCTAATTCCTCAGGATTTTTGGCAAATGTTTGTAGCAATGCGATTACCTCATCTGCTCCGCAAAGAACTGCATGTTCTTTTTGAAAAAACTGCATTGTTACAACGCTTTTCGGGCGAAATTCTTCAATGATTTCTCTAGTTTTTAAAAAGTAAACGGCAGAGAACCAGCCTTCTCCAACACGTTCATCAAATTTAAATGTTTTATTTGTTAGTCGATTTATTTCACCTTTTAATTTTAATTCAATTTCTTTCATGTCGCTTTACTCCCTACTTTACTATCCAACATTTTCTATTAGTATACAGCAAAACCGTTTCCTATACATTTGTTTCCTGCATAGCAGCGAATTCATCCTCAGAAATAAGGACATCTCTCGGTTTCGTTCCTCTTCCTTCAGAAATAATCCCTTGCGACTCCATCTCTTCAATTAGACGTGCCGCGCGATTATAACCTATGCGGAATTTTCTCTGTACAGAAGATGTGGACGCTCCCCCTTGCTCTACAACAAATTGACATGCATCAAAAAATAGTTCATCTTCAGACTCACTCTGCTCTGATTTTGCTAATAAATCCTCTTGCTTAAATAAGTAGTTTGGCTTCATTTGCTTTTTCACATGATCAACTGTTCTTTCAATCTCATCATCTGATACGTATACACCTTGTACACGAACTGGTTTAGATGTGCCGTTTCCTAAAAATAGCATATCACCACGACCAAGTAACTTCTCCGCGCCCCCAATATCGATGATCGTACGCGAATCAACTTGAGATGATACTGTAAACGCAATACGCGTTGGAATGTTTGATTTAATTAAACCTGTAATAACGTCTACAGATGGACGCTGCGTCGCAACTAATAAGTGAATACCACAAGCACGAGCTTTTTGTGCAATACGACAAATCGCTTCCTCCACATCACCAGGAGCAACCATCATTAAGTCCGCTAACTCGTCAATGACAATTACAATATAAGGTAATGTCTCACCTGGGATTTCTCTACCACTTACAATCGTATTGTAACGAGTTAAATCACGAGCACCAGCATGAGCAAACAATTCATAACGACGTTCCATCTCTTCAACCGCCCACTTTAACGCAGCTGTAGCTGCTTTTACGTCAGTAATAACAGGTGCTACAAGATGTGGAACAGAATTGTATGGTGCAAGCTCAACCATCTTCGGATCAATTAGTATCAACTTCACTTCATGCGGCTTCGCTTTATATAAAATGCTCGTTAAAATCGCGTTAATGCACACACTTTTCCCTGAACCAGTTGCACCCGCAATAAGTCCATGTGGCATTTTTCGAATATCCGTTACAATTGGATCACCGGAAATATCAAGCCCCAGCGCAACTGTAAGCGGTGATTCACTCTTTGTAAATACAGGACTTCTTAAAATTTCACGCAGGAATACTGCCTTACTTTCCTTGTTTGGAACTTCAATTCCAATTGCACTCTTCCCTGGAATTGGCGCTTCAATTCGAATATCTTTCGCAGCTAAACTTAACTTAATATCATCACTTAAATTTGTAATTTTATTTACTTTCACACCTGGGTCTGGTTGTACTTCAAAACGAGTTACCGCCGGCCCTTGTGACACATTAATAACATGTGCTCCAACATGGAAATTATTAAATGTCGTATTTAATAATTCTTCCTGTTCTTCTAGCCACTCCGTATTATCTAATGCTGCCTGCTGTGGAATTGACAACAACGTTAATGGCGGAAGTTCATACTTCGGTGGCGCTTGTAGTACGTTGCGCATATCATTCTCTTTTTGATTTACAACATATGCTTTCTCTTGTACTTCCGTACTTGAAATTGACTCTTGTACTTGTCCAGCCACCACTACTTGTTGCATCGGTTTTTCTTCCACTTGCGGTTCCACTACCACTTGCTGCATCGGTTTTTCTTCCACTTGAGCTTCTACTACCACTTGCTGCATTGGTTTTTCTTCCACTTGGGCTTCTACTACCACTTGCTGCACTGGACTTTCTTCCACTTGCGGGTCTACTACCACTTGCTGCACTGGTTTTTCTTCCACTTGCGGGTCTACTACCACTTGCTGCACTGGTTTTTCTTCTGCTTGTGGTTCTACTACCACTTGCTGCACTGGTTTTTCTTCCACTTGCGGGTCTACTACCACTTGCTGCACTGGTTTTTCTTCTGCTTGTGGTTCTACTACCACTTGCTGCACTGGTTTTTCTTCCACTTGCGGGTCTACTACCACTTGCTGCACTGGTTTTTCTTCTGCTTGTGGTTCTACTACCACTTGCTGCACTGGCTTTTCTTCCACTCGTTCACTGACAGTTGATTGCATTACGTTCGTTCTTGCCGCATGTCTTTCCATTAATTTCTTTCTATCCTGCTTTAACATGACAACATTAAATGGGACATGACGTTTTTTCTCACGTTTCGGTTCTTCTATTTGTAAAGCAGGCTGTTCTTCAGCAACTTGCTTCTTTTCTTCCGCTTCTTCAATTAAAACGTTCGCAAAGTTTTGAACATCTTTCTTTGTTTGCTCATCCGTTTCTGAAACTGGTACGAATACTTCACTTTCTTCCTTGAACGTAATTGTTTCTTGTTGAGAAATCACTGGTTGCTCTGCAACTGGTGTATTTTCCACTAAATCTGTATTCATCGTTTCTTCAATTACTGTTTCTTGAGAAATTGGTTCTTCTTCCTTAGTACCCTCTAACTCCGCAACTTCTTCTGTCGCTTCCTCAGGTTTCTCTAATTCCACAACTTCTTCTGTCGCTTCCTTAGCTTCTTCTAATTCTGCAACTT
>NZ_PCOH01000029.1:0-58907 GCF_002976445.1 Bacillus sp. MYb56
GCGCACGCCTGATAAGCGTGAGGTCGATGGTTCGAGTCCATTTAGGCCCACCATAATTATTCCGCAGTAGCTCAGTGGTAGAGCTATCGGCTGTTAACCGATCGGTCGTAGGTTCGAGTCCTACCTGCGGAGCCATATAGAGAAGTACCCAAGTGGCTCAAGGGGCTCCCCTGCTAAGGGAGTAGATCGCGAACGCGGTGCGAGGGTTCGAATCCCTTCTTCTCTGCCAGATTTTGGCCCGTTGGTCAAGTGGTTAAGACACCGCCCTTTCACGGCGGTAACACGGGTTCGAATCCCGTACGGGTCATACTAAAAGAGATAGCATAATCTGCTATCTCTTTTTTGTTGTATAAAAGTGGACTTTTGATAGTCTGCTTTTTTTTATAGATTTTTGTATACTTTTTTCTATTTGAACCGTCTAACTAATAGAAAGGAGAGAGCGATGGAGTATGAAAAGGTCATTATAGAAACATCAAAAAGTATTTATAGATATTTGCTTAAAATTGGAGTAACACCAGCAGAAGCAGAGGATATCGTTCAAGATACGATACAAAAAAGTTATATTAATTTAAATGGGATTACCTCTTCTTATACATAAGAAGAGGTAATCCTATTTTTTGAATATGTTTTAACTCTCCGCTGAATGCCCATCCGGTTTCATAACAGCATGACTATATGCGGAGTGGAGAGTTTTGTATCCTAAAAGTGCAATAGTTAAGGCAAGGCCTCCTGCAATAATAGCCACACTAAATCCTGCGCGAGCTCCAAAAGTATCAATAACTAAACCAGCTACCGCTGATCCTAGAGAGACTCCAATACCAAGTCCTGTAATTGCCCAGGTCATTCCTTCGGTTATTTTTGATTCAGGTACGATTTTTTCCACCAGTCCCATAGTAATAATCATAGTAGGGGCAACAGATAAGCCTGCAAAGAAAACAATAACTACTAGCCAAGCAATAGTGTTTACGAAAACTAGTGGCAGCATTGTTACCATTGATAGTGTGACTGCTATTAAAAATTGATTATATGGTGGAGTACTGAGTTTAAGAGTGCCGAAAATAAGACCTGCCAGGCATGAACCGATTGCATAGACGGAAAGCACAAAGCTAGCAGCTACTGTGTTTCCTTGATGCTCAGCAAAAGCCACACTAACTACATCTATTGTGCCAAATATAGTACCTATAGCGATGAGTGTGAATACAAGCACTCGTAATGTATCAATTTTAAATACTGTTCCTTTGTTTGTAATGTCGTGGGGATGTACATGTGGTTCTGTGCTTTTTTGCATGGTGAATAGGCATACCCCGATTGTAAGAAAAACACATGATAAAAGTGGTCCTGCTTCTGGGAAGAACATAACACTTAAACTGACGGATAATACAGGACCAATGATGAAGCAAAGTTCATCGACGACCGATTCGAAGGAAAATGCTGTATGCAATTTATGAGATCCACGGTATAGTTTAGTCCAACGTGCACGTACCATGGCCGACATGTTTGGCATACAACCCGCACATAAGGCGGATAGAAATAGCGTCCAATAAGGAGCCTCATATTTCGTACATAGAAGTAAGAGAATCGTAAAGAAAACACTGATACCTGTAGTCGGAAGAAGTATACGAGATTGCCCTAATTGATCAGCCATACGAGAAATATGAGGAGCTAGTAAAGCTGATGATAATGTGAAGGTGGCTGCAACGGCTCCGGCAAGCCAATAGTCACCACGTAACTGAGATAACATTGTAACAATACCAATCCCCATCATTGATATGGGCATCCGAGCTATAAAGCCTGCTAATGAGAATCCTTTTGTACCAGAAGCACTGAAAATCTCACGGTAGGAATTAAACATAATAATCACCAAAGTATTTGACGTTTACATATACATTCTTCATTCTTGTAACTCCTCCTCTGTGTCGTTAATACCTTCTATAAAAAGGGACAGTGAGTCAATTTAGGGTATAAGTAAGAAGTTAGATTATCTTATAAGCTAGAAATAATTGACATACGCACCGTATGCCAATATCATATTAACATACGGTGCGTATGTCAATTGAAATGTTTTATCTCTGGATAGAGAGCTGACATTCAAAGGAGTTATTCTTTTACATAGAGAACGATACTATAATGGGATTCATTTTGAATAAAGAGAATGAATAGAAGTAGGAGGAAAAGATGGTTAAAAAAACAAGAGCAGAAATGATCATTGAAACACGCGCTAAATTGCTGAGTGCAGCAAGAGAGGCTTTCGGTACAGTTGGATATGTAAACACATCTATGGATGATTTTACTGCATCTGTCGGTTTAACGCGTGGTGCAATTTATCATCATTTTGGCGATAAAAAAGGATTGCTAGAAGCAGTTGTAAAAGAAATTGATATGGAAATGGATAATAAATTACGGAAAGTATCAGATGAGGCGGAAGGAAATTGGGAAGGATTTGTTGGGCGTTGTCGAGCTTATTTAACGATGGCACTTGATCCAGAAATTCAGAGAATCGTACTTCGGGATGCACCAGCAGTATTAGGAACTAGCTATTATCAATCATCACAGTCACAATGTTTAGCAACAATGGGTAATATGCTTCTGCAATTGATGCAGGAGCATATTATTGAAAAAACAGACTGTGAAGCTTTAGCACGGCTCATAAATGGGGGATTAGTGGACCTCGCTTGTTGGATTGCGAATTCTGAAGATGCCGAGGCACAGTTGTCTAAAGCTTTACATAGCCTATCACTTATATTGAATGGTTTGGTGTTAGAAATGAATGCATGATCTTAACGGATATTTTTAAAATTGATATACAGTAATTGTTAAAATGGAGGTGATACAGCGCATGTTAATTTATTTGCTCCTTTCGCATTAGCAGGCTGTTTATTTATATGGATAGGAAGTAATATATTGAAAAAAGAATGAAAGGGTGTTAGCAAGACGAGTAGGTGTAGTAGTTATTCTATTTGGAGTAGAAACAATATTGTTTCCACCAGTTGCATTTTTCTTCAACGTTGAGGGATTTTACTTTGGTATTTTAGCTGGGGTAGATATTGTTGTTGTATTTATTCTTCTCATAGTAGATCAGCTGGAAGTTTAATATGTTACGTTTTGCTTACTTGTATCTTGGAAAATGGTTTGTAGAATAGATTTCCATATGCTTAGGGCATCAGGGAAGAAATGCCCAGTTTCGTTTATATAGTGTGTTACTGCATGAGGAGTAGTTTGAGGCTACTCTTTTATTTCTTCTATTGATGAAACGATATTATCTGTACGTTGCTAAAAATGGAGAGGGGTAAAAACATTTTTAAAGTGGTAATTAAACTTGTTTATTTCGATTCACAATCTTTATAAAACATCCTCATTGGTATTGATTCCACACTTGATCTAATCATTTTACACTCTATGTGAAAAAGTTCACAAATAGGTCATAATTTGTGAAAGAATTCACAATAATCCGTGCTACAATATGTATGTAAAGAAGTTAAACAACATTAAATTAGTATTTTAATTAATTACTTAAACAATAATAAAAAATAGATGTAAACAATTGAAAGGGGAAATTAACATGAAAAAAGGTATCAATCGCGTAGTATTAGTAGGAACAGGAGCTGTAGGTTGTAGTTACGCTTACTCAATGATCAACCAAGGTGTAGCTGAAGAATTCGTACTAGTAGATGTTAATGAAGCAAAAGCAGAAGGGGAAGCAATGGACTTAAGCCATGCGGTACCATTCTCTCCATCACCAACAAAAGTTTGGAGCGGTAGCTATGCAGATTGTAAAGATGCAGATTTAGTAGTTATCACTGCTGGATTACCACAAAAGCCAGGCGAAACTCGTTTAGACTTAGTTGAGAAAAATACAAAGATCTTTAAACAAATCGTTCGCGGCATTATGGATAGCGGATTCGATGGAATCTTCTTAATCGCAACTAACCCAGTTGATATTTTAACTTACGTAACTTGGAAAGAATCTGGTTTACCGAAAGAGCGCGTAATCGGTTCTGGTACTACTTTAGACTCTGCTCGTTTCCGTTACATGTTAGGTGACTACTTAGATGTAGATCCACGTAACGTTCATGCTTACATCGTTGGTGAGCACGGTGACACTGAACTTCCAGTATGGAGCCACGCTACTGTAGGTGTACAAAAACTAGAAACAATCTTAGCGAACAACGAACAGTATAACCAAGAAGATTTAGATAAAATCTTTGAAAATGTACGCGATGCAGCTTACCACATTATTGAGCGTAAAGGCGCAACTTACTACGGAATCGGTATGTCACTACTTCGTGTAACTAAAGCGATCTTAAGCAACGAGAACAGCGTATTAACTGTATCTGCATACCTTGAAGGTCAATATGGTGAGAAAGATGCTTTCGTAGGTGTTCCAGCTGTTATTAACCGCGAAGGTGTACGTGAAATCGTAGAACTTGAGCTAAATGAAGAAGAAAAAGCGAAATTCGCTCATTCTGTAAAAGTATTAAAAGAAACAATGGCACCAGTACTATAATAATTGCTAAATAATTCAGAGGCGGGAAACTGCTTCCTACCTCTGAGTTTTTATATAATTTAATATAAATTCCTTTTCCGGTTTCCCTTGTATATCCCCAATATACCCCTTTTGCTGGAGAAGGGTCGTTTATAGAAAAAGCACTCTATTTTTGAATAGAGTGCTTTTGTGCGTTATCCCACTATTTGCGAGCAGAGTTTCACCTTATTCTTTAGGAGTTAACCTTGTGGCGATTTTTCCAAAACGGCATTTATCTCCCGCATACTCATTAGATATTCCTTGAGGTGGGAGTTTTCCGTCGGGAAGTGATAAAATTTGGGACAAAAAATGTTGAGAAATATTTTTAAACAATAGATTATTTCGCATGTATTTTACGTGAGAAATGGCGTGAAAAATGGAGAAAAACCAATAAAATAAATATTGAGCAACAATGCAAGGTGAGAAATAGTAAGGGGAATAAAGCGTTTGCAATGAATATTCGTCAAAATTCGATAATTTACACGGAGAATGTGAATATTTTAAGTGAAATTTAAGAAAAAAACGAATATTTTTTAAAAAATAACAAGGATATTTCAGTTTTTCGCAGAAATGATAAAGAGTAAAAAATTTCTGTCATCTTAGTGAGGTGAACATATTGGATGTAATAAATTGTGAAGAAGTGAAACGAGATGAGTTTCATACAGAAAAGTACTATGACAGTTATAACATCTTTGGCGCACATATTGTGACGGAAGATGGGATGCGAGGTGTACGATTCACAGTATGGGCTCCTCATGCGAAAGCAATGAGTGTTGTTGGGGATTTTAATGAATGGGATTATGAGCAACATAAGATGCTACAAGTGACAGAAGAGGGGATTTGGTCCTTGTTTGTACCGCATATTGAAGAGAATGATATATATAAGTATGCGATTGAAACGATGGATGGTGACGTTATTTTAAAAGCGGATCCTTATGCAGTATATGCAGAAGTAAGACCAAATACGGCATCTGTAGTTTTTGATATAGAGGGATATGAATGGAATGATAAAAACTGGATTCGTAAGAGAAAGAAAAAATCGATTTATAAAGAAGCGATGACAGTTTATGAATTACATTTCGGTTCTTGGAAAAAGAAAGAGGATGGCGCTCTGTATTCTTACAGAGAAATGGCCGAGGAGCTCATTCCGTATGTGGTGGAACATCAATTTACACATATTGAAATTATGCCGCTTGTTGAGCATCCATATGATCGTTCTTGGGGATATCAAGGAACAGGATATTATGCAGCGACAAGTAGATTCGGCACGCCACATGATTTGATGTATTTTGTCGATGAATGTCATAAATATGGAATCGGTGTCATTTTAGATTGGGTGCCGGGGCATTTTTGTAAAGATGCTCACGGTTTATATTTGTTTGATGGGACACCGACTTATGAATATAAAGATAGAGACGTACAAGAAAACCTTGTATGGGGAACTGTTAATTTTGATTTAGGGAAAAGAGAAGTACGTAATTTCTTAATTTCAAATGCGTTATTTTGGATGAGGCATTTCCATATTGATGGTTTCAGGGTAGATGCAGTTGCGAATATGCTGTACTGGAATAAAGAAGGAAAAGAGCAAAGCAATGAACATGCTGTTTCTTTCTTACGAGAGTTAAATGAAGCCGTGTTTGCAGAAGATGAAGAGTTTCTTATGACAGCGGAAGATTCAACAGCTTGGCCACTTGTAACAGCTCCAACATACGAGGGTGGACTTGGATTCAATTATAAATGGAATATGGGTTGGATGAATGATGTGCTGAAATATATGGAATGTGCGCCAGAGTACCGGAAATACATTCATGAGAAAATGACATTCTCTTTAATATATGCTCACTCTGAAAACTTCATATTGCCGCTTTCTCATGATGAAGTCGTTCATGGGAAAAAGTCGTTATTAAATAAAATGCCGGGAGATTACTGGGATAAGTTTGCTCAGCTTCGTTTATTATATGGATATTTCTTTACTCATCCAGGTAAGAAATTACTCTTTATGGGTGGAGAATTCGGGCAATTTGATGAGTGGAAAGACCTTGAAGATTTAGATTGGAATTTACATGATTTTGAAATGCATCGTAATATGCATGATTACTTTAAAGAGCTCATAGCATTGTATAAGCGCTCAAAACCACTTTGGCAGTTAGATCACTCGCCTGAAGGATTTCAGTGGATTGATGCTAATAATAATGAGCAAAGTATTTTCTCGTTTATCCGCCAAGGGGATAAGCAGGAAGATGCGTTAGTTGTCGTATGTAATTTTACGAAAGCTACATATGAAAACTATAAAGTAGGTGTACCAGATTTCGAGTACTATAACGAAATTTTAAACAGTGACTCGGCGCAATATGGCGGATCGGGGCAAGTTAATAAGAAACGTCTCAAGACGATTCTAGAGCCATATCATAATCAAGCGGCACATGTAGAAATTACAATTCCACCATTTGGCGTATCCATATTACGACCAGTGAAGACGAGAAAGGGGAGCAAAAAACAAGATGGCTCAAAAACAAAAGTGCGTAGCAATGTTACTAGCAGGGGGAAAAGGTAGTCGTTTAAGTGCATTAACAAAAAATTTAGCCAAGCCAGCTGTTCCATTTGGTGGTAAATATCGCATTATTGATTTTACGTTAAGTAACTGTGCAAACTCCGGTATTGAAACGGTGGGGATTTTAACACAATATCAACCGTTAGAACTTCATAATTATATTGGAATCGGAAATGCTTGGGATCTTGATCGTGTAAACGGTGGAGTCACTGTGTTACCTCCTTATGCGGAGTCTTCAGGTGTGAAGTGGTATACAGGTACGGCAAGTGCTATTTATCAAAACTTAAACTATTTAAGTCAGTATGAACCAGAATATGTCCTTATTTTATCAGGCGATCATATTTATAAAATGGATTACAGCAAAATGCTAGATTACCATATTGAGAAAGAAGCGGACGTTTCGATTTCTGTTATTGAAGTGCCGTGGGATGAAGCAAGTCGCTTTGGCATCATGAATACAAATGAAGAGATGGAAGTTGTTGAATTTGAGGAGAAACCGCAATTTCCAAGAAGTAATCTTGCATCAATGGGAATTTATATTTTTAACTGGGCTATTTTAAAAGAATATTTAGAGATGGATGCAAGAAACCCTGAATCTAGTAATGACTTCGGAAAAGATGTACTTCCGCTCTTGTTAGATGAAGGGAAGAAGTTGATGGCGTATCCATTTGAAGGATATTGGAAAGATGTTGGAACGGTGAAAAGCTTATGGGAAGCGAATATGGATTTACTTCGCGATGAAACATCGTTGAACTTGAACGATCGTAATTGGCGCATTTATTCTGTAAATCCAAACGAGCCGCCTCAATATATTGCACAGCAGGCAAAAGTAGAAGAGTCACTTATTAATGAAGGGTGCGTCATTGAAGGGGACGTGAAGCATTCTGTTTTATTCCAAGGAGTGACGGTGGAAGAAGGTAGTATGGTAATCGATTCTGTCGTTATGCCGGGGGCAAAGATTGGTAAAAACGTTGTGATTGAAAGAGCGATCGTTGGATCGGAAATGGTTATTGAAGATGGGACAATAATTCGTCCAGAAAAAAATGTTGATGATGTAGTACTAATTGCTGAAGGAAAATAGAAAAGGGGGATGAAATGAATGGGAGAAAAAATGTTAGGAATTATTAATGCAACGGGAAGTTTTCCTTCCTTAAAGAAAGTAACAGGGCATCGTTCATTAGCGGCGTTACCGTTTGGAGGCCGTTATCGCCTCATTGATTTCATGCTTTCAAATATGGTGAATTCTAATATTCATAGCGTGGCGGTTTTTACAAGTCATAAAAATCGTTCTTTAATGGATCATGTCGGTTCAGGAAAACAGTGGGATTTAGATAGAAAGCGTGATGGACTGTTTTTATTCCCACCGAACTGCCAATGTGATCATGACGAATTTGGATCTTTTGCACATTTTAGAAGACATATTGATTATTTTCTAAGAAGCAGAGAAGAATATGTTGTTATTACGAATAGCCATCTTGTAACAGCGTTAAACTTTCAAGCGGTGTTAGAGCGACATATACATACGTCTGCAGATATTACTGAAGTTTGTCATGAAGGGGTTTCGCTTCAAACATATGTGTTAAAGAAACAATTATTGCTAGACTTATTTGAGACATATAAAGATGTGGAGCAATACAGTTTATTTGATGTAGTGAGAGAAAAGAGTGGGAAATCACTGCATATTACTACGTACGAACATACAGGATATGTAGCTATTATTGATTCTATTGAAAGTTACTATAAACATAGCCTAGAAATTTTGCAGCCTTCTATTTGGAAGCAATTATTTAAGAAAGAAGCACCAATCTTTACGAAAGTAAAAGATGAGCCACCAACTCGTTATATGAAGGGTGCAGTAGTGAAAAATACGATGATTGCAAACGGCAGTATTATTGAAGGTGAAGTAGAAAATAGTGTTGTCTCCCGTTCTGTTAAAATTGGAAAAGGTTCAATTGTTCGTAATAGTATTATTATGCAAAAGAGCCAAATTGGAGATAATTGCATAATAGACGGTGTTATTATTGATAAAGACGTGAAAATTGGTGACGGTGTTGTACTAAAAGGAAACGCCGATGAGCCATATGTTGTAGAAAAAGGAAGCATTCAAAACAGTACGATTAATAGTTATTCTTAAAAGAATCAGTGGGGGTTTTTCCTCCACTGATTAAAGCATTCATTCAAATGAAAACTCGAAGGGAGGAAGCTGCAAGGGAAGTCGTATAAGCTTTTCGTGCAGTGGGACAACAAGTGAATATTTTATTTGCAGTATCAGAATGTGTACCGTTTATTAAATCCGGAGGTCTAGCTGATGTAGCAGGAGCGCTTCCAAAAGAATTAAAAAAATTAGGAGTGAATGTTCGCATTATACTTCCAAACTACAGTCTTATCCCGAAAGAGTTAAGAGAAGGGTGTACGCTTCATAAAGTAATTAGCGTTCCCCTTGGATGGAGAAATCAATATTGCGGGATTTTAAAAGGTGAGCAGGACGGGATTACGTATTACTTAATAGATAATGAATATTATTTTAAGAGAGATTCTCTATATGGCCATTATGATGATGGGGAGCGTTTTTCTTATTTTTCAAAAGCAGTTTTAGAGTGTATTCCGCATCTTGATTTCGAAGTGGATGTTCTCCATAGCCACGATTGGCATACAGCTATGGTGAATTTCTTACTACGTGAAAAGTATCAAGATAATCCATTATATGAGCATATTAAAACGGTGTATACGATTCATAACTTGCAGTTCCAAGGTGTATTTCCTCCTGAAGTGATGTACGACTTGTTAGAACTTGGTGATGAATATTTTCATAGTGAGCAGCTAGAGTTTTATGGAAATGTGAACTTTATGAAGGGCGGAATTATCGCTTCTGATCAAATTACAGCAGTTAGCCCGACATACAAAGAGGAAATTCAATATGAGTTTTTCGGTGAGAAGTTAGATGGATTGCTACGAAAATATAATGATAAGCTTAGTGGCATTGTAAATGGAATTGATACGAGCGTATATAATCCAGAAACAGATCCATATATTACGGCTCAGTATAGTGCAGAATCGCTAGATGAAAAGAATGAAAATAAACGCGCATTGCAGCGTTATTTTGGTTTACCAGAAAAAGAAGATACACCAGTTATTTCGATGGTAACACGATTAACGAAACAAAAGGGGCTGGATCTAGTACGTACTGTATTCCGTGAAATAATGGAAGAAGATGTACAATGTATTATTTTGGGATCAGGCGATTCTGAATACGAGCAGTTCTTTGAATGGATGGCATACGAGTATCCAGAAAAGGTAAAAGTATATATTGGGTTTAATGAAGCGTTAGCGCACCAAGTGTACGCGGGAAGCGATTTGTTTTTAATGCCATCACTGTTTGAACCGTGTGGACTTGGACAACTTATTGCGCTAGCATATGGCACGATTCCAATTGTAAGAGAAACAGGCGGATTAAATGATACTGTACATTCTTACGATGAGGACACTGGAACTGGGAATGGCTTTAGCTTTACGAATTTTAATGCGCATGACATGTTACATACGATTCTTCGTGCAATTGAGTTTTATCAAGATAAACCGGTATGGGATAAGCTTGTAAAACAAGCGATGACTGAAGATTATAGCTGGGAGAAATCAGCTCTTGCCTATAAGAAATTGTATAAAAGTCTCATGGAATAACATGTAGGTGGTGAAGAAATGTTTACTCATGTTGAAAGTTTCAAATCAGCTTTTCTAGAAAAGTTAGAGACGATGTATGGTAAAAGTTTTAAAGACTCTACAACTCGTGATCAATACAATACGCTTGGGTACATGGTACGTGAGTATATGAATAGTCAATGGATTGCAACGAACGAAAGTTATCGGTCTGGAGAGCAAAAGCAAATGTATTACTTATCCATTGAGTTTTTACTTGGGCGTTTGCTTGGAAGTAACATATTAAATTTAGGCATCAGGGATGTATGTGAACAAGGACTTTCTGAGCTTGGGATTTCTTTGCAACAATTAGAAGAGGTGGAAGCAGATGCAGGTCTTGGAAATGGTGGACTTGGACGATTAGCAGCCTGTTTCCTTGATTCACTTGCATCTTTAAACTTACCAGGTCATGGCTGTGGAATTCGTTACAAACACGGCTTATTTGATCAAAAAATTGTTGATGGTTATCAAGTTGAATTTCCAGAACAGTGGCTTCTTCATGAAAACGTATGGGAAGTAAGAAGGCATGATCAAGCTGTAGAAGTAAGTTATTTCGGCAATGTTGAACCGCTATATATTGATGGTCGTTTAGAGTTCAGGCATACGAATGCAGAAGTGATTATGGCAGTACCATATGACGTTCCAGTAGTAGGTTATGAGACGAGTACTGTAAATACACTCAGACTTTGGAATGCTGAACCAGTTCCTTTCCCGCAAAATTGCAAAGATATTTTGAAATATAAGCGTGAAACAGAGGCTGTATCGGAGTTTTTATATCCAGATGATACGCATGATGAGGGGAAAATACTTCGTTTGAAGCAACAGTATTTCCTCGTATCAGCAAGTTTGCAAAATATCGTTCGTATGCATAGAGAAAGATATGGTGACCTTCGTCAATTACATGAGAAAATTGCGATTCATATTAATGATACACATCCAGTTTTGGCGATTCCAGAACTAATGCGTATTTTATTAGATGAAGAAAAACTAGCATGGGAAGAAGCTTGGCACATAACGACACAAACGATTTCTTATACGAATCATACGACGTTATCAGAAGCGCTTGAGAAGTGGCCAATTCACATTTTTAAACCGTTATTACCGAGAATTTATATGATTATTGAAGAGATTAATGAACGTTTCTGTCATGAACTTTGGGAACGTTATCCATATGAATGGCATCGTATTGAAGAGATGGCGATTATTGCGCATGATCTTGTGAAAATGGCTCATTTAGCAATTGTCGGTAGCCATAGCGTAAATGGTGTAGCAAAAATTCATACGGAAATTTTAAAGCAACGTGAAATGCGATTGTTTTATGAGTTTTATCCAGATAAGTTTAATAATAAAACGAATGGAATCGCTCATAGACGTTGGTTAATGAAGGCGAATCCGCAGCTGACAAACCTGATTTCAGAGGCGATTGGAACAGAGTGGAAGAAAGAACCGATTAAGCTTCAAGCGCTGCAAACAGTTCAACATGATGCGAGTTTCCAAGAGAAATTTGCAGAGGTAAAACAAGAGCGTAAAGAGATTTTAGCGGAGCGTATTCATAATAAAATGGGGATTACAATTGATCCTAATTCTATTTTTGATGTGCAAGTAAAAAGACTACATGCTTACAAACGACAACTATTAAACGTTCTTCATATTTTATATTTGTATAACCGTTTGAAAGAGGATGCTAGTTTTACATTTTATCCGCGTACTTTTATCTTCGGAGCGAAAGCATCACCTGGCTATTACTATGCGAAAAAAATTATTAAATTAATCAATGAACTCGCAAGGAAAGTAAATAATGATCCGTACGTAAGCCAATATATGAAAGTTATCTTTCTAGAAAACTATCGAGTGTCTTTAGCGGAAGATATATTCCCAGCTGCGGATGTGAGTGAGCAAATTTCAACTGCGAGTAAAGAAGCATCAGGAACAGGGAATATGAAATTTATGATGAATGGTGCGATTACACTCGGAACGTTAGACGGAGCTAATGTTGAAATAAAAGACCGGGTCGGTGATGATAACTGTTTCATTTTTGGTTTAACAGCGGAAGAGGTTCTTCATTACTATCAAAATGGTGGATATCGTGCAAGTGATTATTATCACCACAATATGCATATTAAAAAAGTAGTAGATCAGTTAACGAATGGTTTCTTTGCACATTCGGGAGCTGAATTTGAAGCGATTTATGATTCTCTCGTAATTCAAAATGATGAATACTTCGTTCTGCGAGATTTTGGTCCATATGCGGAAAGGCAAGAAGCTGTTGGTAGAGCGTATGAAAACCGAACGAAGTGGCTAGAAATGTCGATTTTAAATATTGCACAGTCTGGTCATTTTGCGAGTGATCGAACGATTTTACAGTATAGTAATGAGATTTGGAGTATTGGTAATGCGGTTACACAGTATTAAGTGAAAGTCCCTTTTGAAGGGACTTTTATTCATGGAGACAAAGTGTAAAAATGAATAATACGTATAGGGACGCTAAAGTGTATTCACTTTTAAAAGAGGAATATAATCACTTAAAAAACCGAGCTTAATCTCATTAAGCTCGGTTTTCTTTTTTTGCTTAAGAAAGAAATGGGATAGCGGTATATATGATACCTGTTCCACCATATTCTCCCGTCGCAAAGTATGAAAATGTAAAGAAACCTGTAAACGTAAAAATTACAATTAGAAAAAGTGCAAAGATAAATTTTAGCATGTAAGGTCCCCTCATCCAAAAATAACTTCATATATTATTATAGTATAAGGATATAGGGTTTCCAATCATTACCTGGTTAAAAATGAGAAGTCAGACATGTTTTGTATGTTGTCATGGCATGATTATTTGTAATAGATTTTGTGTTTTTTGTAAAAGTCATGTTGTGATGAACATGTGCATATTCCCAGTCTTGTTCATTAAAATGGACATTGCGCGGAGGGAGAAGGGGAACGACATCAAATAAATTAACAAAGCGAAAGCTACTAGCTACTTGTAGTTTATAATAATTACGAAATGCAATATCGCCCACTTTGGGAGAGGCAAATGTATAAAGACCGTACTGTGCGAAGGCGGTGTTGATACGCGCATCGAGTATATGTAGTGTGGCGAGCGCGCCGCCTAAGCTATGGCCTGTTGCAAGAAGTTTCTTATGGGCTGGTAATGACACGAGCATATCCATAATAGAATCCCGGCAAGATTCATAAATTGAAAGAAAGCCGTTATGAACATTTCCGCTATTTAAAGCGTATGGGTATGGTCTTTGGTTGACGAGTGAATCGATAATCCAATCTGTATCTGTTTGTGTGCCCCTAAAAGCTACAATAATCGTATCCTCAGATTCTAATATGAATCCGAACCATTCTGTCTTTTGAATGGCCTTTCCTTGAAACCCTTGTACATATTGGAACCCATCGGGTATTTCGAAAATGCCATTTTGTTTATATTGTTCATACGTTAACTCGCAGCAAGATGCTAACAATATGGCAGTATCTTTATCAAAGGATAAAGGAGTACGCATCAAGAAAGCCCTCCTTAAGAAAAGGTATAGTTCAATATATGCAGTGAGGGACTTGATTCATTCTTTTTGAAAAAAGGCTTGAACCTACAGTTACGTAAGGGAGTATGATTTTTGTAAACATATTGTTAGGAGGAGTGTAGGATGAGCAAAAAGGAAGGCTATTCAATTGGTGAGTTTTCAAAGAGAACAGGTATATCAATAAGGACACTACAGTATTACGATGAACTTGGTCTGCTTAAACCTGAAAAAAATATAAGTTCAGGACACCGTGTATATAAAGATAGAGATATATTAGCGCTCCAAAAAATAGTGAGTCTTAAAGTATTAGGATATAGTTTAGAAGAAATTCGTGTCATGCTCAATGTGAAAAGTTTGAATATAAGCTTAAAAGAAACATTACAAAATCAAAGAGTAGCCTTTGAAGAAAAGAAAAAACAACTTGAAGTTTCGATAAAGGCGATTGAACGAACAATGGTATACCTTGAGGAAGATGAAGAGGTAGATAGTAACATATTAATGAGCTTAATTAATAGTATCCAAAAAGAAAACGAACAACGTTTATGGCTTGAAGAATATGTATCAAAAGAAGTGGCTGATGGATTATATAATAAGCCGGAAGAAGAGGACATAGCACTTGATAAAGAGTTTATGCGTTTAGCAAAAGAAGTGAAAAGGTTATTTGGAAGACAAATTGAAGATTCAGAAGTGCAAAAATTGGTTGATGAACATATGAAAGCGACTCTTAAGTATGTCGGTGAAGAGACAATGTATTCTCTAGGTAAATTAGAGAATGTAGAAGAACAATATAATAATACGATGCCTTCTCCTTATACAGAGGAAGAAGAGTTATGGCTTAATGAAGCGATGGAATGTTATATGGTTAAAAATGGTTTGTATAGTCCACCTAAATAAAAAAGCCGATTTCAATCTCAAGGAATCGACTTTTTTAGTTATACTTAATGAACTAACGCATGCGTTAGTTCATTAAGTAAGAGGTTTGAAAAATAGCCTGTATATATTTGAACGATGAATAACTTACCTATTTTCTTGTGTTTGTTTGCACCATATACAGAAAATCAGGGAAAATATAACATATTATTTATCTGTTTGTTTTTGCTTTTTTTTCAAATACTCCGCACGCAATTTTTCAAGTTGCTGCTTTTTATCAAATTTGGCAGGCGTCTGTTTTTCATGAAACTTTGCCACAGCTACCTGACTTTTGTAATCCAATTGATATTTTCCCACTTTGTTCACCTACTTTTCTTGTCTTTAAAGAGAATCTATTCAACCAATATAATATACCTTATTTTACTGAAGTAAACCTTATTAATTTTTTACTTATATCTATTTTAATCCAAATATTACCTTATTAAACCAACCTGCCCGTTAGCTTAAGGCAGATTTTATCTAAATAATGCGGGGTGAACCAAAATGGAGAAAAAACGAGGACAGCATTATGTCTGGACATATTATCTAACCTCATGGACTGATGATTTGGAAAATTCATTTCGGAATTCTTCACCTAGTATGCGTAACTCCTCAACCAACGTGTTGTTGTTTGTAGACGTAAATTAAAACACCCTTTCATGCAGTACTATGAAAGGGTGTTTTAATTTTATTCATTCTCTTAAGTTGATGGCTAAGGCCCCAGAAGGACACTATTTATTCTTTCCCATCTAAAAGGCGACCAAGTCCGCCTAAAACGCTGCCTTCACCGCTGTTTTGAGCTGCTGGGCTTGTAAGGCGTGCTGCTAAGCGGCTAAGTGTTAAGGACTGAATCCAAACCGTTCCAGGACCTTCTAGCGTTGCGAAGAATAAACCTTCGCCGCCAAATAGAGCTGTTTTTACTTTTCCAACGAATTGAACATCGTAGTTAACATCTTTCGTCATTGCAACGAGACAACCTGTATCAATGCGAAGTTTCTCGCCAGGTTTCAATTCACGCTTATATACAGTTCCGCCTGCATGCATGAAAGCTAGACCATCACCTTCAAGTTTCTGCATGATGAAACCTTCACCACCGAAGAAACCAGTTCCTATTTTTTTAGTAAACTCAATTCCGATAGAAACACCTTTTGCGGCACAAAGAAATGCATCTTTTTGGCAGACTACTTTTCCTTGATATTCTGTTAAATCAACAGGAATAATTTTTCCAGGATAAGGAGCGGCGAATGATACGTGTCGTTTGCCATGACCTGTATTTGTAAATACAGTCATAAACATACTTTCACCTGTAACGAGACGTTTACCTGCGCCCATTAATTTACCGAATAGACCACTAGATGGTCCAGAACCATCACCGAAAATCGTTTCCATTTCGATATGATCTTCCATCATCATCATTGCGCCAGCCTCTGCGACAACGCTTTCTTCTGGATCCAATTCAATTTCAACAAACTGCATATCATCGCCATATAACTTATACTCGATTTCATGTGCTTGCATTTTTTCACCTCATCATATGTAGTAATTATATTGTACAGAAATCAAAGGAATTAGAATACTGTAGTTTTATTAATTTTTGAATAAAAATAGAATGAAAATTTAAGGTTATACTAGAATTATAAAAAACGATGGGACGAAAGTGTTCTCATTTGACGTTTTTGATATAGCATGATATAGTGAAAACACTATTGAGCTACATAATGTGGTACGGAAATAAAGCACGTTGTATTAAAGGCTGTAAGCTTGTTATACATTCATGTCCTTTATATCCACCTTTTCATGTGGATTCATAGTTTCATTTTTATTTAGGAGGTACATGACATGCAAACAGGTAAAGTTAAATGGTTTAACGGCGAAAAAGGTTTTGGCTTCATCGAAGTTGAAGGCGGAGAAGACGTATTCGTACATTTCTCAGCTATTCAAGGCGACGGCTTCAAAACTTTAGAAGAAGGTCAAGAAGTTTCTTTCGAAATCGTTGATGGAAACCGCGGACCACAAGCAGCTAACGTTACAAAAAACTAATTAGCTAGCGAAAAAAAGCATTCCGAATTTCGGAATGCTTTTTTTATGCTTTAGAACCAGACTCATCTGAAGATAATTCACCTTTAAAGGTGCGTTCTTCAGAGTCATCAAGCAATTGTTCATATTCTTCATGTTCTTCTGTTGCGAAAACTTGTGGGTTTTTTCCATACATATCTGTTCCAATAAAGTTTTCGAAATCCTCTACATACCCAACATTTTCTTCACTATTTACGTACATGCCATTATAGTTTTTTGAATCCTGTCTTTCTAAATCGGATGGTGTTTCTGATGTTCCGTAATTTGCGACGTCTTGCCAAGCATCTTCAGCATCGTACTCTACAGAATGATCTTCGTCGTGCTTATGAAACGAAGAATTTAGCACCTCTTCTTCAACTGGGCGCGCCTTCATATCTAATTTATTTGTAGTGTGCTGAATACACGTTGTAGCAGTTGGCATTGCTTCTAATCTTTCAAATGGAATTTCCTCACCAGACACTTCGCAAATTCCGTACGTACCAGCTTCAATTTTTTGCAGAGCATGTTTCGTATCTTCTAACTGTTTATGCCAAAATTCGATGAGTCCGAAATCTTTCTCACGTTCGTACAATTCTGTAGCCATATCACCTGGATGGTTGTCATAGCTAGACAATTCTCCTACTGAATCACGTTCAGATGCACGGTTTTCATCTTCATGAGTTTGTATCGTTTGTTCAACTTCTTGCTGTTGTTTTTCTAGAATAGATTTAAATTGATTTATTTGTTGTGGAGTTAACATAGTCGTCCACCTTCCTACAATTCAGTTTCTTTACATAGTATGAGCGTTGAGAGTAGGAATTATGAGATGAATTTCAGCCGGGAAGTCGGTATATGAAAAAAGGAGCCGCATAAGCAGCTCCTTTCTATCCCGCTATTTGCCGGGCAGTAAAACTCCCACCTTAGAATTTGGCTGGAGCAAAGAAGTTAGGTGGGAGTCGGGCTACCCGTAAACGCCCGATTGGTGAGGGCTAATAATCAGTGGGTGATGAACAAAACCCCCACTGATTAAAGTTTCACTTTATAGGAAGTATCCAAGCAATAATCCGATTCCCATTAGGAGACCGAAAATTGTATTTGTTTTTGCTGTTGAAATCATCGCAGGTACCATTTCCATTGGAATGCTTTTGCCGATAAAGCCTTTCGTCGCTTTAAATGCTTTCGGTACACTTAAGAATACGATAAGCATCCATGGTGATACGATGTTAACGATGATTAAAGCGATTGTCCAAATGTAGGCAACGATAAACATAGAAGCAAGTACACCAACGGCTCTTTCGCGTCCAATGAGAATTGCTAACGTTTTACGACCATTTTCTTTATCACCATCTAAATCACGAATATTGTTAGATAGTAAAATTGCACCAATTAAAATGGAGCTTGGAATAGATAATAAAATCACTTCTGATGTTACTGCGCCTGTTTGGATAAAGAATGAAATACCAATAATAATGACACCCATAAATAATCCTGCTGTTAGCTCTCCAAATGGTGTGTACGCAATTGGAATAGGGCCACCAGTGTAAAGGTAAGCAACGGCCATACAAACAAGACCGATTGCAGCAAGCCACCAGCTAGAGTTCATACAAATATAAACACCTAATAGCGTTGCGATGCCTAAAAATCCGAATGCTAAGTTAAGCACGGTTTTTGGTTTAATGCCATCGCGGACGATAGCCCCTCCGATTCCAACTGAACCTTCATGATCGAGTCCTCTTTTATAATCAAAGTATTCATTAAACATGTTCGTTGCTGCTTGAATGAGAAGGCAAGCAAGAAGCATCATAAAGAAAAGAGGAAGATGTATTTGATTTATACCTCCGACCTGCATTGCAAAAGCTGTTCCGATGAAAACAGGAACGAAAGCTGCTGTTAATGTATGGGGACGTAATAAACTCCACCAAATTCGCCAGCCTGTTTGTTTACTTGGCTTTGGCGCCGTAGGAGAGGAATTCGTTTCGACGTTCATTTCCATGTTGAATCCTCCTTGGTCACATATTGTACACAATTAAGTGTAGAAAAAGCATCATTTAGTGTCAACGTTTATTTTCTAGGAAGAGAAGGTGAATTTCTCAGAAATGCTAAACGTTGACAGGCCTTTCCTTTGAGGTGTATCTTAAAATCAAGCGTAATTATGACTATTTTTCGCCCATAGGGGGGAGACAATTGTGATTCAAACGAAACGAAAAGGCTTACAAGAAGTTCTTGTTACAGCTATTAAGCGTACGACTGATGAAAAAACATTAGTTAGTTTTGTAAAACAAATAGATTGGGTGGATCCACTTCTGTTTTATGCAGCAGGAAAAAGGATCGCATTCGAAAATAGATGTTATTTTGCAGACCCAGCTCAGCATGTAATATTTGCTGGAATTGGCTCTGTTTTCACTATAGCAAATTCTTCTCACAAACGCTTTCAAACTGCTCGTGACGAGTGGGATAAAGTAAAAGAGAAAGCATTCGTACAAAGAGAAGGATACGAATTTGGAACAGGTCCTCTTTTATTTGGTGGATTTTCATTTGACCAAGAAAAAGAAAAAACGAATCTTTGGAAAGAATTTGATGATACCACATTTTCACTACCAGCATTTTTATTAACTGTAAAAAATGAAAAGGCGTGGTTAACGATTAATCAGTTCGTTTCAGCTGAAGATTGTGCAGAAACTCTTTATAACGAAATTATTTCTGTAGAAGAGAGAATTTTACAAGAGAGTAAATGTGCACTAGTAGGATCAAAATTAACAGTTACTTCTAAAGTAGAAGTTGATCCGAGTGGCTGGATGAACGCGATTGGAAAAGTGCAAGATGAAATGAAGCAAGGGAACGTGCAGAAGGTTGTATTAGCAAGGGAGCTAAAATTAACGATGGATCAGCATATTGATTCCGTTCTTGTTTTAGAAGCGCTTCGCATTGGGCAACCGGATTGTTACGTATTTTCTTTTGATTATAAAGGAGCATGCTTCTTAGGGGCGACACCTGAGCGATTGATTCGAAAAGAAGGCGAGAAGTTCACATCGATGTGCCTTGCTGGTTCAATTGGTCATGGCAATTCTATAGAAGAAAGTAAACAAAATGGTGAGACGCTTCTTCATGATGAAAAGAATTTGGCTGAACACGGTTATGTAGTTAACATGATTCGAGGTGTGCTAAGTGAGCATTGCGAATCTGTTAATATTCCGGAGAGCCCAGGCTTATTAACGACGAAAAATTTAATCCATTTATATACGCCAGTAGAAGCAAAAGGTGATGCAAGTCTTTTAACGATGGTAGAAGAATTACATCCAACACCAGCTCTTGGTGGTACACCTCGTCATGAGGCGTTGAAATTAATTCGTGATGTAGAGCTTTTAGATAGAGGATTATATGGTGCACCAATTGGCTTTATAGATGATGAAGGAAATGGTGAATTTGCGGTTGCACTTCGCTGCGGATTATTAAATGGCGAGAAGGCATCCTTGTTTGCCGGCTGTGGTATCGTAATTGATTCAGTAGCGCAGCTTGAATATGAAGAAACAAGTTTGAAGTTTAGACCGATGCTTGGTGCTTTGGAGGAATTAATGAAATGAACAATCATATAGAAGCATTATCATATTATTTAGGCGCGTTCGTGGACGAACTGACGCGTCTAAATGTATGTGATGTTGTCATTAGTCCTGGCTCACGGTCAACGCCGATTGCCTTACTAATGGAACAACATGAAGGAATGAAAACATATTTACATGTAGACGAAAGATCAGCAGGATTTTTTGCGCTCGGTATTGCGAAAGCAAAAAAACGTCCTGTTGCGCTATTATGTACGTCAGGGACGGCAGCAGCGAACTATTATCCAGCTGTATGTGAAGCGTTTCATTCACGAGTGCCGCTTATCGTATTAACAGCGGATAGACCGCATGAATTAAGAGATGTGGGTGCACCACAGGCGATGAATCAATTTAATTTATACGGTACTTTTGTGAAGCAATTTACAGAGATGGCACTTCCTGAAGCGAGTGAAGCAATGTATCATTACGCTCGAATGACAACGCAGCGTACGATAGCAAGCGCACTTCTAGCGCCGCAAGGACCTGTTCATCTTAATTTTCCAGTTCGCGAGCCGCTTATACCGGATTTCTCATTAGAAAGTTTATGGGATAAAGGGCGTGGTGAATATACAGGAGTAGTTCAGCAAGGGAACGTGACGATGCCGAGTGAATATGTAGATTCTCTTGTAGGGCGCCTTTCACATATGGAAAAGGGGCTTATTATTTGTGGAGACGGCAGTCATCCAGAAATAACAGAAGTTGTTATGAAAGTAGCTGAGAAAACAGGGTATCCAATTTTAGCAGATCCACTTTCTAACCTCCGTAGTGGTAATCATGATAAAACGATGGTTATAGATTGTTACGATACATTTTTACGAAATGAATTGTTAAAAGAAACGTGGAAGCCGAATGTTTTAATTCGTTTCGGAGGAATGCCTGTCTCTAAAGCATTAACGCAGTTCATCAAAAAACAAACGAAAGCTGTTCATATCGTTGTCGATGAATCTGGACAATGGAGAGATCCAGCTCTAGTTGCGACAGAAGTTGTACAAGCTAGTGACAGTGAATTTTGCAGAGCATTACTAGAGAAAATGCCAGTTATGAAAAAGAATGATTGGTTCGGAATGTGGAAACATATAAACGAGAAAACGAGAGAAACGCTTCGTGAGATGGAAACATATGAAACGGCATTTGAAGGAAAAGTAATTACGGATATTGTAAGTGTATTACCAGAAGGGGCAACGTTATTTGCGAGTAATAGTATGCCAATTCGCGATACCGATTCATTTTTCTTCACATCGGATAAAAACATTCAAGTAATGGCGAACCGCGGTGTAAATGGTATTGATGGAATCATTTCAACAGCTTTAGGAGCGAGTATTATTTGTGATCCGCTCGTATTAGTAATCGGTGATTTATCATTTTATCACGATTTAAACGGACTATTAGCCGCGAAACTACATGAGTTAAATATAACGATTGTTGTTGTAAATAATGATGGTGGAGGTATTTTCTCATTCTTACCACAATACGAGAAAAAGGAACATTTCGAATCATTATTTGGAACACCAATTGGGCTTGATTATGAACATGTTGTCAAAATGTATGGTGGTTCATTTAGCCGTGTAAATGGTTGGGAAAACTTCCGAGAAGAAGTACAAACTGGAACGAAAACGAATGGATTACATGTTGTGGAAATTTGTACGAATCGCGAAGAAAACTTGAAATTACATCGTGAACTATGGGCAAAAACAATGGACGTTATTACTACATCTTTGCAAGGTGAATCAAAATGAAAGTAACATTGCAAGGTGTATCGTATGAATATGAAGTAGCCGGAAGCGGGGAACCACTTCTACTTCTTCATGGTTTTACGGGAAGCATGGAAACGTGGGGTTCCTTTATTCCTTCTTGGAGCGAGCAGTTTCAAGTCATTCTAGTAGACATTGTTGGACACGGGAAAACGGAAAGTCCTGAAGATGTGACGCATTATGATATTCAAAATGTGGCGCTGCAAATGAAAGAACTACTGGATCATCTTCATATTGAAAATGCGCACATACTTGGCTATTCAATGGGTGGTAGACTTGCGATTACGATGGCATGCCTATATCCAGAATATGTGCGTTCACTTCTTTTAGAAAACTGTACAGCTGGACTTGAGAGTGCAAAGGAGCGAAAAGAACGCAAGGAAAAAGATGAACGACTTGCCGATAAAATTGAGCAAGAAGGCATCCGAAGTTTTGTATCGATGTGGGAAAATATTCCGCTATTTGAAACGCAAAAACGTTTAGTGCAAAACGTAAAAGAAGCGGTGCGAAAAGAACGACTTGCTAATAATCCAAAAGGACTTGCAAATAGTCTTCGCGGCATGGGAACAGGGGCTCAGCCTTCATGGTGGAACGAATTGCAAAACCTAAAAATGCCTGTCCTTTTAATGAATGGAGAAAGCGATGAAAAGTTCTTTCGCCTATTAAAAAACATCAAAAAATGCATCCCTCATGCGAAATTTGTCAAAATTGATGGGGCTGGCCATGCAATTCATGTGGAACAACCGGAAAAGTTTGATACAATAGTAAAGGGATTTCTAAAAACTATGCAGTGTTACTTTTTTCAGCAAGAAGGAAGTTGCACTTATAGCGGAGATCAGAAATATAAAAGGAGGTAATAGTAATGACTATTGAATGGGTAAAAGAAGGCAATTACGAAGATATTATTTATTCAACATACAATGGCATCGCAAAGATTTCGATTAACCGCCCTGAAGTACATAATGCATTCCGTCCTAAAACGGTAATGGAGTTAATCAATGCTTTTGCACACGCTCGTGATGATGCAAATGTTGGCGTTATCATTTTAACAGGTGAAGGTGGACGTGCATTCTGTTCTGGCGGCGACCAAAAAGTTCGCGGTCATGGTGGCTATGTAGGTGACGACCAAATCCCACGTTTAAACGTATTAGACTTACAACGTCTAATTCGCGCAATCCCTAAACCAGTTATCGCAATGGTAGCAGGTTATGCAATCGGTGGTGGACACGTACTTCATATCGTATGTGACTTAACAATCGCTGCAGACAACGCTGTATTCGGACAAACAGGTCCTAAAGTAGGAAGCTTTGACGGTGGATACGGAGCTGGTTATTTAGCTCGTATGGTAGGCCATAAGAAAGCTCGTGAAATTTGGTACCTATGCCGTCAATATAGTGCACAAGAAGCACTTGATATGGGCTTAGTAAACACAGTAGTACCATTAGAAGAACTTGAAGCAGAAACAGTACAATGGTCACAAGAAATTTTAGCAAACAGCCCAATGGCACTTCGTTTCCTAAAAGCTGCATTCAACGCAGACACAGACGGTTTAGCTGGTATTCAACAACTAGCTGGAGACGCAACGTTATTGTACTACACAACTGACGAAGCAAAAGAAGGCCGCGACGCGTTCAAAGAAAAACGCACTCCGGACTTCGGTCAATTCCCTCGTTTCCCGTGATCAAACCAAAAGCGGAAGCGGCTCGCTTAGAATGTGAGGGGGATGGAGCTTCTGACAAAGAGGCGCTTTTTGCCTCGTAGGAAGAAGTGAAGCCACCGAACATTCTAGCCGCTGTAGCTGGATGAAACCAAAAGCGGAAGCGGCTCGCTTAGAACAAGAGGGCGTTGGAACTCCTGAAAAAGAGGCGCTTTTTTCCTCGCAGGAAGGCGTGAAACGACCGACTGTTCTAGCTGCTGTAGCTGGATGTTTTAAAAGCGGAGCCGACTGTTTAGCCCCGTAGGCTAAGGTTCTTTCGCACAGAAAGTGTTTTTTACTTTCTCGTGCGGAAGGTTCTTAGACGGAAGGGGCTAGGAGGCGCAGCTGGATGTGATGAAAAGCGGAAGCAGCTCGCACACAATGTGAGACGCAACCAAAAGATCACACCGGAAACAAAACAACTAAGAGACTTGATGTCATATCAGGTCTCTTTCTTTCATGAAAGGAGAATGAGTGATGGAGACGATGCCGAATTGGTTAATGCAACGTGCATTTTTAACACCTGATCGCACTGCAATTGAAATTGAAGAGGAGAAGGTTACTTTCGTGCAGCTGCATGAAAAAGTAGTATCTGTTTGTGAACACCTCACGCATGTAGGAGTGAAGCGGGCGCAAAAGGTGGCTGTTCTGATGAAAAATGGTATGGAGATGATTACAGTTATTCACGCCCTATCTTACATAGGTGCAGTAGCTGTGCTTTTAAATACGCGTCTTTCAAGAGAAGAGCTACTTTGGCAAATGGATGATGCGGAAGTTGTTTGTTTAGTGACGGATCAAGAGTTTGAGACGGAAAATGTTCCAGTATGTTCATTTGCTGAAGTGATGCAAGGACCGAAGGCGGAAGCATTTATACAAGAAGAATTCTCTTTAGAAGAAGCGATGACAATTATTTATACGTCAGGGACGACAGGGAAACCGAAAGGCGTTGTTTTAACGTACGGTAACCACTGGGCAAGTGCAGTCGGTTCTTCGCTTAATTTAGGGCTTCGTGATGATGATTGTTGGTTAGCTTGTATGCCAATGTTCCACGTTGGCGGGTTATCTCTTTTAATGAAAAATATTATGTACGGTATGCGCATTTTACTCGTTCCAAAATATGATGCTAATTTTATTCATAAAGCACTTCAAACGAGAGGCGTTACGATTATTTCTGTCGTTTCTAAAATGCTAACAGATTTATTAGAACGACTTGGCGAAGGTACATATCCATCTTCTTTACGATGCATGTTACTTGGGGGAGGACCAGCACCGAAGCCGTTATTAGAAACATGTGTGGAAAAAGGAATTCCTGTGTATCAAACGTACGGTATGACAGAAACATCATCGCAAATTTGTACGTTAACAGCAGATTACATGTTAACGAAAGTAGGATCAGCCGGAAAACCACTATTTCAGTGTCAGCTTCGTATTGAAAAAGACGGCGTAGTTGTGCCGCCCCGTGCTGAAGGAGAAATTGTAGTAAAAGGACCGAACGTAACAGGTGGCTACTTTAACCGTGAAGATGCGACGCATGAGGCGATCAGAAATGGATGGCTTCATACTGGTGACCTCGGTTATTTAGATGAGGAAGGATTTTTATACGTATTAGATCGACGCAGTGATTTAATTATTTCTGGCGGAGAAAACATATATCCAGCTCAAATTGAAGAAGTATTGCTCTCTCATCCGGCGGTAGCAGAAGCGGGTGTTGTCGGTATGGCTGACGAAAGTTGGGGACAAGTACCAGCTGCTTTTGTTGTAAAAAGTGGAGAGGTAACAGAAGAAGAAATTCTTCGTTTTTGCGAAGAGAAATTAGCGAAATATAAAGTGCCGAAGAAAGCATGTTTCTTAGAGGAATTACCACGAAATGCTTCGAAGAAATTGTTAAGACGAGAGTTAAGACAATTAGTGGAGGAGATGTAGGTGGAAATAAAAAAAGCGACACTTTATATAACGGAAATGCCGCTCATTATCCCGTTTGCGGCAAGTTACGGGACTTATGAAAAGCGTGAAAGTATCGTCATTGAATTAGAAGATACAGATGGATACATTGGTTTTGGTGAAGTCGTTGCATTTTCTGAACCGTGGTATACGGAAGAAACGGTGAAGACAGCGCTGCATGTACTTCAGGATTTTTTATTACCAGATTTATTGAAAGCTGAAATTTCTCATCCGAATGAAGTACCGTCTTTGTTCAAACATATAAAGAGAAACCGAATGGCAAAGGCCGGAATTGAAGGTGCTGTCTGGGATTTATATGCGAAGCGTCAAAAGCAGTCGTTAGCGATATTGCTTGGCGGAAATAGGTCTGAAATTGAAGTCGGCGTTGTGATTGGGATCAATACAATTCCAGTTATGCTAAAACAAATCGAGGAGTACGCGGAAGAAGGATACGAGCGCTTTAAAGTGAAAATAAAGCCAGAACATGATTACGAATTACTGAAAGAAATTCGCAAAGAGTTTCCGAACATCCCGTTAATGGCTGATGCAAATTCAGCTTATACATTAGCGGATACGGAGAAGTTGAAACGACTAGATGAATTCCAACTTATGATGATTGAACAACCGTTAGCGGATTACGATTTTCTGGATCATGCACAACTGCAAAAGAAAATTGAGACACCGATTTGTTTAGATGAAAGCATCCATAGTTTAGAAGACGCACGTGTTGCGATTACGCTTGGCAGTTGCCGCGTCGTTAATATTAAACCAGGGCGAGTGGGCGGATTAACAGAGTCCGTTCAAATCCATAATTATTGTATGGAGCATAACATACCAGTTTGGTGCGGTGGCATGGTAGAAATGGGGATTTCACGAGCTCAAAATGTTGCACTCGCTTCATTGCCAAACTTTACGATTCCTGGAGATATATCTGCTTCTAGTAGACATTGGAAGAGGGATATTATTTCACCGGAAGTGATGCTTGAAGGCGGAAAAGTAAGGGTACCGCAAAGTATTGAACGTGAGTATGAAGTAGATCGAGGCAGGTTGGAAGAAATAACAAAGCAGCGGATTATTTTTGAGCGATGAATGGGAGCTTTTATTAGTACTGACTACCTGCAAATAGCGGGATGATTTTGTCGTTAATTTTCGGTAAGTCGATATATTTAAAAAATCGCCGATATAATTTCATTTATCAAGGTTACTCTTACGGGTAGCCTTTTCTTAGTGTACAAATTGGATAGACTAGTTTAAAATCGAGCGTATGAAAACAGAATAAAGTAGGGGGACTAAAATGAAGCGCATTTCAATTTTAATAGCTGATGATGAAGCGGAAATTGCTGATTTAATTGAGATACATTTAGAAAAAGAGGGTTACCACGTCGTTAAAGCAGCTGATGGAGAAGAAGCCATGCATATTATTCAAACGCAGCCAATTGACTTAGTGGTTTTAGATATTATGATGCCGAAAATGGATGGGTATGAAGTGACGAGGCAGATTCGCGGCAAGCACCACATGCCAATCATTTTCTTAAGTGCGAAAACATCTGATTTTGATAAAGTGACAGGTCTTGTATTAGGCGCAGATGATTATATGACGAAACCTTTTACACCGATTGAATTAGTTGCACGTGTAAATGCACAACTGCGTAGATTTCTTACGTTAAATCAGCCGAAAGTAGCGGAGAATAAATCTGCTTTAGAAATAGGCGGAGTCGCTATTGATCCTGAGCGAAGAACAGTAAATGTGTACGGAGAGCCAATTGAATTAACACCAAAAGAATTTGATATTTTATATGTATTAGCAAGTCATCCGAAGAAAGTGTACAGTGTGGAAAATATTTTTCAGCAAGTATGGGCTGAAGGGTATTACGAAAGTGGAAATACAGTTATGGTACATATCCGTACTTTGCGAAAAAAGCTTGGGGAAGATAAAAGAAAGGATAAGTTAATAAAAACAGTGTGGGGGGTAGGTTATACTTTCAATGGCTAAAACGATGAGAAGCTTTCGCTCGAAGATGATTATGCTATTTGCGTTAAGTATGATATTAGCTGGTGGCGTAACGTATTTGATTTATGAGGGGCTACGTCTCTATTATAAATTAGCAGTTCGTTATGAGGATCCTTTAGCCCAATTTCGTTCAATGGTAAGACAAATTGGGGACATTAATTTCTTTTTAATTGTATTTATTCCTCTGTCCATTATGTTTTTCTTCTTCCTTACTAGACCGTATTTAAAATATTTTGATGAGATTTCGAACGGGATTCATCATCTTGCGAACGGAGATTTTTCAAATCAAGTTCGTGTTTCATCAAATGATGAGTTTGGATATATCGCACGCGAAATTAATGTAGCAAGTGAAAAATTAAAAGAAGCGGTTGAACGAGGAGACTTTGCGGAAAGTAGTAAAGATCAGCTCATTGTCAACTTAGCTCATGATTTAAGAACGCCGCTAACATCTGTTTTAGGGTATTTAGATTTAATTCTTAAAGATGAGAATTTGACGAAGGAACAAATTAAACATTTTTCCACAATTGCTTTTACGAAATCCGAAAGGCTTGAAATCTTAATTGATGAATTATTTGAAATAACGAGAATGAATTATGGCATGTTGCAAATTGAAAAAAGACCAATTGATATAAGTGAATTACTTATACAGTTAGATGAAGAATTATATCCGTTATTAGAAAAAAAAGGTTTAGAAGCGAGATTGAATATGGATTCGCATTTACCTATTAACGGTGACGGGAAATTGTTAGCTCGAGTATTTGAAAATCTTTTAACGAATGCGATTCGCTATGGATACGATGGAAAGTTTGTTGATGTGAACGGATATATTGATCATGAAGAGGTAGTTGTACAAATTATTAATTACGGCGATAGCATTCCAGAAGAAGATTTACCATATTTATTTGATATGTTTTATACAGGTGATAAGGCGAGGTCAGAGCAACAGGGCGGAACAGGCCTTGGGCTATTTATTGCGAAAAATATTATCGAACAGCATGATGGGACAATCTCTGCTGAAAGTAACGTAATTAGAACGATATTTGAAGTGAGATTACCAAAAGAAGAGAGCAAAGCAATTTAATAAAAATTTAAACTTTACCCCACTTTTTATTTTAATAGTTTTTTCTATTCTATACGTAAGTTACGTTAAGGAGGAACTAGAAATGAAAAAGTGGGTATTTATTTCTCTTTTTATAGTATGTACAGCATGTGTAGGCTTTTATATATCACCAGTATTTCAAAAGGAGATCGATGTTAAAATTGCAGAAAAAGATAATAAAGTAAAAGCCGCGAACACTGAAAAGATAGAGGTCACAAAGGAACAAATTTATAAAGGGGATCTACTATTAGTTAATAAAGATTACCCGGTTAAAAAAGATAGTGTTAGGTCCGATATTATAAATGTAAATCACAATAGTGAATTAGTAAGGGGCTATGTAATATTTGATAGAAATCTTCGCTTATCAAAGGGTGTTGTAAAAAAGTTTTTGAACGTTGTCGATGCAGCTGGGAAAGATGGAATACAGCATTTCTTAATGAGTAGCGGTTACCGAGATTTTCAAGAACAAAGTAAATTATATAAAGAAATGGGATCTGATTATGCACTTCCAGCAGGATATAGTGAACATAATTTAGGGTTATCACTCGACGTTGGGTCTACTCAAAAGAAAATGGAGAAAGCTCCTGAAGGAAAATGGATTGAAGAGAACGTATGGAAGCACGGATTTGTTTTACGTTATCCGAAAAATAAAAGTGATATTACGGGCATTCAATATGAGCCGTGGCACATACGTTATGTCGGCTTACCACATAGCGCAATTATGCAAAAAAAGAAGATTACGTTAGAGGAATATTTGGACTTTTTAAAAGAGGAAAAAGAAGTTTCAACTGAGGTTGAAGGTAAGAAATATACGGTTTCTTATTATAAAGTTTCAGATCGTATGAACGTGAATGTTCCAGTAAATAAGCAATATGAAATTTCGGGGAACAATATGGACGGGGTTATTGTGACGGTTCAAGAATAGAGAAAAAGGCTGGTCCGTTTTGGGTCAGTCTTTTGGCATATAAGAAATAGATTGCCGTTTTTTGTCGGTAAATCGATATTCCTTGTCGAATCATTGATATAATTTCCTGTACTATCAACATTTTGTGGATTGTTTTTTATTTACCATTAAACATTATAACGTTATATTTACTTTTCTTTTTTTTCGTGATACTCTAAATATGTGAAAGAGATATAAAATGAAATTTTAATGTAAGCGTATTCTTATGGCTTCTTATAGAAAAGGGTGGAAATACAATGACAGAACGATTCGTGCTACGTAATGTGAAGCGTGTGAACGGGGAAGAGATTGACATTGTAGTTGAAAATAATAAAATCGCACAGGTGACGAAAGCTGGTGCTGGCGAGGGTGGAAAGGTTCTTGATTACTCAGGTACTTACGTATCGAGTGGATGGATTGATTTGCACGTTCATGCTTTTCCAGAGTTTGATCCGTATGGCGATGAGGTAGATGAAATTGGCGTTAAGCAAGGGGTAACGACAATTGTTGATGCGGGAAGCTGCGGAGCTGATCGTATCGCAGATTTAGTACAAAGTAGAGAACAGGCAAAAACGAATTTATTTGCCTTTTTAAATATTTCTCGCATCGGTTTGAAACGAATTGATGAATTATCCAATATGGAATGGATAGATAAAGAGAAAGTAATAGATGCAGTAGAAAAGTATAAAGATGTAATCGTTGGATTAAAAGCGAGAATGAGTAAAAGTGTCGTTTGTGATAGCGGAATTGAACCGCTGCACGTAGCGCGTTCTTTATCTTGTGAAACATCATTACCGATTATGGTACATATCGGTTCAGCTCCTCCGCGTATAGAGGAAGTTGTACCTCTTTTAGAAAAAGATGATGTCATTACACATTACTTAAACGGGAAAGAAAATAATTTATTTGATGAAGAAGGAAAACCGATATCTGTGTTATTAGATGCAGTGAAACGCGGTGTTCATTTAGATGTTGGGCATGGTAATGCTAGTTTTTCTTTTAAAGTAGCAGAGGCAGCGAAGCGTTACGGCATTGCCCTTAATACGATTAGTACAGATATTTACCGGAAGAATCGTATACACGGTCCAGTTTACAGTATGGCTAACGTTCTTTCGAAATTCCTTTACTTAGGTTATCCGCTAGAAGAAGTAATTGATGCAGTTACGAAAAATGCGGCAGAGTGGCTGAAAAAACCAGAGCTTGGTCGTATTCAAGAAGGCGATATTGCAAACTTAACTTTATTTACGGTGAAAGATGAACCGATTACGTTAATTGATTCAGAAGGGGATCAGCGCATTGCTGAAATAAGAATTGATACGAAAGGGGTTGTAATCAATGGGTCATTCATTGAATGCTAAGTACGGATTAAAAAGAGTTATTAATGCGAGCGGTAGAATGAGTATTTTAGGTGTATCCGCTCCGACAAATACAGTGATGGATGCGATGAAGCATGGTGGACAAAATTATGTAGAAATTGCCGATTTAGTAGATAAAGCGGGAGACCATATTGCGAGAATTTTAGATTCAGAGGCAGCGGTCGTTGTGAACTCAGCATCGAGTGGAATTGCGCTTTCTATTGCTGGTATTGTTACAGAAGGAAATCGTCGTAAGAGTGAACGACTTCATCAAGAGGTAATCCTGAAAAACGAAGTGATTATGTTAAAAGGTCATAACGTTCAATACGGTGCTCCTGTTGAAACGATGATTTATTTAGGCGGCGGTAAGCTCGTTGAAGTAGGTTACGCAAATGAAGGAAAAGCGGAGCATATTGAAGATGCAATTGGTGAAAATACAGCAGCTATTCTTTATGTGAAATCACATCATGCAGTGCAAAAAAATATGATTTCTGTTGAAGAAGCGTGGGAAGTAGCACAGCGAAATAATGTACCACTTATCGTTGATGCGGCAGCTGAAGAAGACATTCAAAAATACGTGAAGTATTCAGACCTAGCCATTTATAGCGGTTCAAAGGCGATTGAAGGACCTACTTCTGGTATTGTCGGCGGTAAACGAAAATATATTGAATGGCTAAAAGTGCAATTACATTGCATCGGAAGAAGTATGAAAGTTGGGAAAGAGACGACTTTCGGTTTACTTCAAGCGCTTGATGAGTACGGAGTAAAAGAAGATAAGAGCGAACAAGAAAAAGAGTTGTTACAAGTACTTATGCCGCTGAAAGAGTTAAACGGTGTAAATGTAACGATCGTTCAAGATGAAGCTGGAAGAGCAATTTTTAGAGCGCGTATTCATATTAACGAGAACGAATTAAATAAAACTGCAAAAGATGTTGTGACCGCGTTACGCGAAGGGGAAATCGCAATTTACACACGTGATTACGGAGTAAGACAAGGATTCTTTGATATCGATCCACGTCCACTTCAAGGTGATGACATACATGTAATTGAAGAAAAAATGAGAGAAATTGTAGGGGGAAACTAAAATGACAAACATTCAAAAACGTTTTTATAAAGGCCGCGTAGCATTAAATGTATTAGCGAACAATACCCGAAATGCGAAAGATATTTTTGAAGCCGCAGAAGGTTATGTAGTAGTCGGAGTGTTATCAAAAGATTATCCAACAGTAGAAGAAGCAGTTACAGCGATGAAAGCATACGGAAAAGAAATTGATGACGCTGTATCAATCGGACTAGGAGCAGGAGATAATCGCCAAGCGGCAGTTGTAGCTGAAATTGCGAAGCATTATCCTGGTAGTCATATTAACCAAGTGTTCCCTTCAGTAGGAGCGACGCGCGCAAATCTTGGCGGCAAAGATAGCTGGATTAATAGTTTAGTATCACCAACAGGAAAAGTAGGTTACGTAAATATTTCTACTGGCCCAATTAGTGCGGCTGGGGAAGAAAAAGCAATCGTTCCAATTAAAACAGCAATCGCACTTGTACGTGATATGGGCGGGAATTCATTGAAATACTTCCCAATGAAAGGCTTGGCTCATGAAGAAGAATATCGCGCTGTTGCGAAAGCATGTGCGGAAGAAGGATTTGCATTAGAGCCAACAGGCGGAATTGATAAAGAAAACTTTGAAACAATTGTACGTATTGCATTAGAAGCAAACGTAGAACAAGTTATCCCGCACGTGTACTCTTCTATTATTGATAAAGAAACTGGCAATACGAAAACAGAAGATGTTCGTGAATTACTAGCGGTCGTGAAGAAGTTAGTTGATCAATATGCGTAAGAAAATTGCAGCATTCGGTGAAGTTATGATGCGCCTGCAAGTGCCAGGGTATGAATTGCTATCGCAAGCAAACTCCTTAAATTACTCATTTTCTGGTACAGGTGTGAACGTTGCAGCAGCACTTTCTCATCTAGGGCATGAAGGTTTTCTTATTTCAACTTTACCGGAAAACTCTGTTGGGGATGCTGCGGTATCACATATTCAAAAGTTAGGCATTCAGGCACCGTTTGTTTCAAGAGGCGGTAAATATGTGGGCATGTACTTTTTGGAAAATGGATTTGGCGCACGCGCAAGCCGCGTTACGTATTCTAACCGATTAGAAAGTAGTTTCAATACGGCATGTGAAGAGATGTACCAATTTGAAGAAATCGCAAAAGAAATTGATATCGTTCATTTTTGCGGGATTACCCTTGCGATGAATGATACTGTGCGCCATCATATGAAATCTTTGGCGAAGGCAGTTAAAGAAAATGGAGGCACTGTTGTCTTTGATTGTAATTATCGTCCATCGCTTTGGGGAGAAGATGGGTATGAACAGGCGAAACCGCATTATGAAGAAATGCTGGGACTTGCTGATATTGTTATGATGAATGAAAAAGATGCGATGTTTGTTCTCGGAATGAAAACGGAAGAGACGGAGCGAGAAGCACAGCTTGTTGATCTTATTCCAAAAGTCGCTGAAATATATAATATCGCTACGATTGCGGGAACGCATCGCTCTATTAATAGTGATAATACACACTCACTTCGCGGATTCATATGTAAAGATGGGACGTTCACTTTTGCCAAAACACTTACGTTTTCTGTATATGATAGAATAGGTGCTGGAGATGCTTATACGAGCGGAATTATTCATGGCGAGATAGAAGAGTTTGCACCAGAGAAAGCTGTTTCATTTGCGTCAGCAGCTGGAATGCTTGCACATACAATCGTCGGTGATACGCCAATGTCATCAGAGAAAGATATACTCCGGGCAATGACGGCATCAGTAGGTGATGTAGAAAGGTAGTGGGTGTAACGGTGAACGTAACGAGAAAAAGAGGTCCATTATATTTACAAATTAAAAATATTATTCGTGATCGAATATTACATGGTGTTTATGCCATTCATACAAATATTCCTTCTGAACCACAATTAGAAGAAGAGTTCAAAGTGAGTAAAATTACAGTGCGAAACGCAATTAAAGAACTCGTTCAAGAAGGGTATTTAGAAAAGAAAAGTGGTAAAGGAACGAAAGTCATTCGAAATACTTCTGCGACAAAGCTTTCAAAGGGAAAGAAATTTACAGAAGTGTTAGTGGAAGAAGGCTATAAAGTACAAAAGAAATTGCTAAAGGCAGAAGTGGTTCATAATGAGGAAGGAACAGTACCATTTCGTTTGTTTGGTAAAGAGAGTTTTCGTATTGAGCGTCTATATGCTTTAAATGATACTCCGTACATTCATTATACGCACTATTTCTCAGCACAAATGGCAAGTACAGACTTAGCGGACTTTGACTTACAATCGCTTTACGATTTAGTTGAAGACCGTGGTATACATTTAGAAAACTTCAGAGATGAATTCGCTGTTGGATTTGCGCCTAATTTCGTTGCAGAAGCGTTAGGAGAAAAAGAGGGAACAGCGTTATTAAAACGTATGCGCTATTCTTACGATGAAGTTGGCGAAGTAATTGAATATAGTGAAGGCTACTACAATACGGAAATGCAGCATTACGTTGTAAATTATGATGTGTAAAAAATGAAGAGGGACCAATTCCCTCTTTTTTTGTAAAAAAATTTCATATCGAAGGGGAATGGGATATGGATATATACTTATTAATCGTCACGTTAATTGCGATCGCAATTGTTATTTTAGGGGTATCATGGTGGAAATGGCATGCGTTTATTAGTTTAACAGTTGCTAGTCTATTTTTAGCTATTATGTCTGGGTTGAACTTGACCAAAATTGTTACTGCCTATGAAACTGGTGTTGGTAGTGTACTAGGGCATTTAGTTGGTATTTTGGCTCTCGGAACAATTTTAGGGGAAATGATGTCTGATTCAGGGGCTGGCATGCAAGTAGCAGATTTCTTCATTCGATTCTTCGGGGTGAAAAAATTACCTTGGGCTATGTTATTCGCCGGATTTGTTATAGGGATTCCAGTGTTTTTTGAAGTGGGAATCGTCATTTTATTACCACTTGTTATTTCAATTCGAAAAACAACGAAACAAAATATATTGTTAATTGCTTTACCTGTTATTGCTGGATTATCGATTGTACATGGGCTAGTGCCGCCGCATCCAGGTGCGATGACAGCAATCGGGATTTATAACGCGAATTTAGGAAAGGTACTATTGTATTCATTAATTATCGCGTTACCAACAGCAATTATCGCAGGACCGGTATTTGCAAAGTGGGTACATAAGAGGGTTATACCTGAAAATGAACCGGAGCTTGTTCGAGTTACGACAGTATCTACTGATTTGCCAAGTCGTAAAGCTTCATTCTTTATCATTTTATTACCAGTAGTTTTAATGATTTTATCAGTAGTCGCACCATATATTTCATTACCGAAAAAAATAACTGAATTTTTAGTATTTGTAGGAAGTCCGGTAATCGCTTTACTTATTTCATGTTTCGCAGCGTTTTATTTGCTTGGTATAAAACAAGGAATTAATAAAAAGATGATTAAAAAATTAACAGATGAAAGTTTACTACCTGTCGGTTCCATTATTTTAATAATTGGTGCAGGCGGTGGATTTAAACAAATATTAATTGAAAGCGGCGTTGGAACAGCCATCGCTCAAATGGCAGAACATATTTCATTATCACCAATCGTCTTAGCGTTCATGGTAGCGGGATTAATCCGAATTGCAACAGGTTCAGCTACTGTAGCATTAACGACAGCAGCTGGAATTGTTTCACCGGTTATTCAGCACATGTCTGGTGTAAATTTAGAATTACTCGTTATTGCAACCGGTGCAGGTTCATTAATGTTTTCTCACGTAAATGATGCAGGATTCTGGCTTGTAAAAGAGTATTTAGGTTTGACAGTAAAAGAAACGTTTAAAACGTGGACGGTGCTGGAGACATTGTTATCATTTATTGCATTCGGCTTTGCGCTTTTACTTAATATGTTTGTTTAGAAGAAGGGGGTGCCTATTTAAAGGTATCCTCTTTTTGTGTTGGGGCTCTTTTCATGAAACAAGCCCGTTTTTAGGAGTGCCAAGCTTCCGATTTGCCCTGAAAACATAATATAAATGGAATCCCCTCATTTAGAGCAAGTTGAACTTGTTATGAATGATACTAAAGGAGGAATAGAGTAATGAGCGAAAAGTGTGAACACAGACATGATGATTGTAACCGCAGACATGATGATTGCGACCGTAGACGTGGCTGCGGAGGCGGTTTTGCGCTTCTAATCGTATTGTTTATTTTATTAATTATCATCGGTGCTAGCTGCTTCGGCGGAGGCGGCGGTGGTTGTGGTTACGGCGGTTATGGTGGATATGGCGGCGGCTATGGTGGATACTGCTAATTATTAAAAACTATTGGAAATAGCCTTGTGCAATATGCACAAGGCTATTTTATTCATATTTTTATATGCTGTGATAATTTATTAATGTACAGAGAGCGGATTAAGAAAAAGAAAATAATCTCGATAATCCCGAAAAAGGTGAGTACAATCAGTAACTCTTTTAGTAACGAGAAAGAAAACATGCTTTGTAAAAACTTAACCGCAAATAACGTGTGAACACCAGCAACGATGTAAGGAACGAAAAATAAAATTCCTAATTGAATCGTTGCGGAGCGAAACATTTCTGATTCAGTTAAGCCCAGTTTTGTAATCGTAATGTACTTTTGTTTTTCATTCGTTAAGTCGTTATACATACGGAAGTATAAAACGCTAGCCGCACCGATAAAGAAGATAAAGCCAAGAAATGCCCAAATAAAGAATTGAGCAACTGCATTTTCTTTATTATGGAGTAACTCATCAGTAGCTGTATAAATATTAAAAGGGACGGGAGATGCATGCTTATCATCTTTATGTGCCTCATAATATTTTTCGGTGTCATTACTAATACTTTTTAATATATTTTTCGTTGGAATAATTGCATTTTCCCAATTATCCACGAAGTAGTTATAAACTGTAATGGTTTCAATATGAGGAATCATAGTATCGATTGCATAATCTTGCATAATAACTAAATTTGCTAATGCAAATGGTGGTGCTATTCCTTTGTTAATAAATCCCTTTATATAAAACTCCTTTTTATTGGATTCAAGCGTAATTGTATTTTGTTTTACAAATGGATTTGATACAAGGTTTAATAGCTCTGGTGAATAGCCAGAAATAATGTAAACTTCTTTTGAATCAAGGGTGATTGTAGGTCTCTTTAACTGCTTAGCAATTTCGTTATAATCACTCATTTTCATAATTGCAATCTCTTCTTTTGAAGCATTATCTTTTAAAAGCGTAAATTTATATTTTTTATATTGAAAATGAGCATTGGAAAGTTCGGATTCAATAGTATTAACGTGCTTTCGTTCAAGGGAATGATCCCCTTCTAATTTGTATGTGAAGGGAATAGGATATCGCTCTAGTATCGACGCTTTTGTATTATTATTCGCAGCAAATAGTCCGATAATAATCGTAAATGCAAGCGCAGATAGCATAGAAACGATAAAGAGTACATTAATATTACTACGGGTACGAGCAACTAAGTCTGAAATCCATAACATGTTTATTTGTTTCAAATAAAACTTTCTACGTTTCTTTAAAATATAGATAAAAAGAAGAAATGTTTGTGAAAAGAAAAAATATGTTCCGACTACTACGAGTGGCAAAATAGATAATATAATAAAGAAGACAGATCCGTTTTGCACATTTTTTTCGGTTACGTAGCCTTGTGGATAACCAGCAATATAATAACATAACCCTAAACAAGTTAAAGCAAATATCGAAATGAGTATAGACGGCCTTTTTTCGGCTGTCACTTTCTTGTTCCCTTTAATAAGATGGACTGTTTTACGAGTCCGAATAAACATAGGTGTAAATGTAGAAACGATTAAAAATAAAATGATAAACGTTACGGTTGTCACGATAATCGCTTCTGTTGGCCAATATAAATAGAGACCTTTCGCACTTGTTAATTTTGAAGTGACTAATAAGAAAAAATTAGAGAACACTAGGCCACCTTGTATACCGATAAAGATGGACAATATCCCGATTATCATGTTTTCAGTAAATAACAGTCTTTTTAATTGTTTCTGTGAGATACCGAGAATCGTGAGTATCCCGAATTGCTGCTTCCGTACATTTAAAAATGTTCCAATTGAATATAAGAGAAAGAAGAACGAGAACATAACAATCACAAGCTGTGCTGTACTCGCTAAGTTCATTAGAGGATCCCGTTCTTGAAAGCTTTGTACATTTTGTAAGCGTGGATGATACGCGTATACAGTAAATGAAAAGAAAACCATAATAGAAAAAGCACTACTTACAAAATAAGCAAAATATGCTTTAGAATTACGCGAGACATTTTTAAATGCAAATTGCCAAAACGTCATCCACGCCTTCCTCCTAATAATGCTAAAACATCTAATATTTCTTGATAAAATTTCTCGCGATATAGTCCGCGGTGTAATTCATTGTAAAGCCCACCATCTTTAATGAAAATAACGCGGTTACAATAACTTGCTGCAAACGGATCATGAGTAACCATTAAAATTGTGGCATCCTCTTCTTTATTTAATTTCGTAAATAGCTCCATTACATCAATTGCTGCTTTAGAATCTAAGTTTCCTGTCGGTTCATCCGCAAGTAGAAGTGACGGATGATGAATAACAGCGCGTGCTACCGCGGTACGCTGTGCTTGTCCTCCAGAAACTTCAAAAATACGCTTGTCCAAAATATGATCAATTCCAAGTTTCTTTGAAATGTTATCGAGCTTTTCGTCCATTTCTTTTAAAGGAACATTATCTAAAGTTAAAGGCAGTACGATATTTTCACCGATTGTTAGTGTATCTAATAGGTTAAAGTTTTGGAAAACAAACCCTAACTCTTGGCGGCGGAAAATAGCTAGTTTCTCTCTACGAAATGTGTGCGGTTTTTTTCCATTAATCACGACATCACCAGAAGTAGGGGAGTCAATTGTAGAGATAACGTTTAAAAATGTAGATTTACCGCTACCAGATGGTCCCATGATAGCAACAAATTCTCCTTTATCTACATGTAAATTTATATTTTTTAAAGCAGTATGAGGGACTTTTCCTTCATACACTTTTGAGACGTTTTTTATGTGTAATACTTCTTCCATAATAATCACCTTTCTATTTTTAAAACTTAATATGTTGTGATAATTTTTGCATATAAAAGGAACGAATTAAAAGGAAAAAGATAATTTCAACCGTTCCAAAGATTACAAGTACAACTGTAATCTCAGCGAATAATGATAGATGTAATATCTCTTGTAACATCTTTGTCGCAAACATCGTATGGATCGATGCCATAATGTAAGGAACAAAGAAAAGAATCGCAAGTTGAATTGTAGCGGATTGCTTCATTTCGACTTCTGTTAAACCGATTTTTGTAATCGTTATATACTTTTCTTGCTCATTTGTTAAATCTGTATACATACGGAAGTAAAGAACACTGCCAGCTCCGATAAAGAAAATAACACCTAGGAAAGTACCAATTAAGAAAAACGAAGCAACATTTAATTTTGTTTTGTATAGAGAATCGCTTGCTTCACTTGCATGAAACGGTGGATGTTCTGCCTGAATAGCTGCATTGTCATTATCAATTTTTGTTATAAATGCTGAACCGATATTATGTGCCTTTTCCCAATCTGGAACTTTGAAGCTATATAGACTCATCTGTTTTGAAGCGGTTGATAAGGCTTCTACATTTTCATCAGATAATACGAGAAGTTGTGATATTAAGCTATTCGGGAAAGGGTTATAACTTTTATATTCTTTCACTTGTAGCTGTAAAGAGTTTTGAGTAAGTGTCAGAGTATTTCTCTTTTCTTGATCAAAAACTGTTCCAATGAATTGATCATCTATGTCTTTAATAAGGATATAAGACTCATTATTACTTACGGTGAGCGTTTCCCAATTTAATGCTTTAGCAAGTACATTATAGTCACTTTGTTTAATGGCATAATAGAGCTGTGTGTTATCCTCAGCAGAAGATACTTCATATATGTCTGTTTTAAATTTTGTATAAGTAAAGTGCTCTTCATTAAATTTTTGCTCTAACCAGTTTAAATGTTCATCAGCTAACGTATTTTCAGTATGTGATAAATAAGTAAACGGGAAAGGGTTTTGCCTTATTTCATCAAACTTTGTGAATTTCCCAAACCCATATAAGAATGTAATCATTGTAAAAGCGAGTGTCGATAACATCGTCACGATAAAGAGCATGTTAATATTTGTCCGAATCCGAGTTGCTAAATCAGAAACCCAAAGCATATTAATACGTTTCATATAAAATTTTCTTCTCGTCTTTAATATGCGAATGAGTAAGAAGCTAATTTGTGAGAAGAAAAAATATGTCCCAGCTGCAGCAAGTGATGGGATGACAAATATACAGGAGGCAGCGTACAAAAGCCCAGCGATATCTCCTAATGACATAAAATATAGTGGGTTTGCTGCTAAAACATATCCAGATATTAAACATATCGCACCAAAGAGAGAGATGAGTACAGATGCTTTTCTTTCTTTTTGTTTTGTTCCTTCTTTTAAAAGACGTACAGCTTTTCTCGTACGGATTAGCATCGGTGTAAAAGATGATACGAGAATGAAGAGTCCAAGAAAGATAATTATAGTTAAAACGATAGCAGCTGTAGGCCACCAATATAAATATAAACCAGGCACATGCGTAATTTTGGCGGTAACTAATAAAAAGAACTGTGAAAAGACAAGGCCAAATTGAATGCCGAAAAATATGGATAGGCCACCAATTAGCATGTTTTCTAGAAATACGAGCCTCTTTAATTGCTTTGGAGATATGCCAAGTACTGTTAAAATCCCGAACTGTTTTTTTCGTACTTTTAAGAAAGTACCGATTGAATATAGTAAAAAGAAAAATGAAAAGAATACAATGACAACTTCTGAGATTGTCATTAATATGTTCAGAGCAGCATTCACGCCTGTCATATGCAATTTAGGATGAAATAAATAAACTGCAAACGAGAAGAAAATTGCAATGGAAAACGCACTACTTACAAAATAGGCGAAATAAGCTCTGGCGTTCCGCGTCACGTTTTTAAATGCAAACTGCCAAAATGTCATGCGCCTAAACCTCCTAATAGAGTTAATGTGAAAGGAGTATGAGGGGGTCCGCATACTCTTTTCATAAAGCTCACCTTTTGCTTATTTAAAACTTAATATGTTGCGATAATTTTTGCATATAAAGTGAACGAATTAATAGGAAAAAGATAATCTCAACTGTTCCAAAAATCACAAGTACAACCGTAATTTCAGCGAACAATGATAAGTTAATAATATCTTGCAACATCTTTGTCGCAAACATCGTATGAATAGAAGCCATAATGTATGGAACGAAAAATAAGATTCCAAGTTGAATGGTCGCTGAACGCTTCATTTCTGATTCTGTTAAGCCAATCTTCGTAATCGTTACATATTTTTCTTGCTCGTTTGTTAAATCTGTATACATACGGAAGTACAGTACACTACCAGCTCCAATAAAGAAAATGATCCCAAGGAATGTACCAATGAGGAAGTAGGAAGCACTTCCGGATTTGATTCTGTATAAAGAGTTACCTGATTCAAAAATACGAACGAGAGATCCTTCGTGCTTGATACTCGCGCGGTCTTTATCTGCTCGTTTTACAAACTCATCAGCAATAGCGTATGTATTTTCCCAGTTTTCTACGTTGTAATTATAGACTGTCACATGTTTAGTGTTAGTTGGTAAATTGTTAACGGCAGAATCAGATAATACTAATGTTTCATAAGCAAAAGTAGACGGGAGGGTATTATCTATTTTGATCCCTTTTATTTGTAGCTTATAATTTGTATTAGCGAGTGTAATATGTGTTCTATTGTAATTTGGATCGAATGAAGTAAATAATGGGACATATGCTGCTCCAGATAATACATATGTTTCATTCTCATTTATAAATAGTTTTTGTAATTGTAATGACGTAGCGAGTTTATTATAGTCACTTTGCTTTATGGCATATGTGTCATAATAAATTTCTGTATTATTTTTCGCTTCTACAGGCGTAGCGTATAAATCTACTTTAATTTTGTCGTAAGAGAATTGCCCATCTTCTAATTGTTTTTCTAGCCAATTTAAGTGCTGGGAAGTAAATGGATTCTCATCAAATGAGAAATATGAAAATGCGAATGGTGAATTTCGTTCAACATCAAGCTTCATAAATTTCCCGAATCCATATAAAAATGTAATCATCGTAAAAGCAATTGTAGATAGCATTGCCACAACGAAAAGCATATTAATATTTGAGCGAATGCGGCTAGCTAAATCAGAAATCCAGAGCATATTAATACGCTTCATATAAAAATTCCGTCTCTTTTTCAACAGGTGAATGAGCAAGAAACTAATTTGCGAAAAGAAGAAATATGTTCCGATTGAAACGAGTGCCGGAATGACGAAAATACTTGAAAGCATATAAACCATTCCTATTTGTGGGCTTATTGATACGAAATATATTGGTTTGCTCGCTAAAGCGTAGCCACCTATTAAACAGATAGCGCCAAATAGAGAGATAAATATGGATGGTTTTCTTTCCTTTTGTTTCCCAGCATTAGTTTTTAAAAGGTTTACCGTCTTTTTCGTACGAATTAGCAGGGGTGTAAATGAAGATACAGCGATAAAGAGACCAAGAAACACAATCGTCGTTAAAATGAAAGCATTCGTAGGGATATATAAATATATCCCTGGTAGATGTGTAATTTTCGCTGTTACTAATAAGAAAAACTGCGAAAAGACAAGTCCAAACTGCATACCGAAAAAGATAGATAAAATACCAATTAACATATTTTCAGTGAAAATGAGACGGTGTAATTGTTTTCTTGATATTCCTAAAACGGTCAAAACGCCGAATTGTTTTTTACGTACTTTTAAAAACGATCCGATTGAATATAGTAAAAAGAAAAAAGAGAACAAGACAATGACAACTTCTGAAAAAATCATTAATCCTGAAACTTCAGAGATCATACTGGAATTTTGTAATTTCGGATGAAATAAATAAACAGCAAACGAAAAGAAAACAGCAATGGAAAAGGAACTGCTTAAAAAATAGGCAAAATAAGCTCTTGAGTTGCGCGTTACATTTTTAAATGCAAACTGCCAAAATGTCATAATATATGCCTCCCGTTAGCAGGCCGATATGTAGTCTTATTGCAAAAAATGTATGAGAGTAAATTCTCATACATTTTGCTAGCATATGTTATGGTCATGCTTCGGTCACCTTCTCTGTATTTTCTGCTTGATTATTTGCAGCGTTGTGGAAGATGATTTTAATCGTCGTTCCTTTACCAACTTCAGAGTCTAGTTTCACAGAGTGACCTAAATAATCACAAATTTTACTTACAATATAAAGCCCCATACCAGTAGATTCTCCGAATGCACGACCGTTTTTTCCAGTGTAAAAAGGTTCGAATACTCTTCGAATATCTTCTTGTGGAATACCAACGCCTTCGTCACGAACTTCCAAAATAATATCTTTACCATTGCGATAAGCTGATAAGAAAACTTTCTTTCCGCGCTCACCAGAGTAGCGAACTGCATTTGTCATTAACTGATAAATGATGAACTTTAGCCACTTCGCATCAGAAGCAACCTTTAAATCTGAATGAACTTCTAAAACGGGGAAGACTCCGTTTCGAATGAATAATTCTTTCAATCCGTTAATATTTTTTGTCACAGCATCTTTTAATGAAATCGTCTCAACATGGAAGTCTTCATGGAAGTTATTTAGCCTTGCCATATATAAAGCCATATCGAGTCCTTGATTTAATCGTTCTAATTCTTTTTTGAATTTCGGGATTAAATGTTCATCTTCCATTTCAAGCACCATAAGCTGCATAACAGAAACAGGCGTTTTCATTTGATGCACCCAATGGTTAATAAATAATTGGTGTTCTTGCTGTTTTACTTCGAATGTTTGTAGGTCTTTTTGGAATAGACGATATTGCGTACGAACGAGCTCGTTTACACCGTGTGGCATAGGAGCAGTCGCTCTTTCAATAAACGCATCTTCCAGTTTCTCTGGTGGTTCACTTAATCTGTGATACATTCTACGGTTACGAACGTAACGATAAGCGAGGAAACAGATGAATAAGTATAAACTTAAAACGATGAAGTAAAACTTATTATTTTGAAATCCGTCTACTGCATCATAAAGAACGAAAATGATTCCGAAGTTTAATACATATAGTAGGAAAAATGCAAAATGATCACGTAAAAATAGTTTCATGCTTATTCACTCCAAGTTGCGTTAAAACGATACCCAAGTCCACGTACTGTTTCAATAGCATTTTCAATACCAAGCTCATTGAACTTTTTACGAAGACGCGTGATGTTTACGTTTAATGTATTTTCCTCAACGAAGCTTTCGTCGTCCCAAAGAGCGGCTAGTAAATCTTCACGACTCGCTGTACGAGGAAATTTAGATAACAACATTTCTGCTAAAATTGCTTCTTTCTTCGTTAAAAGAACTTGCTCAGCGCCGAAATGAATTTCTGGACGCTCAGGGAATAGTTTTAGTCCTTCAACTTCAACGATACGCTCAGAAATATTTGGTGCATAATCACCGTAAATACGGCGTAATTGCCCTTTAATTTTTGCCATTACAACGTCGTAGTGGAACGGTTTTGTAATGTAATCATCCGCACCGCTTTCAATCGCCATAATTTGCTCCATTTCACCTGCGCGTGCCGAAATGAAAATAATTGGACAAGTAGATTCATGGCGAATTTGACGGCACCAGTAGAATCCATCGAATTTCGGTAAGTTTACATCAAGTAAAACAAGATGTGGTTTCACAGCGTTAAACGATTCCATAATATCATCGAAGTTCTCCGCAACAACAGCATCATAGCCATATTTTTGAATGTGAGATTGTAGTAATGATGAAATATTTGGATCGTCTTCAACGATTAAAATTTTATACATATGTATATTCCTCCTAAAAAAACAATTGTAGCTATAGTGTATCATGTGTTTCTCGTCTTTTCATTATGTTGAAATATAAGCTAGTAAACAATATAGGTCAAAAGTGGAAAAAGTAAAAAGGGCTAGGATACAATTGACAATTAACTGAAAATATTTTAACATTTAGATAAATATCTAAATGTCTAATTATCGAAAGGAAGAAAGACATTGAATCAAGCATTTAAAGCATTAGCAGACCCAACAAGGCGAAAAATTTTAGATTTATTAAAAGAAGGCGATTTAACAGCTGGCGAAATTGCTGAACAGTTCAATATGACAAAGCCAAGTATTTCTCATCACCTAAATGCGCTTAAAAATGCTGAACTTATCCAAGATGAAAAAAGAGGACAATTCGTTATGTACTCTTTAAACACAACTGTATTTCAAGATTTATTGACTTGGGTGTTTACGTTTACGAATAAGGGGGAAGAGGGGAAATGAAAAAACATCTTTTTGCAATTATATTAGTTCTTATAACTTGTATCGCATGGGCGTTTGCTTGGCCACATTTGCCGGATACAATCGCGACACATTGGAGTGGTGGTAAGGTAGATGGCTATTCTTCTAAACTTTACGGAATGATTTCTATGGTTGGAATTATGATTGCGTTATATGTATTTCTAAATGTGATACCAAAGATTGATCCAAGGAAAGCAAATTACGAGAAATTTTCTAAAGCTTTTATGATGATGAATAACGGGATACTATTGCTACTATTTGTAGGAAATATAGATATTATTACAAGTGGACTAGGATATAATTTATTCATTAATCGAGTTCCAGAATTATTAGTTGGTGTTTTATTTTTAGTGATGGGTAATTATTTACCGCAGTGTAAGCCTAACTTTTTCGTTGGGATGCGTAATCCTTGGACGTTAAGTAATGAAGAAGTATGGCGGAAAACACATCGATTTAGTGGAAAAGTATTTGTAGCTTTAGGACTCATTATGATTATAAGTGTTTTCGCTCCAGCTGATTGGAGATCTTATATGATGCTAGGGATTATAGTAGTTGCTGTCCTCATAACAAATTTATATTCTTACGTTTTATATAAAAAAGAAATGCAATTGTGAGCAATAAGGGATTGAACTGTACTAGTCAAATTTTATATTTATAGTTTCTATGTATTAAGAAATTTTAATACTCAGTGGGGATAACGAAAAAGCTCGCTGAGTAAATTTTTCGCTTTTAGGTCTGAAAATTCAGTTAAAAAGATAGTTTGGGGGAAATCACATGTTAGAAATTATAAATTTTAGCAAGACATACAAAGGTGGCAAAAAAGCAGTAGATCAGTTAAATATTACTGTTCAAGCAGGAGATATCTTTGGATTTATTGGGCATAACGGTGCGGGGAAAAGTACAACAATTAAGTCGTTAGTTGGAGTTATAGATTTTGAAGAGGGTGAAATTTTTGTTGATGGATATTCAGTAAAAAAGGATCCGATTGCATGTAAGAGAGTAGTGGCGTATATTCCCGATAATCCAGATTTATATGAGCAATTAACAGGAATTCAATATTTAAACTTTGTTGCGGATGTGTTTAAAGTGTCTGCAAAAGATCGGGAAAAGGAGATACAAAAGTATGGAGATGCTTTTGAGATTACACCGTACCTAGGTGATTTAATATCTTCTTATTCACATGGTATGAAACAAAAAGTGGCGATTATATCAGCGGTTTTGCATAAACCGAAATTATTAGTTTTAGATGAACCTTTCGTTGGTCTTGATCCAAAGGCTGCTGTAGTGTTGAAAGGTATTATGAAGGAGCTTTGTGAAAAGGGAAGTGCGATTTTCTTTTCTACGCATGTTTTAGATGTGGCGGAGAAGTTATGTAATAAAATAGCGATGATTAATAGAGGGAAATTAGCACTTTCAGGGGAAGTGAATTCTTTAATAAAGGAAGGATCATTGGAAGAGCTCTTTATGAAGGAGCTTGCTAATGAATATTAGTAGTCTAGGTCTTTTAAAAATCCGCTTGATAACGCAGCTTGGTTTAAATACTTTTAAATACGAAAAAGATAAAAAGAAGAAGCAGAATAAGATTTTACTGTCAGCATCTATTGCCTTAGTTGGTGTCATGTTAATGCTATATTGTGGGGCCTCGGCATATGGATTGGTGAGACTAGGAATAAGTGAAATTATCCCAGTTTATGCACTAGTTATTAGCAGTGTATTGACGTTGTTTTTCACTATATTTAAGGCAAATGGAGAGATTTTTGCTTTTAAGGATTACGATCTTTTAATGTCATTACCGATTCGTGTAAGTACTGTTATTACAAGTAGGTTTTTGTATTTATATTTGCTGAATACGATCTTTTCAATCATAATCATGCTACCAATGGGAGTTGTTTATGGCATACATGAGAGGCCATCAGTTTCTTTTTACTTTATGTGGTTCATCAGTATGTTTATAGCATCTTTAATTCCAACAACAATAGCAGCGATTTTTGGAGCTGCTATTACGGCAATCGCTTCTAAATTTAAAAATACGAATAAAATAACTACGACTTTAAGTTTTATAGTAATTATTACATTCGGTTTCTTTATGCTAAAAAGCGGAAATGCTCAATATAGTCTTAATGATATGAACGGAATAGGTGCAATTATTTCAGAGCAACTAACTAAAGTGTATCCATTAGCTAACATGTTTCAAAAAGCAATTGTTCATGCTGATATTGTAGCTTTCATCCTGTTTGTTGGGATATCGGTTATTTGGTATTATCTTTTTGTAAAAATCCTTTCGTTAAAATATAAGCAAATAAATACAGAGATTACCACTTATCATATGCTTTCAAATTATGAAATTCATAGCATGAGAAAAGAAAGTGTATTGGCCGCATTGTATAAAAAAGAACTGAAGCGTTTCTTTTCTTCTACAGTGTATGTGGTAAATAGCGGAATGGGAGTTGTGATGGCGCTAGCTTTCGCACTAGCTATAGTTGTAGTAGGGCCAAGTCAATTAATAGCGTATCCTGGAATTGAGGCCCTGTTGCAAAAGGTTGCGCCATTTGCTATTGCAGCAGCGATTTCGATGACGTGTACAACATGTGTATCATTGTCATTAGAAGGAAAAAATGTATGGATTATTAAGTCGTTGCCTATAGCGCCAAAGATGATTTATGACAGTAAAATTCTTATGAATCTTTCATTAAGTATACCTGCATCACTTATTAGTGCTGTATTACTGATAATAGGGTTAAAACTAGATGTTTGGAGTTCTCTTTTCATCGTAATAACACCGATAACATATTCATTCTTTTCGGCAGTATGGGGGATTTTTATTAATAATCGATTTGGTTATTATGATTGGGTATCAGAAACTCAAATAGTAAAACAAAGTGTAGGATCGTTTGTCGGCATGTTTGGTGGTTTAATTACGGCTGTTATACCAGCCTTGTTAATCGGTACTGCTACGATCTCGAACTATAGAGTATTTACTTTGGTAGTTATTATAGTGCTTGCGATTATTACTATTTTCTTGTATAAGAACGAGTCGAGAAGAAGTATAAAATAAAAAGCTGCTTTTCCTTTAAAGAGGAAGAGCAGCTTCTTTATTTTGAAAAATTTTAGACCTTTATATTACTTTTTTAAAACAGGTACCCATATCTCGCTTCTGAAATTCGGCGATGATACGTCTTTACTTTCATTCCACAATATTTCCGGTCCTTCCGCTAGTTCATAGTTCGAAGAAGGGAACCATTCGGAATAAATACGTCCCCACACATTTTGTAATGCATCAGGAAATGGACCGACAGCTTCAAATATAGCCCATGTTGAAGCTGCGACTTCAAGTTGTTTGAATTGCTTTGGACAATCTTTCGTTGTGGCTACTCCAATATAGTGATCGAGTTCGCCTTTTTCCTCCATTCTTCCTTCAGAAAAATTCGTAGAAGCACTAATAATTCCGGTAGGTTCAATATTTGAAAGGGACTTTAATGTTTCGATTGATTGGCTGTCTAAACTTTTCCACATAGAAGCAATTTCTTCGTTTACACCGTTAAAAACAATCGGTACTCGTTTTTGTATACCAATGATTTGAAATGGCCCTTTTTCTTCAATTCGATAGTTCATTTCATTTCCTCCTTGAATGGATAGTTGGAAGGTCATTGGTGAATAAGCTTTCAAAGAACGACTAGTACTTCGAGCTTCTGAAGGCGTTATTCCGTGCAAATTTTGAAATGCACGTGTAAATGAATCTGGTGAGTTGTAGCCATATTTTATAGCGACATCAATGACTTTTGCATTGCTATCTGTTAGTTCAAAGGCAGCAAGGGTAAGACGTCTACAGCGAATATATTCTGATAGTGATATGCCAGCTAGAAAAGAAAACATTCTTTTGAAATGATATTCGGAGCAGAAAGCTATTTTTGCGACTTCTTTAAAATCAATTTCGTGTGTAAGGTTGTCTTCAATATACTGCATTGCCGCATTCATATTTTTAAGTGAATCCATTATATGACCTCCTTTGTATATAGAATATCAGGAACGAAATAGCTCCATCCGACATTTCATGCACAACTTTGTGGGGGCATTTTTAACCTTACAAAATTGTAATGTTCCTGTAAGGAGAATGAATGGATGGCATGATATCCCAATGTTATAGTAACAAAGTACTTTAGTACATTAGGTTAAATTCTGATGTCTTTACTTATGTGCCTTACATAACTGTCATGTTTGTGTAAGAAACATCGATAGTGGTAAGAGTAGAGAGTGTATATAGTTGAAAATAGAGAATAGAAGAAATGAGGGATGTCGAGATGAAAACAGTGTTAGAAGCAAAAAATATTGAAAAAGTATATGACACAGGTGGGAATAAATTTGCAGCTTTAAAAGGTATTAACTTACAAGTAAAAGAAGGGGAGTTCGTTGGAATTATGGGGCCTTCTGGTTCTGGGAAGACGACTCTTTTAAATGTCCTTTCTACAATTGATAATGCGACGGACGGTGAAATTTTAATTGATGGAAAAGATATCGTGAAGATGAACGATGATAAGCTAGCGTTATTCCGCCGCGATCATTTAGGTTTCATTTTCCAAGATTATAACTTATTAGATACGTTAACGGTGAAAGAGAATATTGCGTTACCTCTTGCGTTATCAAAGGTGAAAGCGAGTGAGATTGATCGCCGCGTTCTTGAAATCTCAAAGAAATTCGGTATTGATCATATTTTAAGTCAGTTCCCATATCAAGTATCCGGTGGACAGAAGCAGCGCTGTGCAGCATCGCGTGCGATCGTTACAAGTCCTAGTATGATATTTGGGGACGAGCCGACTGGAGCACTTGATTCTAAATCAGCGACAGATTTATTAGAAAGTATGAAGTCGTTAAATGAATATGATAATTCTACAATTTTAATGGTAACGCATGATGCGTTTGCGGCTAGTTATTGTAAACGAGTTATTTTCATTAAAGATGGTGAGTTATATAAAGAATTACACCGTGGTGAATTAACACGTAAACAGTTCTTCCAAAAAGTCGTTGACGTAATGTCTTCCATTTCTGGAGGTATGGCTGATGACCTTATCTAGCATTGCCCTCCGCAACATACAGCGGAACTTTAAAGACTACTTTGTATATTTTGCATCTATGATATTTAGTATCGTAATTTACTTTACATTTAAAGCACTGCAATATAATTCACAAATGGAAAAAGCAGCGGAAGCATCAAAAAAGATTAGCGGTGCATTCCAAGTTTCCAGTGTAATGCTAATCATTTTCGTAGCAGTGTTTATTATATATTCGAACGGTTTCTTTACAAGAAAACGTAAAAAAGAAGTTGGGCTATATTCGTTACTTGGTATCCGAAAAAGACAGATCGGTAAAATGCTCTTTTATGAAAATATGTTAATGGGATTAATGTCTTTAATTATCGGGATTGCGATCGGTAGCGTCCTTTCGAAACTATTCCTTGAACTACTAGTAAGTATGATGGGATTAAACTTAAATGTTCATTTTGAAGTACCGATGGCTGCGATTATTGATACAGCAATTATTTTCTTTGTGATTATTTTATATACATCACTTCAAGGGTATCGTTTAATTTATCGCTTTAAGTTAATTGAACTTTTCCGCGCAGAGCGTGAAGGAGAAGCAATGCCAAAAGGATCCGTAATTATGGCGTTAATTTCAGTTTTCTTAATCGGCTCAGGTTATTTCTTAGCGTTAATGTTTATGAAGGCAGTTATGTATGCAAACTTTATGGCAGTCGCACTTTATATATTACTTGCGACAGTATTAGGTACGTATTTACTATTTATGTTCTTTACAGTATTCGTATTGAAACGTGCAAGAAATAATAAATCATCGTTTTATAACGGTATGAATATGATAACGACGTCACAGTTACTATATCGTATTAAAGGAAATGCAAAGTCACTTGCGACAATTTCTATTTTAAGTGCAGTAACATTAACGGCGGTTGGTACGTCAGTTACGATGTATTACAACACATTTACACAATCAAAAGCAGTTGCACCATACAGCTACTCTTATGAGAAGAAAGATGCAGAACTAGATAAGAAAGTAAATGCGATTTTTGCTGAAGAGAAAGAGAATCACCCTGTAAAAGATCAATTTGAAGTTGAGATGGTTCCTGTAAAAGGAAAGTTTGAAGGAGCTAAAGTCGATTTCATCTTTAATATGAACTACAGTATCTCAGAGAAATATCAATTTATATCTCAATCTGAATTCAACAAACTTGCGAAAAAAATCGATGCGGAAACAGTGAATATAGCTACTGGCGAAGCATTTATATATGATAGTTCTTATATTGAAGGGTATGAGTTTAGCCCTGAATATAAAGGAAATAAAGCGGTATTCCAAATTGGAAATGAAACGAAGACATTGACGATCCAAGGTGCAAATAATAATGCAATTACGAACTTAGGTGAATTAGTTGTTGTCGTTTCAGATGAAATGTATGAACAGGCGAAGCAAGCATTTGGAACACGTGTTGTAAAAAATATTGATGTAAAAGATGAAAGAAACAGTAAAGTATTAACAGAAAAATTAACAAAAGTGATGCCAGCTAGTGAATCAGAAATGGCACCACCATTTAGAGACTTCTATACTGGTTTCCATATGGGACTTGAAGCAACTGGACTAATGATGTTCATCGGAATGTTCTTAGGACTTGTATTCTTACTAGCAACAGGTTCTATTATTTACTTCAAACAGCTAACAGAAGCAAGTGCAGATCGTGAGCGTTACGTTGTCCTTCATAAAGTCGGTGTAACGAAACAAGAAATGAAAAAAGCTATTGCAAAACAAGTGAGCTTTATCTTTGCAATTCCACTAGTAATCGGAATTCTACACAGTTTGTTTGCATTAAAAGGTTTAGGGAACATACTACCATTTGAAATTATGATTCCGCTTCTAATTAGTATCGGAGTATACAGCGTTATTTATATCGGATATTACTTCTTAACAGTTCGCTCTTATTATAAGATTGTGAGCGCGAAGTAATGAAAGAGTTGTTTTATCTTAGTAAAAAAGCATCCGACTAACATGTTAGTCGAATGCTTTTTTGTCTATACGTGAGCTTTATTTTCGTCCGAACTATCAAACATGTCCATTACTTTAAAAATACCTTCCAATAGCAAGGTATATAGAATAGCGAAAATTAATACGGCATGAGGTGATAATTCAACTGATGTGAAGTTAAGGTCTGCCAACCAAAAGTAACCTACATAAAAACTTAGAAATGTGCTAACAGCCGAAAGTGTAAATCCTAAAAATCCTAATTCCTTTAATTTTTCCTCAGATAATTTACATAAACGTAAAACAATAGAGAAGAGAATTCCTACTATGAAAAATCCCATACATAATGCGAACAATGATATTATGCTTGGATACTTAACTTCATCGGGCATCCACTTTTTCATTCCCACTATTAAAAATGTAGGGACAAGAATAGGTAATAAAAGTGGTAGCACTATTTGTATAGCTGCAAATAATGCATTTGATTTATTATCGTTTTGATTATTCATAAAGCCTCCAAAAATGATTTCTATACTAATTTCAAATATCTTAGAGGATTCTAACATAAAAATAGTAACTTCGCTATACAAAATCGGAGTAGGATCATGATCATTCATGGTAAATAAACAAGATGCCTTATTCGTATATGTTCGAGTCGTTTATCCTTGTAATTCAATTTTCATATCTGCTTATAGTAAATAAGGAGATTTCCTTCATCTTCATAAAATCTTAAGAAATCTCCTCAATTTTTGTTAAGAAACGATAGTTATACTTAAACACAAGTTGAAAACTATTGAACGAATGGAGAGAAGTTACATGCAGCTCATAACATTCTTAAATGAATTTATTAAACATCCGAAACATACTGGTGCGATTGCGCCAAGTTCAAAGATATTAGCAAAGAAAATGGTAGATGTAATTGATTTTAATAGAGCGAAATGCATTGTAGAGCTAGGGCCTGGTACAGGAGCCTTTACGAAAGAAATTATAAAGAGAAAGAAGAAGGAGACAATATTTCTTCTTATTGAAATTAATGAAGTATTTTTCAAAGAGTTAAAGAGAAAATTTAAAGATGAGCAGAACGTGATTGTTATACACGGCTCAGCGGAAAATATAAAGAAGTATATGGAACAATTGAATATAGAATGTATTGATTACGTCTTATCGGGATTGCCTTTCACTTCTTTACCAGAAGAGGTTTCAAAGCGCATTTTAAACAGTGTAATGGAAACGATACATGAGAATGGAGAATTTATTACATTCCAATATTCACTTGTGAAAAAAGGATTTATACAGCATTTCTTCCCTGAAATTACACTAGAAAAAGTGTGGTTCAATTTCCCACCAGCTTACGTCTTTAGCTGTAAAAAAGAGCTAAGGGGAGCATATGCATAATGGAGCTACATGAATTAATGTCATACATTGAGCAGTATGGTTATTGGGCACTATTTTTTTGTTTATGGCTTGGTATTATCGGTATGCCGATTCCAGATGAAATGATTGTAATGAGTGGTGGTTTCGTATCATCATTAGGCATATTAAATGTAATTCCCGCTTTTGTCTTAACATATTTAGGCGTTGTATCAGGGCTTTTTTTAGGTTATATAATAGGAAAAGTATTTGGTACGAAAGTACTTGATAAGCTAATGAAAAAGAAAAAAGCAAAATATCTTTTAAAATCGCAACAGATGGTTGAAAAATACGGTCATTATGCGTTAGTTACAAGTTATTTCATACCTGTTGTAAGACATATTGTGCCGTATTTAGTTGGAATGAATAACATGTCATTTAAGACGTATGCTTTATATTCCTATACGACAGGGTTCGTTTGGACACTTGTTTATTTTGTGCTCGGTTCTTTATTTGGACAACATATTGAAAGTATTGTAGCAGTTGCGATAAAGTATGGCGCGTATTTTGGCGGGATTGTTTTTGTTATTGCGAGTGGTGCTTATTTGTATAAGCAAAGAAGAAATACAGTGATGAGTAAGTAGAATAGAGGTTTATACTTAGGGAGAGTTATTTTGTAGAATAACTCTCCCCTTTAATGTAATAGCTTCTTATTGCTTACATTAGGCATTGTCTGAAATACAATTATATAAATTGTTAATATGATTGTATTGATCAGATTGGCTAATATAGTCATAAAATCACTTGATGGAGTGATAAGAACAAAGATTGAAAGTGCGGCAGAAGCAAGTGGAATGAACTTTTGTAGCGTAGTTAACTTTCCATCTTTATGAAGCTTCGAAGATTGAAAGAAGCAAAGTAAGAAAATAAAGGATGTAAATAATAATCCTAAATATCCCCATCCATCTTCAATATACCAAGGTAAAAAGCTCATTCTCGATGTGAAAATAAACAAATTAAATACTAAGGTGCTAATGATTAACGTATTTAAAATCGTGATATTTGTCTGTTTTTTCATTTGAATTATACTCCGAAATTTATTTTATTGAGACGAGTTTGCCATTTCCGTAAATCTTTGTTCAATTTCATCCAATTCGAATGAATGACATATTCTGCGGTCTTCTGTATCTAAAATTCTATAATGTTGTGATAAAATATTTTGTTGGATTTGGTAACCGTTTAATTCTTTTATTTGTCGCCACCATACTTTTCCTCCTAAAGTCTTCGGGAAGTTCGTATTGTAGTGTGTAAAAGCGATCGTTTTTATAATTTCATTCACATCATCCCCGAATGTCATTTGGACTGTATCGCTCTGTTCGAAGAGTGTTACGACACAAACTGCGCCTGCCCATGTTAGCGTGCGTCTACCCTTTTCAATTTCTACTAATGTTTTCTTTGATAAACCAATAATTTCTGACATTTTATCTTGTGATAAATCGCTCTCAACACGAATGAGTTTTAATTTTGAATTGACTAATCCAATAAATTCTTGCTTGTCCATCATACATCTTCCTCTCTTGTATGGTGTAAAATTACACTATAGGTGTAAAAATGTCAATAATGGTGTAAAGGGTCACTTTTTATTTTTTTGATCTTGCTAATTAATAGTTCCCTTTTAGTTTAAGAAAATGTTAAGAAACCGTACAAGTTTTTATTAAGAAATACACTCTATATTTAGAAACGTCCTATAGAAAAACATAATGAAAGGTGGAATATAGATGAAAAGATTTATCCTTGCATCGTTACTTGTCATCATGGCAGGAGCGGTATATTTATTAAATGGGAGCGCTAAGCTAGATCAAATGAATCCCTTTCTTGATATAGAGGATCATTATGCAATAATTGATACAGATGGCAAAGAGTTAGGTGGAGATAAAGGTCGTGAATATAAAGTGAAAGCTTATGATGAAAATGGTAAGGAAAAAGAAGTTACAATCGATGGAGTAGATGAATTACAAAAAGGTTCGTACTGGCATGTGCTTACTAGAGGCGAGTTCTTGCGTGATAAAGTGCAAGTAACGATAGATAAAATTCCTGATGGGGCGAAGGCTAAGTTAGGACTGTAAGTATAAAACTGATTCTTAATGAAGGAATCGGTTTTGTTATTTTATGGTAAAGTGTAGTGGGAGGGGGCAAGAATGATGCTACTCATTGTTAGTCTTATTTTAATTGGATTTATGTGTAGTATGAGAATAGTATCCTTACATAGGATAGAGCGACAAAAGATAGAAGAACGATATGTATATTGTCCAAAATGTGATGCGAAAATTAGGAGAGGCAATTCTGCTCCTTTTTGTTCGAAATGCAATGTAACATTTTAACTATAAAAAATCACATTGCGATTTCAGAAAAATGAAAGAGAAAATGATGTTCTCTTTCGCTTTTTTAGTTAAAATAGGGTGTACATAGCAAGGTTTAAATGGAGTGTTATATTTGGAAATTCTTATCATAGTAGGGTGCCTATTAATAGGCATCATTTTTATTGGTCTAAGTATTTATAGGTTTGTAAAATAAATAAAAGAAAAAGATTCAAAAAAAGATAAATGGACAGTAGTATCACAAAACATTCTAGGGCTATTTTGTGATGCGCTGCAGGGAGGTGCACCGTTCTACTTTTTAATTGGTGCGCTCTTTTTTGTAGTGGGGCTTTTATTTCTCTATATGGGAATGGGATGGGTTGAAATTGATTAGTTGGCGCTAGAGAATCAATTATATATTCGTAGAATTAAGAAGGAGAGAGTAAATGCCGATTATAAGAGATATCCGATTAAGTTTTCTAAAGAGAAAAGAGAATATAAGCAGTCTAGAGATATTACAATCAACATCCTCGAGTAACTATGAGGAAGAGATATCTTTTTTAAAAGAAACGAGCTGTATTACTTCTTTATACGAGCGACATATGTCAAAGTTAAGAACAGACTATTAAAAAGTTATCTTGATTTACTGTGTGGATGATATTTCATTATTAAATCAGTGGGAGAAGAAATATCGAATTTTTCCTGAATATATGAATGTGTTTGTAGAGTGTGGGAGTGTAAAGGATTTTCCATATTTATCAGATAGAGAGAAAAAAGAATTAGCACTTCAAATCGTTCATACTGAAATGAAGAGTTTAGCTGTGGAATGTGATTGGGATATAGAGATGTTAGAAAAGGCATACAATAAGGTACTGGATTTGGATTATAAAAATGAACTTGTATATATAAAGAAGAGTAGTCCGAATAAAAAATATGTATGTAGTATAATTTGGCAGCATGAAGTGGCTTATGCTGATATGTACTTAGAAATAAGGGAGTATAGAACGAGACGATTAATCAAAAAGGAAAAGCTTATGAGAGAAGAAGATATGTATAAAATGTCTAATTATGTTAGTGACGTGGCTTGGAAGTTAAACCATAAAGTGATGTTGATGAACGACAAAGGAAAAACTATGTGGATGTTAACCTTTTTAGAGAAAAACAATCCAGATAATTTAGTTTGGAAGATGGAAAGAATTGAGGAAAGTTGATAAAAAAGAGCTTGAAACCATTCAAGCTCTTTTTTATTACTATTTATGTCCTAAAATACGCTCAACCTCATGCACACTTAATTTACTTGCCTTAGTAATCGTTTCAAGTGGTATACCAAGATCATACATATTTTTAATCATTTGAATTTTCCCCTGCTGAACCCCTTCTTTTCGACCCTTTTCAATGCCTTGTTCAATCCCTTTTTTTATTCCTTGTTCCATTCCTCTTTTTATTCCTTCTGTCTCTGCGTGGGCGAATTTTGCTGCTTCATCCATTAAAACTTTCTCCCTTGCGTCATAGGCTTGTCGGAAAGAAGAATCTTGACTCATACGTTCCCATTTATTTATCGCTTTTTGTAAAATAGGATCTTGGTTCATAGCAATATCCTCCAATGTTTTAGTTAAGTGCTCATCCTCATTTGCTGAAAGTAATAAAAGCCAACGAACAAATGGATCTTTCCACGGATTTACTTTTTCTTCATGCCATTGTTCTGTTAACTTTGGGATTTCTACAATGTGAATTTCTATGTCGTCACTTAGGAGTTTCTGTTGTTGTGTATTCCATAATATACTCGTTGAATGGAAGGCGTTTTGTTCTGAAAACATTATGAAGTTTAATAAATTTATGGTGATGGTTTTATGCAGTGAGCTATATGGCATGCCCTTTTGTAATTGGGATGTGTATAATTTTCCCCAATAATATAAACTACGTTTTATCATATCGTGATTATTATTGAGGTCGGGTAAGTCGGAGTCCTCACGGACTCTTTCTCCCCTAAGAACTGGACTTGTCCGTTTCCAAACATCCGGCTCAAGCCTTCTTTTTATTCCAAACAGCT